>JAFASC010000351.1 GCA_019244955.1 Methylobacteriaceae bacterium | reverse complement strand
TTCTACACGATGTTCAATCTCGAGCCGGTCGGAAAGTTTTATGTCCAGATGTGCGGCACCACGCCGTGCGTGCTGCAGGGCTCCGATAGTATCAAGGCCGTGCTCGAGCGCCGCATCGGGCCACCGCACAAGGTCACCGCCGACGGTCTTTTCTCCTGGGCCGAAGTTGAATGCCTCGGCGCCTGCTGCAACGCGCCGATGGTGCAGATCAACGACGATTATTACGAAGACCTGACGCCGGAGAATTTCGAGAAGCTGCTCGACGACCTCGCCGCCGGACGTGAGGTGAAGACTGGCTCGCAAATCGGCCGCGTCACGTCGGAACCGGTCGGCGGCCTGACAAGCCTCACTGAATTATGGGGCAAGGACGGCCGCAGCGGTCCGGGTCATCTGCCCAAAGAAGGCGGCGAACCCGATCACGCCGCGGCGGCTGCAAATAAGGCGACGCAAGATGCGCAGCCCGGCTTGGGTGCACCCGCACCCGAACTGCTTTGGCGCGATCGCGAGCAGCGCAAAGGGAAGCCGACGGATTCGATTGCGGATACCGGCACGCGCACCGAGCGGCCGGTCGAACCTGAAGGCAGCCGCGCCGACGAACACGTGAATGCGAACACGAATCCAGTCACAGCCGGCGCGGCAAGCGGTTCCGGGCAAACGATGCCGCATCAGGGCGCCGGTACCGGGTCGGCTTCGCAGAAGGGCGTTCCAGAAATGAGCTCGCCCGAGCAGACGAACGCAACTCAGGCACCGACAAACGAATCCGGCGTGAAACAGACCGTGGGCGTGCCCGCCGACAAGGCTGCCGACGTGGCACCGGGCGAACCTGAATCGGGCGATCGCCGCGGCAAGGACATGCCCTAGAAGGACATCAATGCTCGCCGACAAGGATCGCATCTTCACCAATCTCTACGGCTTCGGCGACTGGGGCCTTGAAGGCGCGCGCGCGCGTGGCGCCTGGGACAACACCAAGGCGCTGATCGACAAGGGCAAGGACTGGATCATCGCCGAGATGAAGGCCTCGGGTCTGCGGGGGCGCGGCGGCGCGGGGTTTCCGACCGGCCTTAAATGGTCGTTCATGCCGAAAGCCGATCCCGCGCGGCCCTCTTATCTCGTCGTCAATGCGGATGAATCCGAACCCGGCACCTGCAAGGACCGGGAGATCATGCGCAACGATCCCCACCTCCTGATCGAGGGCTGCCTTGTTGCTTCGTTCGCGATGGAGGCGCACGCCTGCTACATCTATATCAGAGGCGAATACATTCTGGAGCGCGAGCGGCTCGAAGCCGCCGTCGCGCAGGCCTATGAAGCGGGCCTTATCGGAAAGGATAATATCCACGGCTGGCCGTTCGACTGTTACGTCCATCACGGGGCCGGGGCTTATATCTGCGGCGAAGAAACGGCGCTGCTCGAATCGCTCGAGGGCAAGAAGGGCATGCCGCGGCTGAAGCCGCCATTCCCAGCCAATATGGGCCTCTATGGTTGCCCAACGACCGTCAACAATGTCGAGTCCATCGCGGTCGCGCCCACGATTTTGCGGCGCGGGGCGGCATGGTTTGCGAGTTTTGGTGCGAAGAACAATTCTGGGACGAAAGTGTTCTGCATTTCCGGTCATGTGAATAAGCCGTGCAATGTCGAAGATGCGATGTCGATTCCGTTCCGCGAGCTGATCGACACGCATTGCGGCGGCATTCGCGGCGGCTGGGACAATCTGCTGGCGGTGATTCCCGGGGGCTCCTCGGTGCCGCTCGTGCCGGCGCACGAGATTATCGATGCGCCGATGGATTTCGACACGTTGCGCAATCTGAAGTCCGGTCTCGGTACCGCCGCGGTAATCGTCATGGACAAATCGACCGATATCGTGCGGGCGATCGCGCGCATCTCGTATTTCTACAAGCATGAGAGCTGCGGCCAGTGCACGCCGTGCCGCGAAGGTACGGGCTGGATGTGGCGGGTCGTGAGCCGCATGGCCGAGGGACGCGCGCATAAGCGCGAGATCGACATGCTGCTCGAAGTCACCACCCAGGTCGAAGGCCACACGATCTGCGCGCTCGGCGATGCCGCCGCGTGGCCGATCCAGGGCCTCATCCGGCACTTCCGGCCGGAGATCGAGCGGCGCATCGACGCGTATGCACGCAATCCCGCGGACGAACCCGTCGAAGCCTACGGCGTTGCGGCGGAGTAGGACGCGATGACCAAGCTCATCATCGACGGCACCGAAGTCGACGTTCCGCCCGAGTACACATTGCTGCAGGCGTGCGAAGAGGCGGGCGCCGAAATCCCGCGCTTCTGCTATCACGAGCGCCTGTCGATCGCCGGCAATTGCCGTATGTGCCTCGTCGAGCTCAAAGGCGCGCCGAAGCCGGTTGCGTCCTGCGCCTGGGCCGTGCGCGATTGCCGCCCCGGGCCGAAGGGCGAGGCACCTGAAGTCTTCACCAAAACGCCGATGGTGCGCAAGGCGCGCAACGGAGTCATGGAATTCCTGCTGATCAATCATCCCCTGGATTGCCCGATCTGCGATCAAGGCGGCGAATGCGATCTGCAGGATCAGGCCATGGCGTTCGGCGTCGATAGCTCGCGCTTTGCGGAGAATAAACGCGCGGTTGAGGACAAATATATCGGCCCGCTTGTGCGCACCTCGATGAACCGGTGCATCCATTGCACGCGCTGCGTCCGCTTCACCGCGGAAGTCGCCGGTACATCGGACATGGGCGCGATCGGCCGCGGCGAGGACATGGAGATCACGACCTATCTCGAAACCGCGATGCATTCGGAATTGCAGGGCAATGTCGCCGACATCTGTCCCGTCGGCGCCCTCCTGCCGAAGCCGTATTCCTTCAAGGCGCGGCCGTGGGAACTCGGCAAAACGGAGTCGATCGACGTGATGGACGCGGTGGGATCGGCGATCCGCGTCGACACGCGCGGGCGCGAAGTCATGCGCATTCTGCCGCGCATCAATGACGCGGTGAACGAGGAATGGATTTCGGATAAGACGCGGCAGATCGTCGATGGGCTGAAGACGCAGCGGCTCGACAGACCGTTCGTTCGTGAGGACGGACGCTTACGTGCGGCGAGCTGGGGCGAAGCCTTCGCAGCGATCGCCGCGCGTGTGAAGGGCGCGGCGCCCGATCGCATCGGCGCCATTGCCGGCGATCTCTGTGCCGTTGAGGAAATGTTCGCGCTGAAGCTTCTCATGGAGAAGCTCGGCTCACTCAACGTCGATTGCCGCCAGGACGGCACGAAGCTCGATCCCTCGCTGGGTCGCGCGTCGTACATCTTCAACGCGACGATCGCCGGCATCGAGCAGGCGGATGCGCTGCTCATCATCGGTTCCAACCCGCGGCGCGAGGCGCCGGTGCTGAACGCGCGCATCCGCAAGCGCTGGCGCGCCGGCAATTTCCCGGTGGCCCTTATCGGCGAGGCGGTCGATCTCACCTATGGCTACAAGTATATCGGCGCGGGTCCGGAAAGCCTGTCCGATATCGCCGCCGGCAAAGGCTTTGGCGAGGACCTCGCCCGGGCATCGCGCCCGCTGGTTATCGTTGGCCAGGGCGCGCTGACGCGGCCCGACGGAGCGGCGATCCTCGCCCTCGCAGCGAACATCGCGGGTACGAAAGAGGGCTGGAGCGGCCTCTCGATCCTGCACACTGCCGCCGCACGCGTCGGCGGGCTCGATCTCAATTTCGTGCCGCAGGCCGGCGGCAAGGATGCGCGGGCCATGGCCGAAGCCGGCGGGCTCGATGTTGCCTTCAATCTCGGCGCAGACGAGATCGACATCGCGCCCGGTGCATTCGTGGTTTACCAGGGCACGCACGGCGATCGCGGTGCGCATCGCGCCGACGTCATCCTTCCAGGCGCCGCCTACACCGAAAAATCCGGGACGTACGTCAACACCGAAGGCCGCGTGCAGATCGCCGATCGCGCCTGTTTCCCGCCGGGAGACGCGCGCGAGGATTGGGCGGTCCTGCGCGCCCTATCCGACGTCCTCGGGGTGCGCCTGCCGTTCGACTCACTCGCACAGCTGCGCCGTGCGCTCTATGAACGGCATCCGCATTTCGCGCGCACCGACCAGATCGAACGCGGCGGCGACCTGCAGCCCCTCATCTCACGAGCAGGGCAGGGCACGACAGAACGGGCCGGCTTTGTCGCCGTAGTGCAGGACTTCTACCTGACAAATCCGATCGCGCGCGCCTCCGCCGTTATGGCAGAATGTTCCGCATTGGCACTCGATCGGCAGATGCGGCAAGCGGCGGAATGATGCGATGAGCGCCTGGCTTCTCCCCCTCATCATCATGATCATCAAGAGCCTGGTGCTGATGGTGGTCCTGTTGCTGTTCGTCGCCTACTACCTGTATGCGGACCGCAAAATCTGGGCGGCGGTGCAGCTGCGCCGCGGCCCGAACGTCGTGGGCCCTTGGGGGTTGTGGCAATCCTTCGCCGACTTGCTGAAGTTCGCGCTGAAGGAGCCGATCGTACCCGATGGGGCCAACAAGCTCGTCTTCCTGCTCGCCCCTTGCGTCACCGCCATGCTCGCGCTGTCCGCATGGGCGGTCATTCCCGTGACCGAAGGCGTGGCCATCGCCAACATCAATGTCGGCATCCTCTACATTTTCGCGATCTCGTCGCTCTCCGTGTACGGCATCATCATGGGCGGGTGGGCGTCCAACTCGAAATACCCTTTCCTCGCCGCGTTGCGCTCGGCCGCGCAGATGGTCTCCTACGAAGTCTCGATCGGCTTCGTCATCATCACCGTCCTGCTCTGCGCCGGCTCACTCAATCTCGCCGACATCGTGCGGGCGCAGGATACGAGTTTCGGCTTCCTCGGCTGGTATTGGCTGCCGCTCTTCCCGATGCTGATCATCTTCTTCATCTCGGCTATGGCCGAGACGAATCGCCCGCCCTTCGATCTCGTCGAAGCCGAGTCCGAACTGGTCGCCGGATTCATGGTCGAATATTCGGCGACGCCCTACATGCTGTTCATGTTGGGCGAATACGTCGCCATCGTCACGATGTGTGCGATGATGACGATTCTCTTCTGCGGCGGCTGGCTGTCTCCCATTCCCTTTCCGCCGTTCACGTGGATTCCAGGCATCATATGGTTCATCCTGAAGACCACGTTCTTCTTTTTCCTGATCGGCATGGTGAAAGCGCTGGTGCCGCGCTTCCGCTACGATCAGCTCATGCGGCTTGGGTGGAAGGTGTTCCTGCCCATCTCGCTGTTCTACGTCGTGCTGGTCGCGGGGGTCCTGCAGGCCACCGGCTGGGGCGGCGGCGCGCCGGCGGGGCACTGATATGAAGCTCGATCGCGCCGCCCGGGCTCTTTTTCTGAGCGATCTGGTGAAAGGGCTGATCCTCACCTTTAGATACTTTTTCAAGCCGAAGCTCACCTTGAATTATCCGCACGAGAAGAACCCGATTTCGCCGCGGTTCCGGGGCGAGCATGCGTTGCGCCGCTATCCCAATGGCGAAGAGCGCTGCATCGCCTGCAAGCTCTGCGAGGCGATCTGCCCGGCGCAGGCGATCACGATCGAAGCAGGCCCGCGGCGTAACGACGGTACGCGGCGCACAACGCGCTATGACATAGACATGGTCAAATGCATCTATTGCGGCATGTGCCAGGAGGCCTGCCCGGTCGACGCGATCGTCGAAGGGCCGAACCAGGAATTTGCCGTCGAGACGCGCGAAGAGCTCTACTACGACAAGGACCGATTGCTTGCGAACGGCGAACGCTGGGAACGTGAGCTCGCGCGCAACATCGCAATGGACGCGCCGTATCGCTAAAGAATCAAACCTCATCCCGGGGGACGCCGTCAGGGCGCACCTCGGAGGGTGGATTGGAACAAGAAGCCGATGAACCTCGCCGCTGCCTTCTTTTATCTGTTTTCCGCGATCATGATCGCCTCGGCGTTTATCGTCATCGTCGCGCGCAATCCCGTCCATTCCGTGCTGTTTTTGATCTTGGCTTTTGTCAACGCGGCGGGCCTCTTCATGATTGCCGGCGCCGAATTCCTGGCGATGATCTTGATCGTGGTTTACGTCGGCGCCGTCGCGGTGCTGTTCCTGTTCGTCGTCATGATGCTGGACGTCGACTTTGCCGAGCTGAAAGAGGGATTCCTGCAATATCTGCCGATCGGCTCGCTCATCGGCATCGGCGTTCTCATAGAATTGGTGCTGATCGTTGGCGCCTGGGTCGTCGCGCCGTCCTCGCCCGGTGCTTCGCCGACCGCGGTCGCGCCCGATCTCTCGAATACCGCCGCCCTCGGCCAAATCCTCTACACCAAATATTTCTATCTCTTCCAGGCGGCCGGCCTCGTCCTACTCACTGCCATGATCGGCGCCATCGTCCTGACCTTGCGCCATAAGCCCGATGTAAAGCGGCAGGACATCGCCGAGCAGAATGCGCGTACCCCGACGGAGGTCACAATGAGGAAGGTTCCCTCCCGCGCTGGCCTGCAGGGCTGAACATGCCTGTCGGTCTCACCCAGTATCTCGTAGTCGCGGCGATCCTGTTCACGATCGGCATTGCCGGCATCATTCTGAACCGCAAGAACATCATTGTGATCTTGATGTCGGTCGAGCTCATCCTGCTGTCCGTCAACATCAACTTCGTCGCGTTTTCAGCCTACCATTCCGACCTGACCGGCCAGGTGTTCGCGCTTTTCGTGCTGACCGTCGCGGCAGCGGAGGCGGCGATCGGTCTTGCCGTGCTTGTCACCTATTATCGCAATCGCGGCTCGATCGCGGTCGAAGACATCAATGCGATGAAGGGCTGACCCGATGATCGTCGCAATCGTCTTCCTGCCGCTTCTCGGCTTCCTCATTGCCGGATGCTTCGGCCGCTTCATCGGCGCGCGTCCGAGTGAGGTGGTGACGACGAGCCTACTCTTCGTCTGCCTGCTTTTCTCCTGGATCATTTTTGTCCAGGTCGGCTTCGGCACGGCAGACACGAGCGTGCCGGTGCTCGGCAACTGGTTCACTTCCGGGGCGATGAAGGTCGACTGGGCGCTGCGGGTAGACACGCTCACCGCGGTGATGCTCGTCGTCGTCACGACGGTATCCGCCCTCGTCCACCTCTATTCGATCGGCTACATGCACGAGGATCCCTCGCGTCCGCGGTTCTTTGCCTTTCTGTCGCTGTTCACCTTTGCCATGCTGATGCTGGTGACGGCCGACAATCTCGTGCAGATGTTCTTCGGCTGGGAAGGCGTCGGCCTCGCCAGCTATCTGCTCATCGGCTTCTGGTACGAGAAGCCCTCCGCGAACGCGGCAGCGATCAAGGCTTTCGTCGTCAACCGCGTCGGCGATTTCGGCTTTGCGCTCGGTATTTTCCTCGTTTTCGTGCTGACGAACTCGGTCGCTTTCGAGACGATTTTTGCCGCCGCGCCGGGGTTGGCGGGCAAGCAGATCCATGTGTTCGGCATGAATGCCGATGCAATGACGATCGCTTGCCTGCTGCTGTTCATGGGCGCGATGGGCAAATCGGCGCAATTTCTCCTGCACACGTGGCTGCCGGACGCGATGGAGGGGCCAACGCCCGTCTCCGCGCTGATTCACGCCGCGACCATGGTTACGGCCGGCGTGTTCATGGTAGCGCGGCTCTCGCCGTTGTTCGAGCAGGCACCGGCGGCGCTCGCGTTCGTCACCTTCATCGGCGCGACAACTGCATTTTTTGCCGCGACAGTCGGTCTTGTGCAGAACGACATCAAGCGCGTCATTGCCTATTCGACCTGCTCGCAGCTCGGCTACATGTTTGTTGGTCTCGGCGTCGGCGGTTATTCGCTCGGGATTTTTCACCTCTTCACGCATGCCTTCTTCAAGGCGCTGCTGTTTCTGGGCGCCGGCTCAGTCATTCACGCGATGCATCACGAGCAAGACATGCGCCGCATGGGTGGATTGCGAAAGGAGATCCCGATCACCTTCTGGGCAATGATCGTCGGCACGATCTCGCTGACCGGATTCCCGCTGACGGCCGGCAATTTCTCCAAGGACGCGATCATCGACGCGGCGTTCGCGGCGGGGGCGCACCAGCCGGCGGCGGTTTACGCGTTCATCCTGACGACCATCGGGGTCGCTTTGACTTCGTTCTATTCCTGGCGGTTGATCTTCATGACCTTCTTCGGCAAGCGGCATCTTGCGCCGGCGGGTCACGACGCGCCGAGCGCGGAGACGAGCGACGCAGCGCAACGCCACGACGAAGCCAGGAGCGCGCGCGCCGAAGATCTACACGCCACGCATGCGCACGACGGCCACGCTCACGAAGCGCACCATCACGTGCCGCATGAATCGCCTTGGGTGATGCTGATTCCGCTGATCGTGCTGTCGATCGGCGCGCTGTTCGCCGGCGTGATCTTCGCCGGCCCGTTCATCGGCCACGGGTTCCAGGAATTCTGGAAGGGCTCACTTTATCAAGCTCCCGACAACCACATTCTGCATGAGCTGCACGAGGTTGGGCTCCTCGTCGAATATCTGCCGCTCTTGATGATGGCGGGCGGCGCGCTCCTCGCCTGGTATATGTATATCCGGGCGCCGGGCACTGCCGACGCGCTCGCCCGGGCTAATCCGTTACTGTACCGGTTCCTGCTCAATAAGTGGTACTTCGATGAACTCTACGATATCATCTTCGTTCGTCCGGCCTTCTGGATTGGGCGCCTGCTCTGGCGCGGCGGCGACGAGCGCGTCATCGACGGATTCGGGCCAGACGGCATCGCGGCGCGCGTTATCGATGTTACCAACCGCGTGGTCCGCCTGCAGACCGGATACGTTTATCACTATGCCTTCGCCATGCTCATCGGCGTCGCCGTAATCATCACCTGGTACCTCGTCGGAGGCCATCGCTGATGTTCGGCTTCGGCGTTCTCTCCGGCATTGTCTTCCTGCCGCTGGTCGGCGTCGCCTTCATCCTTGCGCTGCGCGGCGAGGACGAGGCAACGCTGCGCAACGCCCGCTGGGCGGCGCTCTCGACGACGATCATCGTCTTCCTGCTCTCGCTTTACGCCTGGGCACGCTTCGATCCTTCGAGCGCGGCGTTTCAGCTCGTTGAAGAGAAGAACTGGTTTGGTGCTGGCCTCTTCTACAAAATGGGCGTCGACGGCATGTCGTTGCCGTTCGTCATCCTGACGACCTTCCTGATGCCTCTGTGCATTCTCGCGTCGTGGGAATCGATTACCTATCGCGTCAAGGAGTACGTGATCGCGTTCCTCGTGCTTGAGACGCTGATGGTCGGCGTCTTTTGCGCGCTGGATCTCGTGCTCTTCTACCTGTTCTTCGAAGGTGGCCTGATCCCGATGTTCCTGATCATCGGAGTCTGGGGCGGCAAGCGGCGTATATATGCGAGCTTCAAGTTTTTCCTGTACACGCTGCTCGGCTCGCTCCTCATGCTCGTTGCGATCATGGCGATGTATGTGCAGGCCGGCACGACCGACATCACCGTGCTCCTGCATACGGCTTTCCCGGTCACGATGCAGAAATGGCTGTGGTTCGCCTTCCTCGCATCTTTCGCGGTGAAAATGCCGATGTGGCCGGTCCACACCTGGTTGCCGGATGCTCATGTCGAGGCGCCGACCGCCGGCTCCGTCATCCTTGCCGGTATCCTGCTCAAGATGGGCGGATACGGCTTCATCCGTTTTTCGCTGCCGATGTTCCCGGATGCCTCGGCCTACTTTGCGCCGCTCATTTACGCGCTGTCTATAATCGCGATCGTCTACACGTCTTTGGTGGCGCTCGTGCAGGAAGACATGAAGAAGCTCATCGCTTATTCCTCCGTCGCGCATATGGGCTTCGTCACGATGGGCCTGTTCACGATGACCCAACAGGGCGTGCAGGGCGCCATTTTCCTGATGATCTCGCACGGGCTGGTCTCGGGCGCGCTGTTCCTGTGCGTGGGCGTCGTCTACGACCGCATGCATACGCGCGAGATTTCCGCCTATGGCGGGCTCGTGCAGCGCATGCCGCTTTATGCGGTCGCCTTCATGGTCTTCACGCTCGCCAATGTCGGGCTGCCCGGAACGTCCGGCTTTGTCGGTGAATTTCTGACGCTCGTCGGCGCCTTTCAGGCAAATACGTGGGTAGCGTTCTTCGCGACCACGGGCGTGATCCTCTCGGCCTGCTACGCGCTCTATCTCTATCGCCGGATTATCTTTGGCGTGATCGAGAAACCGAGCTTGCAGGGCATTCTCGACCTTTCGCCGCGTGAAATCGTTATCATGGCGCCTCTCGTTCTCTTGACAATCTATTACGGCGTTCGGCCGCAACCGGTGCTCGATCCGACCGCCGCTCCGGTCGAGCAGCTTGTGAAGAATTTCGACACCGCGCTGTCGACCACGAAAGCAGCGGCGCTTCCGAAAATGCAGGCTCAGAGATGAGCGGCTTTTCCTTCGTCCTTGCCCACGCCTTTCCCGAGTTCCTGCTCGTCGTCGGTGCGCTCATCTTGATCCTGGTTGGGGCGGTCCGCGGCGAGCGCTCGGGATGGCTCGTCACCGAGCTTGCCGTGGGTCTCCTCGCCTTGGCCATCGTCGCGACGTTCCTATCGAGCAAGGCGAGCGCCGAGATTTTCGATGGCGCGTTCATCGACGATCGCTTCGCGCGGTTCATGAAGATCCTGGCGCTCCTCGGTTCGCTCATCACGCTGATCATGTCGCAGGAATACATGCGCCGGGCGCGGCTTGAGCAATTCGAGTTTCCGGTCCTCGTCATCCTGTCGACGATCGGGATGCAGGTTCTCATCTCGGCGAACAGCCTCATCGCGCTTTATCTCGGGCTGGAGCTGATGTCGCTGGCCCTGTACGTGGTGGCGGCGTTCAACCGCGATGACCTGCGCGCCTCCG
This sequence comes from Methylobacteriaceae bacterium, assembly GCA_019244955.1. Taxonomy (GTDB): domain Bacteria; phylum Pseudomonadota; class Alphaproteobacteria; order Rhizobiales; family Beijerinckiaceae; genus JAFASC01. Next base: position 286 of record JAFASC010000351.1, on the reverse strand, counting down.
AAGCGGGCCTCAAATATTTTGTGCTCGGTGCGCTCTCCTCGGGCATGATGCTCTATGGCGCTTCGCTGCTTTATGGATTTGCCGGCACGGTGACATTCCCCGGCATCGCCGCGGCAGTGACGGCTGCACCCTCGACCGGCGTCATCTTCGGCCTTGTCTTCCTGATGGTAGGTCTCGCTTTCAAAATGTCGACCGTGCCGTTCCACATGTGGACGCCCGATGTCTATGAAGGCGCGCCGACGCCAGTTACCGCCTTTTTTGCGGCGGCGCCGAAAGTTGCGGCCGT
>JAFASC010000299.1 GCA_019244955.1 Methylobacteriaceae bacterium | reverse complement strand
GGAGCGCGGTGACCCGCACGCGCGACCTCGGCCGGGTAGGGATCGGGCTGGGTCTGATCCTGATTGCGCTGCAGCACCTGCTATCGATGATCACGCCTTACGAGGACGTGCCGAGTCTGCGGATGCTGCTGGGCGCAGTCACGACCGATCCGCTGATCGACATTGTGCTGGCGGCCGGATTGACCTGGGCGGCGCATTCGAGCGTTGCGGTCGTCCTGTTGATCATGGCCTTTGCGGCCCAGGGCGTCGTTCCCCCGCATGCCGCCTTCGCTCTTGTCCTTGGGGCAAACCTCGGCACGGCGTTGAACCCACTGCTCGAAAGCGGGATGGGAGGCGACCCCGCCGCCAAGCGTCTGCCGGTCGGGAATCTGATCAATCGCGTGATCGGTTGTGTGCTGGCGCTCGCTCTTCTGAACTGGGTCGGCCCGGCCCTGATCGCTATCGAGCCTAACGCAGGTCGTGCTGTCGCCGATTTTCACACCGCATTCAATGTCGCCGTTGCCCTGCTGTTTTTCCCTTTGCTGAAGCCGTTCGCCCGCTTGCTGGTTCGCCTGTTACCAGGCCGGATCGACACCGCCGACCCATCGCAGCCGATCTATCTCGATGGAGCCGCACGCGAAGCACCGAGCATCGGGCTCGCCGCTGCCGCACGCGAGGCGCTGCGCATGGTGGATGTGTTGGAGGCAATGCTGCATGGCGCGCTCGATGCTCTCAATCGCGGAGACCGCAAGCGCGTTTCGGAAACCGCGCGCATGGACAACGTCCTCGATCGGCTCGACACTGCGATCAAGGAATATCTGACCTCGCTCGATAGCGACGCGCTCGACGACACCGATCACCGGCGGCTGTCGGAAATCGTGGCGTTTACGACCAACCTCGAGCACGCCGGGGACATCATCGAGAAGAACCTGATGCCGCTCGCCGCCAAGCGCATCAAACGTGGGGTCAGTTTTTCGGAAACAAGCCAGCAACAAATCGGCGACATGATCGACCGGCTGATCAACAACGCGCGTGGAGCGGCGGCCGTGTTTATGACCGAAGACCCCCGCGCGGCGCGCCAACTCCTCGGTGAAAAGGAGGTCTTTCGCGAGATCGAAGCCCGCACAACCGAAGAATATTTCGGGCGCACCCGCGGTCGAGCCGAGACCATCGAAATGAGCAAACTCTTTCTCGACATCGTGCGCGACTTCAAGCGGGTCAACGCTCATTTGGCGGCCGCCGCCTATCCGGTGCTCGAAGGGCGCGGTGAACTGCTGCCAAGCCGGCTGAAAGACGAATAAAGTTGCGGCGTTGGAGTGGCACGCGCGAAGAAGAAAAAACCGGAAAAGAGCCTTGTCCGCGATCGCATCGCCGAGCTGGAAGCGGCAATTGCCGGCGTGCGGGCGGGGCGAAACACCAGTCCGCTTACCGCCCGGTATGCTCGCTGGTGGCATCCCACGGACCGCACAAAAACTGGCTGAAGAGGCGACCGAAGTCGTGATCGAAGCGGTTCGCCGGGAACGCTCGGCGGTAATCAACGAGAGCGTCGACCGGATCTATAATCTTACTGTGTTGTCGAGCGAGCTCGGGAGCACCGCCTCCGATATCTCGCCGAAATGGATCGCTGCCACGGGCTGCTCGTGATGGCAGAGAAGTTGCCAAAGGAAGTCGGGGTATCGACGCCCGCGAGCGGGGATCAGCTAACGAAGGTAGTCAGATGCGGAAAGATACTGGGCCTCTCAGATTTTTAGGCGAAGTGTCCGGATGATTGCGAGCCGTTTCGAACTTGTCATTTTCGACTGCGACGGAGTGCTGGTCGACAGCGAGCCGATCAGTGCCTTTGATCTTCCGCCCGCGGACGTGCCTATGCATGTTCTTGGCGAGCCCGCCAATGAACGTTTCGTCTGCCTCAACCTCGCCGCTCATCTTCAAGAATGTGCCAGTCTGCATTGCAAGCCGGATTCTGTGATCCATAAACCAAGCGGTCTTCTGGGTGACGCCGAGCGCGCGGTGCATCTCGTAGCTGCTGA
>JAFASC010000256.1 GCA_019244955.1 Methylobacteriaceae bacterium | reverse complement strand
ATCGCGTAGCCGATGCCTTCTGTGGAGCCGGTGATGATTGCGCTTTTGCCGGAGAGGTCGATCTTCATTCGTGCATCCCCTGTGCTCTGCGACGTGCTTCTGCGGCGTGCTTCTGCCGCGCGGATGGCTAGAACTAGCGGACCCCTTGCCTTCGGATAGGGCGGGATGCGAACTGCCGGCTCGCGGATCCTTGGAGCCGGCACGCACCTCCGCCATGCCTCACCCGGACGTTCACGTCGGCCGCGACGGCTGGCTGTTTCTCATCGGCGGGCGCAACCGCGCCGTCAACCTGTATCGGCGCAATCCGATCATGTGGTCGCGGTTGCGGCGCTGGCGCCGCCGCATCGAGGAGCGTGCGGCGCGCTGCGAGCGACTCGGGATTGTATTTGTGCAAACCGTTGCGCCGGAAAAGCTGACGATACTTTCACATCGTGCCGTTGAGCCGCTCGTCGATGTGGCGCTCTCGCCTGCGATGCGGCTTTGGGCTCTGATGGAGAGGTCGCCCGCGCGGTCGCGCTATATCGATCTTGTCGCGCCTCTACGGGCGGCGGCGGAACGCGAAGACGTCTATCTCCGGACCGACTCGCACTGGAATTATCAGGGCTGCTTCGTCGCTTATCGATCGATTTGCGCAGCCCTGCGCGTATCACCGCGTGACGATCTTGCCGAGCGGCCGTTTCAAGTGCTCGAGCAGGCCCTCGACCTGGGAAACAAGCTTACCCCGCAGCGGACCGAGCCGTTTCGCCTTTACGCCATCATGCGCGATTCACGCCGGAGATATGTCAACGACCTTGTAGCGGCCTTCAACGAGGCTGGCGGCACGGGATCGGTCACGGCGACACATGCGATTTACGCAAATGACTCGCCAAATTCGGATTCCCGCCGCGTCCTCATCTTCGGCGATTCCTATGCGCATTTCGATCCGGTGCAGCTGACGGCCATGTTCGCCGAAACGTTCCGCGAGGTGTATTTTGTATGGTCGACGAGCGTCGACTGGCGCTTCGTCGAGGAAGTCCGCCCGGATATCCTCATTTGCGAGCTTGCGGAGCGGTACTTGAGGGTGGTCGCCAGCGATCGTTTCGATCTACGTGCCACTGTGGGGGCGCGCCTGGGAGAATTGATGCGCTGATCTTATTCACCGGTTGGAGCAAAATGGTCGAAGATCACCTTTTTGAAATGCGACGCATGGAATCGCTGAGCAACACGATTTTCGGCGTCGCGATGACGCTGCTCGCCTACGATCTTCCGAAGGGACAAATCAGTCTTGCCTCACCGAATTGGATGGCGATCGCACACGCTTACGGCTCGCACCTTGTAGCTCTGCTCCTTGGTTTCATCGTCGCCGGCATATTCTGGCTCAGCCATCAGCGCCGGCTCGCCTATGCGCCGCATGCCAGCCGGGTCGTCGTGATCCTCAATCTTGTATTCCTGTTGTCGATCATCCTCCTGCCCGCGACAACCGCCCTTTACGGCACCTATTTTGATGTGAGCGATATTGTCATCCTCTACGGTGCGCACCTGCTCATCATTTCCGTCCTGAACGGGGGCTTATGGGTGGCCGCCGTCGCAGGCCGCGGCGATTGGTCGATGCTGGCGGGACCGGCTTTTTCGAGCTTTATCTTCCTCGTCGGTCTGATTGTCGGGGTGTTTGCGCCAACGGCGCCGAGATTCGTCTGGCCGTTCGCATTCCTTGGCACGTTCATCACGTCGTTCGTTGAAAGCAGGCGCAGCTGAGATCGCGCGCTGCTCAATCCATCGCCTCGATCGCTGCAAACAGCCGCTGCAAATCCTCCGGACGCGACAGGCGGTGGTCGCCATCCTTGACCAAGGTGAGAACCGCGGGATCGCCGGCGAGATGCTCGATCAGAAGCGTGGCGCGCTTCCACGGCACGTCCGGGTCCTGCATGCCCTGCAGGATGTGCACCGGCGCATGCGTACGAATCGTGCCGCCGAGCAGCAGGTGGTTCTTGCCCTCTTCGATCAGCTGCCGCGTGATCGGATAAGGCTCCGGCGAATATTGCGAGGGCCGCAACCATTTGCCTTCGCTCTCGATCGTGCGGCGCACTTTTGCAGGAAAGCCCTCCCACATATGGGCGGTGAAATCGGCCGCCGGCGCAATGAGGACGAGACCGTGCAGCCGGCTCTGCTCCCCGGCTTTCGCCAGCGCGCGGGCGCTAAGCAGCGCGATCCAGCCACCCATCGAGGAGCCAATGACGATCTGCGGACCCTCGGTTTCGGCGCGAAACACCGCGAGCGCCTCCTCGAGCCAGCGGCCGATCGTTCCCTCTTCGAACCTGCCGCCGGATTCGCCGTGTCCGGAATAGTCCAGGGCCAAAGCGGCACGGCCGTGCGTCTCGGCCCAGGCGAAGAGGGCAGAGGCTTTGGTGGAACGCATGTCGGACTTCAAGCCGCCGAGCCACACGAGCCCGGGCAAGGCCGCGCCGTTCGAGGCCGCCGGTACTTTCAAAAAGGCGATGCGGCGTTCCTCCGCCCCGGCGCCGATCGACACAAACCGGGCCGGCCGGGGTGGCATGGGCAATTCGTCAACCTTTAGGATTTGCTCCACCATTGGCCGCGATACTCACGAATTCGGACGCTCCGCCTACCACGCCCATTTGAGCCAATGCCACATTCGTATGCGCACGCGTATTCTCTTGCCGTCCACCCGCTCGCGGGACGCACCATTCTGCAGATCGTGCCGGAGCTCGATTCTGGCGGTGCGGAGCGCGCCGCAATCGACATAGCCGAGGCACTGGCGGGCGCCGGCGCCCGCGCTCTGGTGGCAACGGAAGGTGGCAGGCTCATCAGCGAGTTACAGGCCAAAGGCGGTATCGCGGTCCGCTTTCCCGCCGCCACAAAGAACCCGTTCGCCATGGCCGCCAATGTGCCGCGGCTGACGCAGCTCCTGCGCGGCGAGCGCGTCAGCCTCGTCCACGCCCGCTCCCGCGCACCGGCCTGGGTAGCGTTGGCAGCGGCCCGTCGCGCCGGCGTGCCGCTGGTCACCACCTTCCATGGCATCTATTCCGGCCGCTCGCCGGTCAAGCTCAACTACAATTCCGTGATGACCCGGGGTGCGGTGGTGATCGCCAATTCTGCTTTCACGGCGGAGCACATCGCCAAGACCTATCAACAGGCGCGCGACCGCATCGCCGTGATCTATCGCGGTGTCGATTTCCGCCGTTTCTCGCCGGGCGCCGTGGATCCCGCGCGCGTGCGCCGCCTCCGCGAGGCCTGGAAGATCGCCCCGCACGAACTGATCGTGCTCCTGCCCGCCCGCCTGAGCGAGCGCAAAGGCCATCGCGTGCTGATCGAGGCCGCGGCGCTTCTCAAGGCGCGGCGTGCCGAAGGGCTCGCGATCGTCCTCGCCGGCAACGGAGCAAAGGGTGGGGGCTACGCTCGCGAACTCGATAAGCTGATTGGCAAATCGGGCCTCAACGGTACGGTCAGGCGCGTCGGGCATTGTGACGACATGCCCGCCGCTTATCTCGCCGCCTCTGTCGTGGCGGTGCCGTCAACCGAACCTGAATCCTTCGGTCGCGTGGCGGTCGAAGCGCAAGCAATGGGAACGCCAGTCGTGGTCTCCCACCTCGGCGCCTTGGGCGAGACGAGCCTCGCGCCGCCGAAAGTGCCCTCGGCGCGCCGGACCGGCTGGCATGTGCAGCCCGGCGATCCCGCTTCTCTTGCGGACGCGCTCACCGACGCACTCTCGCTCGGCGCGGCTGCGCGCGATGCGCTTGAGGCGCGTGCACGGGCATTCGTGCAGGCGAATTTTTCGCTGAACCGCATGTGCGAGGAGACCCTGGCTCTCTACGCGCGACTTCTGGAACCGTCCTGATCCGACGAGGGCATCAATCAGCGCAAAACGACGAAGCCCGGCGTGGGCTTCGCCGGCTCCTTGGTTGGGGTTTCCGTTGACTCCTCGTTGCAGGCCGCCCCGAGCTGCCCCGCCGCGCCGGTAAAGAACGCCCGCAGTTCAGCGTCGTCGCCAGCCGAGACGAGGTCGACGCGTTCCAGCGCGCAGGCGAGGCGTTCGCGATCTATCGGATTGCCTGGTGTGCCGCAGGCAAATCCGCCGATCTCCAGGACCTTGCCCTCGGCGGACCGAAAACCCAGGCATGGCGTGGTCTGACCCGACGCGCCGGTTGCGCGCGCCAGGGCAACGTCGCCGACGTGGAAGCTGCCCAGGCGAGTTTGCAATGGCTTCGGCTGGCCCAAGCGCGTCACCACAAGGCCCGCTGGACCCGCGCGGCGTGCCAAGTCGACGAAGAGCGGTGCAGGATCGCCATTCTCGAATCCGCGACGATAGAGGGTGACCTGCAGCCACGCGCTCACGCCGAATTTGCCGAAGGTCAGACGATCACGTCGCCCGCCGCCGTCGCGATGGCGTTCGGCCGTGTACGCGAGGTCGCGCCCCCACTCGGGGGCGTTCAGCGCGAACAGCCGGAACGGCTTTTGAATCTCGAGCCAGGCCGGTTTCGCCACATGCGGCGCCGTGACTGCTCCATCCCGCTGGGCTTCCGGCAAGGTCAGGAGGAAATAAACGAGCGCTCCGCTGAGCAGAAGGGCAAGCGTGCAGGCGATCAGCACGCGTCGGATGTCGTCACGGGTCAGATGCGCTGCATCGGGTCGCGGCATCGGAGCTTGCCGAAGCTCGCGGGGACGCAACGCGAAAAACGGCATCAACCCAGCTCCAACGATGCCACGAACTTTGCGCGTGCAGTCTCAGCGCTTGGTTACCGCGCGCCGATCCTTCGATTCTAAGATTGATGCCCGGTAAGCGCCTAGGGTGAACGAGACGTTCGCATCGGGGTAAAGGCGCGATTGCCGAGGACTGACGGTCTATCGCCACCTGCCGCGCTGCGGGGCGCATTTTGTTGGGATTAACGTGCGCAACATTCCCTGGTCCTATTATGGGCGGCCGGCGACGCAACTGCGTCTCAAGCGCTGGCCGGACAATCGCGCCGAACTCCATGGCTGGGTCGGTCTGGAGGCGGAGGGCGGCTTGCAGGAGGTCGCCTGACGTTGCGGCTGAGGCGGCGTTCGCTTATGTGAAGGCCTCGACGCCGCGGAAGTTTTGCGCCGGCGGCGGATCCGGAGTTGCAACATGGGCTTTAAGGTCGCCGTCGCGGGCGCCACCGGCAATGTCGGGCGTGAGATGCTCGACATCCTGGCCGAGCGCCGCTTTCCCGCCGACGAAGTCATTGCGCTCGCCTCGTCGCGCTCGATCGGCACCGACGTGTCGTATGGCGACAAGACCTTGAAATGCCGCGATCTCGCCAACTACGACTTTGCCGGCACGGACATCTGTTTGATGTCGGCGGGCGGCGCCGTCTCCAAGGAATGGTCGCCGAAGATCGCGGCAAAGGGCTGCGTCGTTATCGATAACTCCTCCGCCTGGCGGATGGACCCCGACGTGCCGCTGGTCGTGCCGGAGGTGAACGCTGCGGCCGTTGCTGGCTTCAGCAAGAAGAACATCATCGCCAATCCGAACTGCTCGACGGCGCAGCTGGTCGTCGCGCTGAAGCCGCTCCACGACGCGGCGACGATCAAGCGCGTCGTTGTGGCGACTTACCAGTCCGTCTCCGGCGCCGGGAAGGAGGCTATGGACGAGCTGTTTGCGCAGACGCGCTCGATTTTCGTATCGGACTCAGTCGAAACGAAGAAGTTCCCAAAGCGCATCGCCTTCAACGTCATTCCGCACATCGATGTGTTCATGGAGGACGGCACCACCAAGGAAGAGTGGAAGATGGTGGCCGAGACCAAGAAGATTCTCGACCCGAAGATCAAGTTAACTGCGACCTGCGTCCGCGTGCCGGTGTTCATCGGCCATTCGGAAGCGGTGAACATCGAATTCGAAAAGCCGATTTCGGCCGACGAGGCGCGCGACATATTACGCGAGGCTCCGGGCGTGCTCGTCATCGATAAGCTCGAGGCCGGCGGCTACATCACGCCGCACGAAGCGGCAGGCGAGGATGCAACTTACGTGTCGCGCATCCGCGAGGACCCGACGATCGAGAATGGGCTGTCGCTCTGGTGCGTCTCCGACAATCTGCGCAAAGGCGCCGCGCTGAACGCGATCCAGATCGCCGAGGTGCTGGTCAACCGCAAGCTCATTCAGCCGAAGCGCAAAGCGGCGTAAAAGGACGCTTCGATCAGCCTTTGGGAGGGACTGATGATTGGTTACGTGACGCTCGGCACGAACGATCTCGCGCGTGCCGCGAAGTTCTACGATGCGATCGCCAAGGAGCTCGGCATCGGGCGCTTCATGGAAAACGAACGCATGATCGCGTGGGGCGCGCCCGGCCGCGGCGCGGGCATCGCCTTGATGAAGCCGCATGATGGCAAGGCCGCTACAGTCGGCAATGGCGTCATGGCGGCGATTGCGGCGAAGGACAAGGCGCAGGTCGAGCGCATTCATAAGCTAGCCGTGGACATGGGCGCAAAGGACGAAGGCGCCCCTGGTCCGCGCGGGGAGGGCGGCTTCTACGCCGCCTATTTCCGCGATCTCGACGGCAACAAGCTCAACGCATTCGTGATGGGTTGAGCGGGCGGGCAGCCGGTCTGTTCGCGTTGACGCGCCTCCGTATAGTTGTCTCATGTGTCGGTCTTTCTTTAACCGGGCTAATTTGTTGTGCGGCTCCCTGTCCGCGCTCCTGTTGCTAGCGTCCGCCGCACTTCTTGTCTCGATGCCGGCCTCCGCCGATCAGCTCGCGGCCGGCGCCGCCGCCTTCAATCACCAGCGCCTTTGGGAGGCGAGTGAACTTT
>JAFASC010000031.1 GCA_019244955.1 Methylobacteriaceae bacterium | reverse complement strand
CTCGCTAGCGCCGCAAGATCTTATCGGCCGTGGGTTCTTCGACCGCATCCACGTCGCGGATCGTCCGCTTTTCCTCAAAACCATTGCCGATGCGCTTGCCGGCGAGCACACCGCAAGCGCTTGCCTGCGGCTCCGCACCGGCCAAGTGGAGACGCCACGAAACGGATTCGAAGAGCCGGTCTTTGCCCGGATCGAGTTTCGCGCCCGCCGCTCTGTCGATCACGCCGACGGGCTGCTGCTCGCGCTTGTGCGCGACGTCACCCGCGCGAAAGTTCACGAAGAGCAACTCGAAGCCGCCCGGGCCGAGGCCGAGCGCGCCAGTTTGTGGAAGGATCGCTTCCTCGCCAATGTAAGTCATGAGCTGCGTACGCCGCTCAATGCGATCATCGGCTTTGCCGAGATGCTCAGCAATGACGAACTCACGCCCGCCAATCCCGAAAAGCGTAAAGAGTACGCGCAAATCATCGAGACTTCGGGACAGCATCTCCTTTCGGTCGTGAATTCGATTCTCGACGTGTCGAAGATCGAAGCCGGCGCATTCGAGCTCGCACCGGAAGCTTTCTCGCTGCCGGCGCTTGCCGATTCGTGCTGCGACATGATTCGGCTCAAGGCGGAGCGCGACGGGATCACTATTCTGCGTAGCTACGCACAGGGGCTCGAGCACATCGTCGCGGACAAGCGCTCTTGCAAGCAAATCCTCATCAATCTCATCTCGAATGCGGTGAAGTTCACGCCTAAGGGCGGTTGTGTGGGCGTCGACATCATCCCCGAAGGCAACTCCCTGAAGATCATGGTTGCCGACACCGGTATCGGCATCGCGCCGCGAGATTTGTCCCAGCTCGGCGAGCCCTTCTTTCAGGCAAGTGCGAACTATGACCGGCATTTCGAGGGGACCGGCCTCGGGCTCTCGGTCGTGCGTGGCCTCGTCGGGCTGCATGGCGGAACGATCAGCATCGAGAGCGCGCCTGGTGAAGGAACGACGATCTGCGTGCGTCTGCCGCTGGATTGCCGCAGCGCTAAACGGCGCGGCGATGGATCGGCAAAAATCGAAACCATCGTTCGCCGCGCGCGGGCTATGCCGCACAAGCGCAACGACAACCAAACGGTAGCAAAAATTGCTTAGTCTCTCAGTTTCCGCCGACGAGTCGCACTTGATGCCAACGAGTTCCAGATCGCGCCAACGACCCGACGACAAACGCGCGTCTGTGTTTCTGCGAACGCCGGCGCGAGTGCTCACGCCTTTCGTGCGGCGTCCGGTCGAGAGCATCGCATGCGCCGTGTCCGCCGCGCTGCTGACCGGCATTGTTCTCAATGCGCTCGCATTTCAAAATGCGCGCCATCCCTCGCCACTGTTCGGCACACCGATCGCGATCGTCCCGCAAGCGGACGCGCCGAAACCTGTGCCCCGTCCACTGTCGATCAATACCGCACCGATGCCGATTGCGCCGGCAACGCAACCGGTGCCTATTCCGACGCGCCCGATCGGCATCCCACGCGACGCGGAGGCCGCGCCGGCGAAAGCCGCCGACGCCATCGGCGATATGCTGCGGGCCGCACCCGATTCTCCCGCCGCTTCAGCCACCAACCCCTCCGCCATCGATGCTGCGCGCATCCTGCTCGTGCAGAAAGGCCTGGCGAAATTGGGGTATGCGGTACGCCCGGACGGTGTAATGGGCTCGACCACGCGTCACGCAATCGAAAAGTTCGAGCGCGAGCGAGGCTGGCCCGCGCGCGGAGAATTGACGCCCAGAGTGCTGCGTGAGATTTCGGCGCGATCCGGTCTCCCGCTCGAGTGAGTATTTGCGCCTACGGGCCGACATTTTTGTTGCAGCGCTGATCCGTCGCGTCGCAACCGAAGGCGCCTTTGCCGTCCTGCGCCGGCGCGGCGCGGCAGAGGCCGGCGCAATCTTCGTCAAGGTCGATCGCCTCGACGGGCGCACGGCAGTTCTCGGTCCGGCGCCGCAAACGCAGCTTGCCGAAAGCGTTGAGCGCGGCGTGGATCGGGTCTTCGCCCGCACCCATCGTGACGAATGGGTTGAGCCGCAGGAGGCGGAGCGCCGGCTCAAACGCGAGCTCGATTTCGATCCGGACCTTTGGATCGTCGAGATCGAAGATCGCGAGGGACGCGCCTTCGTCGATCTAGCCGGATAATCGTGCGTTAGGGGCGCTGTTGTGCCAAACGCGATGCCCGCGTGGGCGGCGGCGCTTGCTGTGAGCCCGCGCGCCGCAGCGTATTCTCGCGGGCCGCGACGGCTGCCGCGTCCGGCGCCTGCTCATAGCGGCGATAGCCAGGCGCATCGCTTGCTAAGGAGTGTCCGAGCATGGCCGACAACAAGTGGCGCGCCGCGCTCACCGAGAGATCGCTGGCGATCCGCGTCAGCATGCGGATGCGGTCGACGGAATGGGCGATGCTCGGCTCGCTGGACAGAAAAATTCGCGCCGCATCCGCCGGCTGCATGCCAAGCGCGGCGAGTGCGACGGCGAGCGCCTCGCCGGATTTGTCGCGGATAATCTGCTGCACGCCCCTCGGATCGCAACCGAGCCGCATCGCCAGTTCGATGGTAAAGAGCCCCCACTTTTGCGCGGCGGCAAGATCGGCGAGAGCATCGAGGTCGCGCTGCGGCAGGCGTTTATGTTCGCTCCGCGCGCCGTTGTCCGTCTGCCGGGCCGCAGCCAGCATTTCGGCACGCTGCCGCGTACTGGCAAGGAGGAACAACGCGCTCTTGTCGATCTGCAAATCGGTGCGGGCCAAAAGGACATGGCCGAGTTCGCGATCCGTGCGTCCGCGCTGCAAAAGATAAGATTTCGCGTGGGCATCGAGCGGCGCGTCCTTGTTGCCGGCCAGGGCGCAAAGCACCTCGGTCTCCTGGCGACGTGCCAAGGCGGCGGTCGTCTTCGCATCGAGCGTGCTACGCCTCGCGATGGCGACGGCCTCGGCCATCGAGCCCCATTCCGCGCGCTCGACCAGCTTCCCGCCATCGATCTTGGCGGCCGTTGCGAAAACAGCCGCAGCTATCTCGGGAGCCTTGTCGACGAGCTTTTCAATCACGCTTGCGGGCGCCTCTGGGTGGGGGCCAAGATGCCTGGCAACGACCACGGCGCTCGAGATGTCCGCCTGCGGGATCAATTGCAGTGCAAGCTCTTCGTATTGACGGATATCCGCCGCGGGATGTAGGCGTTTCGAGACGAATTGATCGGTCGCGACGCGAAGCAGGATGGGCTTCATGTTCAGTCCTCCTTCCTTTCCAAGCGCGACGAGCCCCTCAAGCCCGGAAAGTAGCTCGTTCGTCATGCCTACGCGTCCACAATGCAACACCCGGTACTTATCGCTAACTTGTTGACGCACTGTTAACCTTGCGCGCTCCGTACTAGCGGGAGGGCAGCGTTCACGCCCGAAATCGGCTTCCAATGAGGGGAGTGTTCGAATGGGCGAGATCATTGCGTTCCAGTCCCCGGCGAGTTCGAGACGCGCGCAGACCAGAAGTGCAGGAGAAGAAGCGCAGATACTGTTCTTCACCGGGGTGCGCTATGTGCCGGCGCCGGAAGCGGCGGCGGAACCCGCCGCGCCAAACCATCATGACGGGGCTCCGCGTGGCGGCCGAAGGCGTCGCGCCCGCTAAGCCTTGATGATCAGCTCTGCGGCGGGCGGTCCGGCGCGCAGGTCACGGCGGTGACCCGGCCTTCCGCGCTCGGCAGGTCGTTCGGCCGCTCGGCCAGCGCACGCACGAGCACAAACCCCGTCGCGGCAGGTGCGAGGAGCCGCAATTCAGGCGCCGGCTGATCCTCGGGATCATTGGCTTCGAGCGCTTCAAGCTGCGCAGCGTTGACGATCGCCACATCGATCTTGCCACGCAACGCGGAACGGTCCGTCGTCGCATAGAATACCCGGCCCGAACGCGTGTGGAACGACAACGCGATGAAATGCTCGCCGTCGATATTCGTGCGTACCCGATAGAGTCCGCGTGCGAGGTCGAAGCGGCAGAAGCCGAGCGCGACCGAAGGATCCTCGTATGGCATGATCTCGCGGCCCGGAGTAGCAGGCGGCAGGAGCACTACGCCCTCTCCTTGAGGCGCGACCGCGGACAGGCGTGCCATGGCGTCCTGCGGCGCAACGGCCGGCATCGCGAGCACCGACACGATGTGCACGATCCCGGCGACAAACGCGATCGTTGCAACAAAGGGAATGATCCCGAGAAGGCGATCGCTTAATCTCACCCGCAGCGTCCTCGAGTGATCCGCGGCGTCGTTGCGCCGGCGAGACCGGACGGCGACGCGCTGGCGACGGCATCATAAAGTTTCAACACGAGGACAAAACGTGCCCCCGCTTCGCTCGGCAGCCAGTTTCCCGGCCGGGCTGCCGGCGCGACGGCAATGGCAAAGGAATTGTCGGCACGCCGCAGGACCTCCGCCGAAGTAAAAGCATATCGATGCGACGAATTTGCAATCAGCCTGCCGTTTGAATCCGTGAGAGTAAGGGTCCAAAAGCGTGAGGCAGGAATCGCTCCCGAGATGACGTAATCGCAGGAGCCGGAAAGCGCCGCGCCACTTTCATCGTTGCGCGCATAGAAGGCGATCCCCTGTGCGGCCGCGAGCGGAATTTCTCCGGTTCGCGACAGCACGGCGCGCGCGTAGGGATCGATGTCGCTCGCGCCCACGCGCGGCCATGCCGTCCATGGGCCGGCGCGCACTGCGCCGAAGCCGAAGCCCCTCTCCAGCATAGAGAAGGTCAGAACCAGGCCAACCGCGACGCCGATCAGGGCCGCGACAGCGCCTCGCAAGAAAGCCAGCACGAAAACGACCCGCGTTTTTTGATGAGCCTAGCGCACTTCGATCCGTCCGCCCGTCGCACGAACCCCGATGCCGAGCGCCGGGCTCGCAGCACTGTCGGCAAAAACGCCGTCCGCCCCACCCGTGGCCGCACGCTGGCGGTCGGCAACGCGCATAAGATCTTCGATGGACACGATAGCATCCGCTGCACGCCGGGAAAGCTGGGCGGGGTGCTGCGGCATGCCAAGCTCGGCGACCGTCCCCCCGGTCACGACGGCCGGCCCGGGCGGAGGAGCAGGCATTCCCGGCAGCGGCTTTAGCTCGACGCCATTATGCGCATAGGCCATGATGTCGTGCCAGGTTTGCGCCGGCAGCGAGCCGCCGGTCATGTTGTTCATCGACGTATCGTCGTCGTTGCCGAACCAGACGCATTCCGTGAAGTTACCGGTATAGCCGCAGAACCAAGCATCTTTGTACCCGTTCGTCGTCCCGGTTTTGCCGGCGACTTGGATGTTGGGACCGAGTGCCGCGCGTTTACCCGTGCCTTCTTCGACGACTTTCGTCATCATCGAGACGAGATCGATAACGTTTTTGGCGGGGACGACCTGCTTCGGCGCCGGGTTGTCGCGGTCGTGACGATAAATGCTTTCGCCGCGGCTGTTGAATATTTCCACCACCGCGTAAGGCGGAACGCGTTTGCCGCCGTTGGCGAAGGCTGCGTAGGCGGAGGTATGATCGATCACCGTCACTTCATCGGCACCGATCGGCAGTGACACAGTATCGGGCAGGGGCGTGGTGATGCCGAGGCGACGCGCCGTATCGATGATCTTGGCGCGGCCCTGCTTCGCCTTTTGGAAATCGCCGCCCTTGCTGTCGCCGATACCGATGGACAATTTCACCGCAACCGTATTCAGCGAGCGTGTCAAGGCGCCGACAAGCGGTATCGCACCGTAATAATTGCCGCCGTAATTGCGCGGGCACCAATTACCGAGGCAAACGGGACCGTCGACTACCACGGTCGTCGGCTTGTATTTGCCGCTCATGAGCGCGGTGAGATACACATAAGGTTTGAATGACGAGCCCGGCTGGCGAAGCGCATCGGTGGCGCGATTGAACTGGCTCGCGCCGTAATCGCGCCCGCCGACGATTGCGCGCACCGCACCGGTCTGAGAGTCCATGACGACGGTTGCACTCTGCTTGGCATGATAGGCATGCCCATTCTGACGCAGCTGATCCTCGATGACGCTTTCCGCATGTTTCTGCAGACCGGTGTCGAGCGCGGTGCGCACGGTCAGCACGCGATCGTCGCCGAGCTTCTTGGCGTCGGAGAGTTTCTTCACCTCGTCATAAGCGTAATCGAGATACCAATCCGGCGTCACGTCGCGGTGGCGGTCGATGGGCGTCGCGGGATTGCGTAGCGCAGCGAAAATCTGGCTCTGTGTCATGTAGCCGGCATCGACCAAATTGTTGAGCACGTCGTTCGCCCGAGCGCGCGCCGCGGGCAGGTTGATGTGCGGAGCAAATTTCGTCGGCGCCTTGAACAGGCCTGCAAGCATGGCGGCTTCCGGCAACGTCACGTCGCGGACGTTCTTGCCGAAATAGAACTCGGCGGCGGCCTGCACCCCGAATGTGCCGCCTCCCATGTAGGCACGATCGAGATAAAGCTTGAGAATCTCACGTTTGGTGAGATGGAACTCGAGCCACACCGCGAGATAGGCCTCCTTGATCTTGCGCTGAAGGGTGCGTTCGTTCGACAAGAACAGGTTCTTCGCAAGCTGCTGCGTGATCGAAGAGCCGCCCTGCACCACATTGGTGGCGCGGGCATTCACCGTCAGCGCCCGCATCGTGCCGATGACGTCAATACCCCAGTGTTCGTAGAAACGTCGGTCCTCGGTCGCGAGCACCGCTTGGATCAAATGTTCAGGCAGTTGATCGAGAGTGATGGAATCGTCGTGCTTGATGCCACGGCGCCCGACCTCATTGCCGTAACGATCGAGGAAAGTGACGGCGAGATCCTGCTTCTTCAGCCAATCGTCCGAGGTTTCTTGAAACGCCGGTGTGGCGAGAAACAGAGCGAGCATGGCGCCGCCGAGGCCGAGCGTCAGCGTCTCGCAGGCGATTTCCACCCCGAGTCGCGGCCAGCCCCGGACATGGAAGCGGTCCATGAAAGCCGAGAAAGCCGCGTAAGCGGCGCGCGATCTGCGTCCGCTATTGTAGACGGCCGAATTCACCCAGGCGTCGAACGCGAGCAACGCCTGCGAGAGGCGTTTTTTGAGTTGGTCCGCTCGGGACTCTTCCTGCACCTTCAGCTCCAACCCGATGCGCCAGACCCCGGTACCAATCTTAGCATCATATAGCCCTACTTGACGACTTCGTCCCAAGCGCCGCAAGTCGCGGCGATTCGCCCTTCAAAGCGTATGCCTCGATTGACGTATCACAACGGGACATGACGGTGAAAGGACCGCCCGCCAAGGGCTCCAGACGAGTGGACCCGGTTGCAGGGGACCGGGCCGACTCGCTGCCGTTTTGGAAAAAGCCACTCGAGGCGCTGACTCGCGCCGAATGGGAGCAACTCTGTGACGGCTGCGGACGCTGCTGCCTTGTCAAACTGGAGGACGAAGAAACCGGACGCATCCACTACACGGATGTCGCCTGCCGGCTGCTTGAGGCGGGAACCTGCCGGTGCCGCAATTACGGGCGCAGACGCGAGCGCGTGCCCGACTGCGTGAAATTGACGCCGGAGACGGTGAGTAGGGTGCCCTGGCTTCCCCCGACCTGCGCCTATCGGCTGCGCGCCGAAGGGCGCGACCTCGCGTGGTGGCATCCGCTCATTTCCGGCGATCCCGAAACGGTCCACCAGGCCGGCGTGTCCGTACGGGGGCGGATCGGCGCCTTCGAGGAGGATGTCCCGCAGGACGATCTGCCGGACCATATCGCTTCCTGGCCGGCGCGCGTGCCGAAACGGGCCCGCTGATTACTGGCCGCCTTCGACGTACACCTTCAGATCGGCCAACGAGGCGAAACGGAGTACGCCGTTCGGCGTCTCCGCCTCGATCGAACCGTCCGCAAACATGACATAGGTTGTGTTGCCCGACGTGTAGCGGCCAATCACCGCAGGTTCGCTAGGCGGGGCGCCCCCGACCGGTTCGGCGGCGTGGGGCTGACCGTCCGGAGCAGATCGTTGGGCATTCTCCTCGGCAGCCGTTTCCCGCGCTGCGCCTTGCCCGGACGCTTCGTACGGCCCGGCGACCTCGTCCATACCCGAGAGGGCGCGGTCGAACCAATCGTCTCCCGTGCGCGGAATCGCGTCGGCGGATGGCGCCGGAGCGGGCGCCGTCGCATCCCGGTCGAGCCCTGCCGCCGTTTGCTCATCCGGCTCGCGTCCCGGCTCGACGGACGGCTGTTCGGCGGGGCCGGCCCGCTCGGCATGCGATTGCGTCGCCGCACGCCGATCCTTGCGCGAGAACAAACCTCGCCAGCCGCCGGCGCGCTGAGGGCCCTTGCCCGAGTCCTCATGTCCCACAGCCGCCCCAGGCTCCGGCAATCCCGATACGCGCTCAGTGGATGCGGGTGGAAGCTCGACAGCGGGTGCCTCGCTCGACGACCTGCCCCGTTCCTCCGCCAGTAATTCCTCGATAGCAGCGTCGAGTTCGGGCTCGTCGCCGACGCCCGCTGTCTTCACCATGTCGTCGGCCGGGCCCTGATCGGCAGCATGGACCACCTCGGGGGGAGGCTCACTTGCGGCGGCCTCCGCACGTGTGTCCGGGTGTAGCCCCTCATGCTGGCCTGCCTGCGCGGCTGGGGCTTGCCGCTCCTCATGCGCCAGCAATTCCAGATTGACAGCAGCGGCAGCCTGCAGCGCCGGGTCGGCGTAGGCACTCGATTGCGGTTCCGACATCCTTGGAGCGGGCGCTGGTATGTCCGCCGCGAGCGGGATCCGTTCCGTCGCCGGCTCGTCGCCAGCCAAAGCCCCCGCAGGCAGCGCAATGGGGCCCTCGCCGGCGCGCAGCAAAAGGCCATGCAATGCATCGAGCCGCTGAAGCACGAAGCCGACAGCCAGCGTCAATACACCGCCAGTGGCGGCAATGGCGCCTGCAATGGCGGAAGTCCAGCCCCACTCGAGCTGGATGTAACCGGAGCCATGCCAGACCGCCCAGCCGCCTCCGATGATCATAATAATGCCAAGCGCAAAAATGCTAGCATTGGCCAATACGCGGCCATTCATAGCAAAACTCCACGCCTTACAAAGTGTCGGCCCGGCAGCAGCAGACACGAATGTTGCCGAGCCTGCAAGCTGCCTCTAGTTATGGGCCGGCGTCCGGCCGCGGCGAGCCTCCGCGGTCC
>JAFASC010000178.1 GCA_019244955.1 Methylobacteriaceae bacterium | reverse complement strand
GCCAGATTGATCTGATCGGCGTGAATACGGATGGGACGATCTATGCTCTGGACGGCGCAAGCGGCGTCGCGCTCTGGACGGCGCGTTTTAATCCCGGCGCACGGCGGGGCGAAAAAGCCAGCCCCGTTGCGGTTTTCAATCCCGTCGCCAGCCGGCGCGCGGGCGAAACAATAGTCATCGTCGCGTTTGAGGGCGGCGTGCGCGCGCTACGCGGTGAAACGGGAAGCGAACTCTGGCGCACGACCCTCACCGGTTACGCCGCAAGCGGGACGGCCGTCGGCGCGGACGGAGACAGGGATACAAAGATCGCCATCGTGACCGAAAAGCCCTCGGCGCTCTATTTTCTCGACCCCAACAACGGAGGCGTCACTTCCCGAAGGATACTTGAGGCGACGATAATCGGCAGTCCCGTTGCCTTCACCGGCAAGGAAGGAGGGCTTGTTGCGCTCGCCCTCAAGGGTGGAGTGCTCGATGTGCGGCGCGCTAACGGCGAGCGGGCGCACGCTGTAAAAGTAGATGTCGAATATACTACGCCGCCGTTGATCGTGACGACGCCGCGCGGCACGGCTTTATGGATCGGCAGCGAACACGGACTGCTCGCCATCAATACCGCCGATCTTCAGCCCATCGGGCGCATTCCTACCGAAGGAGATATGCCGCGCGGGGCGCTCGTTGCGGCCGACCTCCACGGCGATGGGGGATCGGATATTGTGATAGTGACGCAGCGGGGACGCGTGGCAGTCATCAACGCGACGGACGGAAAAATCGAATGGGTGGCAGACGGCGCGACGGATGCAGCTTCCGCCATATTTGCCGACCTCAACGGCGACGGGACGCCGGACGTGATAGTCGCGGCCGGGCCGGCCTTCGCGCGTGGCTTTTCGGGACGCGACGGGACATTGATTTGGGAGGCTGACGAGCCGGGAGCGCCCACGAAAGCGGGCGACGCGGCGGCTTCGATACGTTTTCTGGCGATTACCTCAACCGCCAGTGGGGAGGCATTTCTCGCCGGCAGCGATCCGTCGCGCGCGGGTATCCGCGCCGTCGAGCTACCGAAAGGCTCGGTCAAGGTCGCCGGAAAATAATGACAGGGCAGAAAGCCTCGTTCTTTCACTAACTTGCCTGAACAATACATATAAGGAGTTTGGACGGAATGCTTTGGATCGTTGCGCTAACCTTTTTCCTGATCTGGTTGACGGGGGTGCTGTTCCACATAGGCGGCTATTTTCATGTGGTCATACTGGCCGCCATCTCGATTGCGCTCGTCCAATTGGTTGCCAGGCGGCGCTCTAGCGCAATAATAACCAGGAAAACTCTATCTCCGGCGCCAGTCCGGGCAGCGAAGCGGTCTCCCGAGGATGGTCGCTATCTTCTGGATAGCGCGCGAGTTAAAGGAAAAGGCTGAAGTTTTCGAGACCGGCTATCCACTAAAAGTTGGTCGGCAACAGTGCGCGCGCCATCTGCATCCATGCTGATGACACAATAGTTTGCGCGTGCTCTTTTCGGATAATTTAAGCAGGTGCTGGCGCGCGCATTGATTCCGTCCATATTCTAAGGAGCAAAAGCCATATGAGCATTTCGTGCCCTCCCATCCATTTTCGACGCGCTCTGTGCGGGCTGGCGATATGGCTGTCTGCCTCGGCGCTCGTTTTTGCGCAGAGCGACATACAGCGGCAGACCGTCGCTATCACCTATCCGCTCGATCAAACCATCACGGTTCAGTTTCGTGGCACGACCAGGCTGCCGCGCCTGAGCGGCGAGGCCAAAGTTAAACGCAGCGGGCGACGCGGCACGCATGTCGAGCTGAGCGTTAAAAACCTACCACGCGCTTACGAACTCGGCAGCGTTTATACAACTTACGTTCTATGGGCGATTTCGCCCGAGGGGCGGGCCGATAATCTCGGCGAGATTAAACGGAGCGGTAACTTCCTCGTCAATTCGAAAATTGATGTGACGACCCCGCTACAGACCTTCGCCCTGATCGTGACGGCCGAACCCCATTTTTTGGTGACGACTCCGAGCCGCATGGTTGTCCTGGAGAACCTGCCGCCGCGGCATCCGGGCGAGGCGGATGTGGCGACGGTCAATGTTCAGTACATCGGTAATACGAGCGACTATTTCAACGACCGGCGCGTACCTGAAATAGCCGAAGCCGACTACGCGCGCACGCCGACTTCACTGCTCGGCGCGCGGCAGGCTATTAATCTGGCGCGCTACGCCGGAGCCGAGGCGGATGCGCCCGACGAGTTTCGGGAGGCAACGACACAGCTCGAGCAAGCGGAAAACGCCTGGCGCATTAAGATGTCGGACGAAGAAGTGGATGCCGCCGCCCGGCGGGCGACGAGTCTTGGCGTGCATGCCGAGGAGGTGGCCGCCGCCCACCGCGCCGCGCGCTTGCGCCGGGAAGAGATCGCCGAACGTGATCGCGCCATCCATAACGCGGAGAAATCAGCCGAATCTGCCACCCAGCAGATAGCCGAGCTGCGCGCTGCCCTCGACCGTTCGGAGCACGCACGGGATCTGGCCGAGCGCGACGCGGCGAACGCTAACCAGCAACTGCGCGACGTTCGTGCAGAAAATGCGCGACTGCAGGACGAGTTACAGACGGTGCGCGCGGAAGGCGAGGGCGCAAAGGTTAAACTGGCCCGTCTCGAAGGTGAAAAGAGCGCGGAAGAAGCGCGTCTTGCCGCCGAGCAGAAAGCCGCGCAGCAGCGCGAAGCGGCTGCCGCCTTCCGGCAGACGCTCGGTCGCTTTGGATCGGTGCGCGAGACAAATCGCGGTCTTAAGCTGGTTCTGCCGGAAAGCCTGTGGCTGGGCGCGCGCGGGGCCGAG
>JAFASC010000019.1 GCA_019244955.1 Methylobacteriaceae bacterium | reverse complement strand
TTCCGCGCCGCACCATCGCGGTCTTCTCGACGTTGAAAATGCCGCCGTTCAGCAGGCCCTTCTGCTTATTGTTCTTGAGGCAGACGAGCTTCTCGCCCGCCGCGGGCAATGTGCCGGAGAAGCCGCCGAGTTCGCGCAGGCGCCTGTTATAGGCGCGCCGCGTCTTGTTGAGCCCGACAAGCACCTGGTCGGCGTTCTGCACGTCCGCGGTACCGATCTCGTCGCGACCGATGACGCGTGAGCGCCCGTAGGTCCCGCGGTTCACGCGTCCGCCATCGCGCACGATCATCGACATGCGAATGATCGGATCGTCCGCCGCCTGCCGGTGCACTTGCGTCAACATAATGTCGGGTTCGGCCTCGGTGAAGAAGCCGCCGCCTTTCACCGGCGGCAATTGCGCGGGGTCGCCGAGCACCAGCACCTTCTTGCCGAAGGACAGGAGATCGCGGCCGAGTTCCGCGTCGACCATCGAGCATTCGTCGATGACGATGAGGCTCGCGCCGGACGCCGCGCTATCTTCATTCAGAATGAACGTCGGCTCTTCGCTTTCCATATCGCGCGGCCGGTAAATCAGGCCGTGGATCGTGCGCGCGTCCTTGCAGCCTTTGGCGCGCATGACGAGCGCCGCCTTGCCGGTGAAGGCGCCGAACGCGACTTCGCCATCGATGTGCTCGGCGAGATGGCGCGCCAGCGTCGTCTTGCCTGTCCCGGCGTAACCAAACAGACGAAATACCTGCGCCTCGCCGTCCTCAATCCAGCGCGAAACGGTTTTAAGCGCCGAATCCTGTTCCGGGGACCATTGCATCAGCTGCGTTTAGAGGATTCCGGCGCCTAGCTCTATGCCTGCATGCCCCATTTGCGCACGGTGCGCTCCTCGATCACCCGGAAAATGAGGTTCTCGACGAGGAGGCCGATCATGATCACGCAGAGCAGCCCGGCAAACACGGACGGGATTTCCAGCTGGTTCTTGCGCTCGAAGATGAACCAGCCGAGTCCGCCGCCGCCCGAGCTGACGCCGAAGACGAGTTCGGCCGCGATCAAGGTGCGCCAGGCGAAGGCCCAGCCGATCTTCAGCCCGGTCAAGATCGAGGGAAACGCCGCCGGGATGAGGATCTGCATGATGTAGCGCGGCCCGCTCAGTCCATAATTGCGCCCGACCATGCGCTGCGTCTGCGACACCGATTTGAAGCCGGAATGCGTGTTAAGCGCGACCGCCCACAAAACCGAATGGATGAGCACGAAGACGAGACTGCCGTTCCCCAAGCCGAACCAGATCAGCGATAGCGGCAGAAGCGCTATCGCCGGCAACGGGTTGAACATGGAGGTGAGCGTCTCGAGCACGTCCTGGCCGATGCGCGAACCGATCGCGACGGCGGTCAGTAGGGCGGCGATGAAGAGGCCGCTCGCGTAACCCATCAGCAGGACCTTCAGCGTGTAGCCGATGCGTCGCGGCAGATCGCCGGACACGATGCCTTCCCAGAACGCTTCGAGAGTTGCCGACAGCGTCGGAAACAGCAGCTCGTTATCGAGAATGCGCGCATAGACTTCCCAGGCGATCGCCAGAAAGACGAGGATGACGACTTTGCGTAGCGCCGATTGCTCGTAGAGTCGCTCCCAGGTGGAAAGCGGCTTCTCGACCACGCCGAATTCCTGCGCACCGACGCCCTCACGCACGAATTCCGGCCGCATTGGCGCGGTACCGAGCCGGCCCGCAGTCAGGTCAGTCATGGACGGGTTCCTCTTCGACGGAATCGGCGAACAGAAGCGCGTGGATGCGGTCGGACAGACGTTCGCCTTCCTCGCCTTCGTCGTGACCGTTGGAGTTCAACTCCGCCTTCACCTGTCCCGGATGCGGCGACAGAAGAAGAATCCGGTTGCCGATCTTCACCGCTTCGGGAATTGAGTGGGTGACGAACAACACCGTGAATCTCGTGTCGTCCCACAAACGCAGGAGTTCATCCTGCATGCGCCTTCGCGTCAGCGCGTCCAATGCCGCGAAGGGCTCGTCCATGAGCAGGATGTCCGGCTCCATCGCCATGCCGCGCGCGATGGCGACGCGGGCTTTCATCCCCCCCGACAGCGTGTGCGGATAAGAATCGGCGAATTTCGTCAGCCCGACCTTCTCGATATAATAGAGCGCCTGTTTCTCGGCGGCGCTGCCTCTGCTCTTGCCGCTGGCGGTCAGAGCGAACGTGACGTTCTGCTTCACCGTTTTCCACGGCAGCAATTGATCGAATTCCTGGAACACCATCATGCGTTCGGGACCGGGGCGATCGATCTCGCGGCCTTTCAGCGCGATGTGACCTTCAACCGGCTTCATGTAACCGCCGACTGCCTTCAAGAGCGTCGATTTCCCGCAGCCGGACGGACCGAGCAGGATGAAACGATCGGAGGCAAAGACCTGGAAATCGACCCGGTAGGTCGCGGTCACGAGGTGATCGCGCGTTTTGTATTGCAGCGTCACGCCGTTGACGTCGAGCAGGGGCGCCAAAGCCGCAGGATTGGGCACAGGCGTCGGCCGTGCGGCCGCGGGCGCCCTCACGACGTTATCAGCCACTCCCATGCATTCTCCCCGGCGGATTCATCGAGCTTTTGCGGCAGCTTCGCCAAAGCCGTCCATCTCCGCAAGTCTGCCCCTGCCGCTCAGCTCACCGTCTCGAGCACGATGACCCGCGGATCGCCGCGCTCGTCATAAAGGGCCTCGACGATATCCTTGCGGTGGGCGAGCATGGCGCGTTGATTGATCGAGCCTTTGTCGGTCACTTCGCCTTTATCGATCGAAGGGGTCTCGTCGAGGATCGCGATGCGGGTCAGCCGCGTCGAACTGCCGGTGGCCGACCGGGCGAACGATGCAAGTCGCTCGCCGAGTTCGCCGCGCAACCCCGTATGGCCGGCGAGATCGGCCGGCGAGATCGGGGCCGGGATGTCGCTGAAGCAGCTGCGGCACCCCTCCGGATCGAGGATGAGGATCGCGCCGAGGTCGTCGCGGTCATGCCCGGTGATCACGGCATCGCGCATCAACGGGGCGAAATGCGCGATCATTTTGGTGCGCAGCGTGCCGACGCTGACCCAGGTGCCGGTGACGAGCTTGAAGTCTTCGGTAATCCGGCCATCGAAGATGAAGCCGCGCTCGGGTTTGCTTTCATCGACCCATTTCAATGCGTCGCCGAGCTTGTAGAAGCCTTCCTCGTCGAAGGCCGCTTCCGTCAGCTTCGGCTCGCGCCAATAACCCGGCGTGATGTTCGGCCCGCGCATGCGCACTTCGAGCTTGTCGCCGTTCGGGACGAGCTTCAGCTCGCAGCCCGGTACCGGCGTGCCGACCATTCCGGCTTTGACCTCGCCCCTCAGCGTGAACATCGCCGAGGGCGCGGTTTCCGTGGCGCCGAGCCCGGTGATCATCCGGATCGTCTCGCCGCAGCTCTTCAACGCGACGCGCTCCAGCCCGTCCCAGACATGCTGCGGCAGGCTCGCCCCGGCATATTTTAAAAATTTGACGCGACTGAAGAAGTTTTTGGCAAGCTGATCGTCGCGATCGAGCTCATGCACCAGCATCTCGAAGCCTTTCGGGACGTTGAGATAGCAGGTCGGCGCGATCTCCTTGAGATTGCGGATCGTCTCGTCGAACGCACTCGGCACCGGCTTGCCGTCATCGATGTAGAACGTGCCACCATGCGCGAGCGTCACATGCACGTCGTGATTGCCGCCAAAGGTGTGGTTCCACGGCAGCCAATCGACGAAGACCGGCGGCTCGTCGGCATAGACGGGCATCGCCGCGGAAATCTGCGCGACATTGCTGCAGATCATCCGCTGCGTGTTGATGACGCCCTTCGGCGAACCGGTCGACCCCGAGGTGAAGAGGAATTTGGCGATCGTGTCGTGCGTCACGCTTGCGTGCGCGGCGGCGACCTCCGGCCCGGGATTGCGCTCGAGCTCGGCGAAGGAGGTCGCGCGCACGACATTCGTCGGCACCGTCGTGATGACTTCCACGTCCTCGGGCACACAGGCCTCGATCGCCGCCCGGAAGCGAGTGCCGTCAGCGGCAAAGACCAGCCCCGGCGTCAGCAGATCGAGGATGAAGCGCAGCTTGGAGAAATCCTTCGACACCGTGGAATAGGCGACCGAGATCGGTGCGAAGGGGATGCCGACATGCATGGCGGCGAGCGCCAGCAAAAGATGCTCGATATCGTTCTCGGACAGGATCGCGATCGGCCGCTGCGTCGATAGATCGCGCGACAAGAGCCCCGCGCCGATGCGCTCGACGCGCGCCAGGGTCTGCGCGTAGGTGAGCTTCACCCATTCGCCATCGGCGCCGCGCTTGGCGACAAACACGCGATCCGGCACCTCGCGCGCATAGCGCACGAGGTAATCGGTCATGCAGGTCTCGACCGGCCCGAAGCCGTAGTTCGAGCGCACGAGCGTTGTCCCGTCGGCGCGCCGCTCGACGGCGACATCGGGGCGGCCAAGCCGCACCGGGCGTTCTTTGCCCATGTGATCCTCCCCCGGGTTTCAATCATCCATAATGCGGGAGTTGCTTGCGTCAATAATACCCGGGGAACGCCGTCGCTCATTCGGCATTGACGGGCGAGCAAATCCGCAACGGCGGCGCCATGACAACGAATGTGAAGCAGACACCGAGACCTGGGCCGCTGGTCTGGGCGGCCTCGCTCGTCCTGCTGACGCTCGCCGAAGCCGGGCACCGGACCGCCGCGAGCGGCCTTGAAGCGTTCGGGCCGACAAAGCGCGATGCCACGGGCAAAACCGGGGACAGCCGGGACGCCAGAGGTCAGAAGGACGGCAAGAACGCGGTGATGCCGACCGGCGACGGCCCGCAGCCCGGCGACGCGCCGACCGCGCCCACCCCGGACAAGCCCGACACTCCGAAGGGCATGTGGGAAATCCTGAAGCGCGTCTTCATCCGCATGGGCAATGACAACCTGACGCTGGTCGCAGCCGGCGTCGCCTTCTATGGCCTGCTCGCTATCTTCCCGGCGCTCGGCGCGCTTGTCGCGATCTACGGTCTCGTTGCCGATCCGAACAACGTGATGAAGACGGCCGCCGACATCTCCTCCTTCATTCCGGCCGAGGCGGCGAAACTGATCACTGATGCGCTGCAAAAACTCGTCACCGCCTCGAAACCGTCGCTGAACATGACTGCGATCGTCGCGATCGCCATCGCGCTGTTTTCCGCCCGCTCCGGCATGGGCTCGCTGATGACCGGCCTCAACATCGCCTGCGAAGTGCCGGAGAAGCGCTCGTTCATCATGCAGCAGGTGATCGCGCTCGGCCTGACGCTCGGCGCGGTCATTTTCGCGGTCGTCGCGCTCGCGACCGTCGCCGGTGTGCCGGTCGTGTTGAAGCTCCTACCGCTTGGCGCCTTCACCGAAACGTTGATCAGCGTGCTGCGCTGGCCGCTGCTTGCGGTACTGATCTTCCTCGGCCTTGCCGTCATCTATCGCTTCGCGCCGTCGCTGCCGCTGCCGCAATGGCGCTTCTTTAGCCGTGGCGCCATCGCCGCCGCGATTTTGTGGATCGCCGGGTCGGCGCTGTTCTCGTTCTACGTGTCGAAATTCGGCGACTACGACGCGACCTATGGCTCGCTCGGCGCCGTCGCGATCCTCATGCTGTGGCTGTGGCTCTCGGCGCTGATCGTGCTGCTCGGCGCCACGGTCGACGCAGAGATCGACCGCAAGGAAGAGGAATCGCCGCGGCCGGAGGTGAAGACCTGATTGCGAGGCTGAGCTTCCCTGCCGCATAATCCCAAGCGGAGGGAATGCATGCAAAAGCTCGTTGTCACCGTCACCTGCGACTCGACGATGTCGTATCCGTCAAATCCGCATAATCCGACGCCGCGCGGCGTCGATGCGGTGGCCGAGGAATATGTCCGCGCCATCGATGCCGGCGCCTCGATCTGCCATCTGCACGGGCCGTATTCTGTCGACGCGCAAATCCAGGCGGACGGCACGAAGCTCAGCGATCTCGACATCCCGGGTTGGAGGCGGCTTCGCGACGGCATCACGTCAAAGTGCGACGCGATCATCCAGTACGGCATCGCCAACGGCCGGTTTCCGCAGCGAAAGCAGCTGATGGCCGAGCAGAAGCCGGACATGATCTCGACCTGCTTCAACGCGCATGACGAATGTTTCGATTACGAGCCCGGCCGCGAGCCGGTCGAATTATACGGCCTGCACAGCCGCGACGAACTCATGGAATATTGCGAAGTGACGCGCGCGCTCGGGGTCAAGATCGAGGTCGAGGCGTTCCACTATGGCGGCGTGTGGAACGCCATGCGCATGGTCGAGAAGGGGCTGATGCAGACGCCCGTTTGGGTGACGTTCTTCCTCGGCTGGAAGGGCGGCTGCTGGACGCCGCCGACGACGAAGGCGATGGTCTACATGGCCGACCATTGCCCCGAAGGTTTTGTGTGGAACACGAGCGTGATGGACCCGCAGCAGCATTGGAAAGTGCTCAGTGCCGCGATCATGCTCGGCGGCCATGTGCGGGTCGGCATGGAGGACAACCCGTTCATCGAGCCTGGGACTTACGCGCGCACGAATGCGGAGCTCGTCGAAAAGATCGTGCGCATTTCCCGCGATCTCGGGCGCGAGGTGGCGAGCGCGGATGAGGCACGGAGGATTTGTGGGTTGGGGGAGCGCGTTACGGCCTAACTCCGCGAGCGCTGCCAGGACTCGCGCACCGAGGCCGCAATGCGTGCTGGGGCTTTCTTCGTCTCAGTCATCCGGCGCGGCATATTTGTCGTTGTTTATGGTCACGTTGATCTGAGTGGTGGGGTTGCCCTGCGTTTCGATCGTGATCCCGCCATTTGGCGCGTTCTTCTTCCACTCGAAATGGATCGGGATGGGATTGTTTGCATCGGCCAAGGCCAGCTTCACTGCGCTCTCGATTAAACCTCGATCGACCGCGGAGTACTTGGCGATCTCGTCATACCAATGCTGGCGTTCCTTTTGATCGTTCTGCAACAACTCCACCGCAAGCAGATCCCCCAACTTATAATTCTGGTTTTGGGCTAAATCTGCCGCGAGTGCAGCGAGCTTGGTGGCCCAAAGATTATTCACGTCGCGCTTTTTTGGACCGCCGCGTCTAGCGCCCATAGCCGCCTCCTTTATCGGGCCAGGTAATCTTCAGATCGTACCCCGCTTTTCCTTTCGTTCAAGCGTTTCCAGCAGCCCCCTCCCCGGCGCAGGCTCATTGCTCAATAAGTGACCATTTGGCGTCCCGGCGCTCCCCGTGCTTCTGGACTAGGCCGCGATCGGCCGCGAGATACCGCAGGTTAGCCCGCACGCGGCGCGACATGCCTTTCTTGGCGTCGGGGCCGTGGCCGAGTTCGGCAATGATGGAAGAGACAATCTCAGGGACGCTCAGGGGCCGCCCCTCGGCCTTGCGCAGGGCCGAGAAGATCAGCCGGTTCAATTCCCCATGCCCGAACAGCATCACGCGTTTGTAGGGCTTCTTTGGAGCTATCGAGTCCGACTCGATTTCATCGTCAAAGAGCCGGAGCGCGCCGTCGATATTGACTAGAGCCTCGCGCAACCGGCGAAGGTGTTGCTCGTAATCGGTAATCAGCCCGGCGATTGAGGCGCGGCGCTCTTTGAGAGCGGCCATCGCATATTGTTGGAAAGGTCGTTCATGCCTGTGAACGTAGGCACGACCTCGATTCACTTCTTGTGGCGTTTGCGCCATAATACCGCAGAGCCGCAGTTTTAAGCAGCGCATGCTGATCGTTAGCCCTCCCTCCCTTTCAGGGGAGGGTGCCGAGCATCGCTAGATGCGAGGCGGGTGGGGTCTGCTCCAACCTCGCGAAATTTCGTCAGACCCCACCCCGATCGCTTCGCGATCGACCCTCCCCTGAAAGGGAGGGAGACGCGCACATTTATCGCGGCTCGCGTACTCGCGTTCGAGCGCTCATCCCACTACTACACGCGCGTGCCCACCTCCGACCTCCTCTTCCGCCGCGCGGCGCCCGTCCTCTTCGTCTTCCTGTGGTCGACGGGCTGGATCGTCGCCCGCTATTCCGCCGAATACGCCGACCCGCTGACCTTCCTCTGCGCCCGCTATGCCTGCGCCGGCGCGGTGCTGCTCGTCTACGCGCTCATCGCCGGCGCGCGCTGGCCGGCGACGCGGCGCGACTTCGGACACGCGGCATTCTCCGGCGTACTCATCCACGCGCTTTATCTCGGCGGTGTCTGGATCGCGATCGCGCATGGCGTTCCGGCGTCGATCTCGGCTTTGCTCGCAGCGCTGCAGCCGATCCTCACCGCCGCACTCGCGCCGCTGCTTCTGCATGAGCGCATCGGCTGGAAGCAATGGCTCGGCATCGCGCTCGGCTTCATCGGCATCATCGTCGTCTTGTCGCCGAAGCTTGCCGGCGTCGCGCCGGGACAGCTCGGTGGCGTGACGACCCCGCTCTTGATCAATGTTGTCGCGATGCTCGCGGTGACGGCAGGCACATTCTACCAAAAGCGCTACATCCATTCCGGCGATCTGCGCACGGTGACGATCCTGCAATATGCCGGCGCGATCGTGGTGACGCTGCCGGTCGCCTACCTCATCGAGCCGATGCGGCTGGAGATTAACGCGACGACGATCCTGATCATGCTGTGGTCAGTGCTGGCGATCTCGATCGGCGCGATCGCGCTGTTGCTCTTGCTGATCCGGCGGGGCGAGGTGTCGCGCGCAGCGCAGCTCATTTACCTAGTGCCGCCGACTGCGGCCGTGCAGGCTTGGCTTTTGTTCGGCGAGCAGCTGTCGCCGTTGCAGCTTGCCGGCATGGCACTGACGGTGATTGGCGTCGCGCTGGCAAGCCGCGCGGCCTGAGCGCCGTCATTGCGAGCGGAGCGAAGCAATCCAGAACAAACGCTTCGATGATTGCGGAACTTGCCCCTGGATTGCTTCGTCGCCCTAGGGCTCCCCGCAATGACGACCGATGTTGCACTGCGAAAGCAACGCTGCCATGAAGGGCCGGACTTGAAGGAGCGCCCCATGCCGAGCACCGCCCGCGCCTTTGCCGCCGCGTCCGAGCCAAGTTGGGCGGAGGATGCGCGCGCCGCGCTTGCCGAAATCGAGGCGCTGCAGCTTGAGGCGACGGCCGCCGTCCGCAAGACGGTCAGCGCCGATGGCGCGCTGTCGGCCGACCTCATCGAGCAAGAGCAGCATGCCGCGCACGGTCTCGCCTGGCTTGCCACCTATGTGCAGGCGATCCGCGAAATGCTCGCCTATCGCGAGCGCTTGTCCACCGAGGGGCGCTTCGGCGAGACCGAGGAGCTTTTGACCAAGATCGGCATCGGCGAATTCTTGGCGCAGATTTTCGGCGGCATCCCCATGAGCCAAGGCGAAATCGTCCGCTTGGGCGATTTCGGCTTGTCGTCGGATGTCGTTGCGCGCCATCGCAGCGACGCGGTCGAGCGGCTGATCGCCGGCGGCAACACCTCGGCCAACCGCAAGCGGCTCGCCGAGCTGATCGATCGATCCGACGCGCACGGCACGATCGGCGATCCCGGCATTGATGAGACATTGGAGGCGATGCGCGGCGAAATCCGCAAATACGCCGAAGCCGAAGTGCTGCCGCATGCGCATGAATGGCACTTGCGCAACGAGTACATCCCGCTCGACGTGATCGATGGCTTATCGGCGCTCGGCGTATTCGGCCTGACCATTCCCGAAGAGTTCGGCGGCATGGGGCTCGGCAAGGTGGCGATGTGCCTCGTCTCCGAGGAACTGTCGCGCGCCTATATCGGCGTCGGCTCGCTCGGGACGCGCTCGGAGATCGCCGCGGAGTTGATCCTCAGCGGCGGCACCGACGCGCAGAAACACAAATATCTGCCGAAAATCGCGTCCGGCGAAATCCTGCCGACCGCGGTGTTCACCGAGCCGAATACCGGCTCCGACCTCGCCTCGCTGCGCACGCGCGCAGCGCGCGAGGGCGACACCTACAAAATCTCCGGCAACAAGACCTGGATCACGCATCCCGTGCGCGCCGATCTGATGACGCTGCTGGCGCGCACCGATCCAAACGAGAAGGGCTATCGCGGCCTCTCGATGTTTCTCGCTGAAAAGCCGCGCGGCAGCGATGCCGATCCGTTTCCCGCGGAGGGGATGTCAGGCGGCGAAATCGAGGTGCTCGGCTATCGCGGTATGAAGGAATACGAGATCGCCTTCGACGGTTTTGAAGTGCCGGCGGAAAACCTGCTCGGCGGCGAGGAGGGGCAAGGCTTCAAACAGCTGATGCAGACCTTCGAATCAGCGCGCATCCAGACCGCGGCGCGCGCCGTCGGCGTTGCGCAATCGGCGTTGGATTTGGGCTTGCGCTACGCCAAGGAGCGGCTGCAATTCGGCAAATCGTTGATCAACTTCCCGCGTGTCGCCGACAAGCTGGCAATGATGGCGGTCGAAATCCACATCGCGCGGCAGATCACCTATTTCGCCGGTCGCGCCAAGGACGACGGGCGGCGCTGCGACCTCGAAGCCGGCATGGCGAAACTTTTGGGCGCGCGCGTCGCCTGGGCCGCCGCCGACAACGCGCTGCAGATCCATGGCGGTAACGGTTTCGCCTTGGAATATCCGATCTCGCGCGTGCTCTGCGATGCGCGCATCCTCAACATTTTTGAGGGCGCCGCCGAAATCCAGGCGCAGGTGATCGCGAGGAGGCTGTTGGAGGGTGGGAATTAAGCGGTGTTTACAAGCAGTCATTGCGAGGAGCGAAGCGACGAAGCAATCCAGGGCAAGTTCTGCAGTCGTTGAGCGTTCGCTCTGGATTGCGTCGCTGCGCTCGCAATGACGGCGTCTCGTTTTCAAACCCGTTGCACGGAAGCCGCGCCCAGGCGGAAATCGTGCGAGCGCGACATAAAAGCGTTGGCCGCAGCCGCCCCATTTGAGGCAGGTTTGTTAAGCGATTCAGCCCCACTCTGGAATGCGTGAATCGGCACGGGGGCTTCATGCGACGCGTCTTCGGTTTAGTGGTAGGGGCAGTGCTCATCGGCGCCCTGCCGGCGGCGCCCGCGTTGGCGGCAACCGTCTCGATCGATCTCTCGACGCAACGCATGCATGTCGAGGGCGCCGGCGGCGCGCACTACGATTGGCCGATCTCCTCGGCCCGCGAAGGCTATGTGACGCCGACAGGCGCGTTCCAGGCGGAACGTTTCGCAGCGGTCTACCACTCGAAGAAATACGACAATGCGCCGATGCCGCACGCAATCTTCTTCTATTACGGATTCGCGATCCACGGCACGAACGAGGTCCGCCACCTTGGGCAGCCGGCCTCGCATGGCTGCGTGCGCTTGGCGCCGCAGAACGCGACCAAGCTGTTCAACCTGATGAAGGCGGAGGGCGGCACCATCACGATTTCCGGCTCGCCTCCCGGGCAGCCGCCGGTCAACGCCGCCGTGAATGGCGGCGGCGTGCAGCGGGCCGGCCTTCTGTCCCTCTTCGGGCTGTAGCGCTGCCTCGGACGCATTGATTAGGGCGCCCTCCAGCGCGACAATCCGAGGGTAACCAACCGCGCCGGGTGACCTCGTGAGCCTCGAAATCCTGTCCGCGCTCGAGCGCAAGGTGCTGTGGCTCGCGACGTGGACGATCCACAATGCCAACCACCTGCGCCAAGATGCCGGCCTGAAGGTGGGCGGGCATCAGGCCTCCTCCGCCTCGATGGCGACGATCATGACGGCCCTGTATTTCGTCGTGTTGCGGCCGCAGGACCGCGTCGCCGTCAAGCCGCATGCGAGCCCGATCTTTCACGCCATCCAATATCTGCTCGGCAACCAGAGCCTCGACAACCTGCAAAATTTTCGCGGTTTTAAAGGCGCGCAGTCCTATCCATCCCGCACGAAAGATGCCGACGACGTCGACTTCTCGACGGGCTCCGTCGGCCTCGGAGTCGCGCAGACGCTATTCGCCTCACTGGTCCAGGATTATTTGCGCGCGAAAGGCCTCGGCACGGACAAACCCGAAGGTCGCATGATCGCGCTTCTCGGCGATGCCGAGATGGATGAAGGCAATATTTTTGAAGCCTTGCTCGAGGGTTGGAAGCATGGCCTGCGCAACACATGGTGGATCGTCGATTACAACCGCCAGAGCCTCGATGCCGTCGTTCGCGAGGGCCTCTGGTCGAAATTCGAGGGCATCTTCCGGAATTTCGGTTGGGATGTCGTTGTCCTGCGGCACGGCAAGATGCAGCAGGCGGCATTCGCCGAGCCGGGCGGCGAGCGCTTGCGCGAATGGATCGAGACCTGCCCGAACCAGCTTTATTCGGCGCTGACGTTCCAGGGCGGCGCGGCCTGGCGCCGTCGCCTGACCGATGATCTCGGCGACCAGGGCCCCGTCTCAAAGCTCATCGACAGACGCAGCGATGAAGAGCTCGCCGCGCTGATGGGCAATCTCGGCGGACACGATCTGCCCTCGCTGCTCGCGGCGTTCGAAGCCGCGCAAAGGCACGACCGGCCCGTCTGCTTCATCGCCTACACGATCAAAGGTTTTGGCCTGCCGCTTGCCGGACACAAGGATAACCACGCGGGCCTGCTCACCGCGTCGCAGGTCGAAGGCCTGCGGCGCACGATGAACATCCGCGCAGGGCATGAATGGGACCGCTTCGAGGGCATCGAACATGGCGTTCCAGCGATCGAGCAATTCCTAAAAACCGTGCCGTTCGTGCAGCACGGAGCGCGCCGCTATCGCACCGACGCCGTCGCGGTTCCGCGGAGACTGGACGTCTCGCGCCAGCCGGAAATGTCGACCCAGCAGGGCTTCGGTCTGATCATGCACGAGATCGCCAAAAGCGATTCCGAGTTCGCGCGGCGGATCGTCACGACCTCCCCCGATGTCACCGTCTCCACCAATCTCGGTGCCTGGGTGAACCGGCGCGCGCTTTACGCGCGAGAAGAGATGGTCGACACGTTCAAGAAAGAGCGTATTCCCTCGACTTACAACTGGACCTTCTCGCCACAGGGACAGCATTTGGAACTCGGCATCGCCGAGATGAACCTTTTCACGATGCTGTCGGCCCTCGGCCTCTCGCATTCGATTTTCGGCGAGCGTCTGCTGCCGGTCGGCACGCTCTATGATCCTTTCATCGAGCGCGGGCTCGATGCGCTGAACTATGCCTGCTACCAGGACGCGCGCTGCATGGTCGTGGCGACGCCGTCGGGCGTCGCGCTCGCCCCCGAAGGTGGCGCGCACCAATCGATCGCGACGCCGCTGATCGGCATGGCGCAAGACGGGCTCGCCAGCTTCGAGCCGGCCTTTGTCGACGAACTCGCGATCATCATGCGCTGGGGGTTCGATTACATGCAGCGCGACAGCGAGGCCGAACCCGAGACCGCCTGGTTGCGCGACCATGTCGGCGGCTCGGTCTATCTGCGTCTGACGACGCGGACGCTCGAGCAGCCGCAACGGGAATTGTCGCCGGCACTCGAAGAAGAGATCATCAACGGCGGCTATTGGATGCGCCGTCCGGGCCCGAACGCACAAGTGATCGTCGCTTATACCGGAGCCGTTGCAGCGGAGGCGATTGACGCAGTGGGGCTCGTCGGCGAGGACCGCCGCGACGTCGGCCTGCTCGCGATCAGCTCAGCCGACCGGTTGAATGCTGGCTGGACGGCGGCGCAGCGCGCGCGCGAGCGCGGGCTCATCCATGCGAGGAGCCATGTCGAGCGGCTGCTCGCCGATGTTCCCGCGCATTGTGCTCTCGTCACCGTGATCGACGGCCACCCGGCAACGCTCGCTTGGCTTGGCTCGGTGTACGGCCACCGCACCCGCTCGCTCGGGGTAGAGCATTTCGGTCAGACCGGGACGATTGCCGATCTCTACCGCTATTTCGGCATCGACGCGCAGAGCATTGCCAGAGCAGTGCAGGGGATTGCCCCGGGAAAGCCGATCCGGCACGTGCGCGCGGTCTGAAGGCGGGCGCGGGGGGAACCTGACGATGCGCCGAAGCTTTCCGGGACGAAGCTTCGGAGACGGCGATGGCACATGTAAAGATAAAGCACGGCGATTGGGTGTTTGTCGGCGATGGCCGCAAAGCTCTACTTCTGCGCAACGAGGGCGACCCCGATCTCCTCGATCTCAGGCGGGTTGAGGTGCATGAGGACGACAATCCGCCGAGCCGCGAGCAGGGCACGGACAGGCCCGGGCGCACGACCATGCAGGTCGGACCGCGCAGCGCTATCGAGGCGACGGACTGGCATGCGATCGAAGAGGAGCGCTTCGCTGCCACCGTCGCGGAACGGCTGAACCGTGCGGCCGAGCAAGGCAAGTTCCGGCACATCGTGATCGTCGCGCCGCCAAAAGTGCTCGGCGAATTGCGTCGCGAATATTCAAAGAAGCTGCAAGGCATGATCCTTGCCGAAATCGACAAGGACCTGACGCATCACACGACTGCGGACATCGCCAAGGTGTTGGGCGTACGCGGCGTGTAGTCGCCGCGCTATGACATCGGCGTGACCAGCACCGACTTGATGTTGACGAACTCCAGCAAGCCATAGCGGGAAACTTCCCGGCCATAACCGCTGTGCTTCAGCCCGCCGAACGGCATGCGCGCATCGGAACGCACATTGTCGTTGACGAAGCTCATGCCGGATTGGAGCTCGTGCGCGGCAATGCGCCGGCCGCGTTCGAGGTCCCGGGTGATCACCGCCGAGCCGAGGCCGAATTCGGAATCGTTGGCGATCGCAATCGCATCGGCTTCATCCTTGGCGACGATCACCGAGGCGACCGGGCCGAAAATCTCTTCCTGGAACGCCGGCACGCCGGGGTGCACATCGGTGAGCACCGTCGGCGGATACCAGGCGCCTGGCTTTGCCGGCTTTTGGCCGCCCGTCAGCACGCGTGCGCCGGCGGAAACGCTGCGCTTCACCTGCTCATCCAACTCGTCGCGCCCGCCGACCGAATACATCGGTCCGAATTTCGTCTTGTCGTCGCGGGGATCGCCCATTTGGAAAGCGTTCATCGCCTCGACAAAAGCTCTCTCGAACTGATCGCGTACCTTCTCGACGACTATGAAGCGCTTGCCGGCAATGCAGCTCTGGCCGGCATTGACCATGCGTGCCGTCGCGCAGATTTTCGCGGCTTTGGCGATATCGGCATCCTCGAGCACCACGTAAGGATCGCTGCCGCCGAGCTCGAGCACGCTCTTCTTCAGGCGCTGCGCCGCTTGCGTCGCCACCTTGCGGCCGGCTTCGACGCTGCCCGTCAGCGTTACCGCCTTCACTTCATTCATGTCGATCACGGATTCGACGTCGCGGCTCGGGATCAGCAGCGTACGAAAGACGTCATCGGGAAAGCCGGCCTCGCGAAATACGCTTTCGATTGCCAGCGCACATCCCGGCACGTTGCTCGCATGTTTCAGCACCGCCACATTGCCGGCCATCAGGGTTGGCGCGGCAAAACGGAACACCTGCCAGAAGGGAAAATTCCACGGCATGATCGCCAGGATGACGCCGAGCGGCTCGAAGGTGATGAAGGCTTCCGGTCCGCCGAGATCGACCTTCTCGCGCGCCAGGAAACGCTCGGCATTGTCGGCGAAATAGTCGCAGGCCGTCGCGCATTTCTCGACCTCGGCGCGCCCGTCGGAAATCGGCTTGCCCATCTCCTGCGTCATCAGGCCGGCGAACTCATCTTTCCTGCGGCGTAGAACCGCGGCCGCTTCCTTCATCGCCGCGGCGCGCTCGGAATAGGAACGCCGGCGCCATTTGTGGAAGGCGCGGTCGACTGCCACGACGATGTCGTGCACTTCCGTCGCTGTGCGGCCCTCGTAGACGCGCCCCTTTTCCCCTGTTGCCGGATTTTCGGTCTCGAAGCGCGGGCGCGCTTCGCCCTGCAGCGATTGCCGGACGGGTTTGTTCATGGAAGGCCTCCTGTGACGGCAGCATGCGGCGACGCCATTTCGGCCGCTCTATGCGCTGAATTGGGACGGAAGGCCAGAAGGCAAGACGGCAAAAAGCCGCCCAGCCCTCGCCGGGCCAGACGGCTCCTTCGGGTTCTCGGCAAGCGGGCTTTGCGCCCGCCCGCCGCGCTCACATTCTATTTGCTCGCGCGCTTGGAGCGGCTGGAGCTGGAGCGGCTTTTCGAACGGGACGGGCTCTTACGCCGCGTCGTGCGCGATGTGCTCCGCGATGCGGTACGCCGCTTCGTTCCGGTACTCCGCCGCGCCGTCGATTTGCGCCCGCTCGATTTCCGCGACGTTGATTTGCGCGACGTTGATTTCCGTCCCGCCGATTTGCGGGTCGTACTGCGCGATGAAGTCCTGCGAGCAGTCGCCTTGCGCCCAGTGCTCTTGCGTGCGGACGTCTTGCGAGCCGACGTCTTGCGAGCCGACGACGATTTCCGGCGTGACGATTTGCGGGTTGCCGCCGTCTTGCCGGAGCGCTCGCGGCGTTTGGTTTTCGCGAGATTGCGCTTGTTCTCGGACGGGCTTTCCTGATTGGAGGCGCCCGCCTCGTGCAAAGCGATCGCGATCGCCTGCTTCGGGTTCTTCACCTTGCCGCGTCGTCCTCTGCCGGCTTTGAGCTCGCCGTGCTTGTATTCGTGCATGACGCGGTGGACAGTTTCCTTCTGACCTGAGCTTTGTCTGGCCATGAACCTGGCTCCATTGCTGTTCACACCAGCCGCGCAACGAATGAATAGCTGTATAGGTTCCTAAACCCACGCAGGTTGCGGTAAGTAGATGGCAGTTTCGGTGCGATAGCAGTCGCTGTTTTTCTTCGGGATGCACATCTTGTCGTGCAGAAGGGAGTTCATCTGTCCCGAAACATTGTTCCATGAGCTTGCATGACCGCCAGAGCACTCGAGGCACGAACCGGGGATTCGTGGCCAATCGGCAACGCCGGTGCAAATCTTAACGATTCCTCCATTTTGCCGATTTACGGGCGCAATCGCCCGAGTAAGCTGGAGGGCATTCGACAAACGCCCACAGAGAAAGTGCGCTGTCGATCGAAGTCGACGCATCTAACCGGCCGGCCTGATCACCCGCGCCCGGCGAAGGTTGGAGGGGCCGGATGCGCGGCGATCTAGGGTGCGAAAGCGCTCGGCAGGTCTCGAAAGCTCTTCCGTTTTCTCCCGGCGGAAGAGCTTTTCTTTTCTAAGCCGCGGCGAGCGCGATCGCGCAAGTCACCGCGCCTGCTGCAACACGCGGAACCAAGAGCCGCGAGCCCGGCCCCGCACCTGCAAGCGCCGCCGTCTCGGCGACCGAGGGCAGGTTATACAGCGCCTCGATGCGTTCGGAGCGAGTGACCGCGTCTGCCGCGCGAGCGGCGAGCGCGTCGGATGCGAGGAAACGGATCGGCATCGCGAGCAGACGCGCCGCTTTGATCAGCCCCATCTCGTCCCGCTTGGTGTCGATCGTGAAGAGCTTCGCGTCTGCGCTATCGAGCCGCGCCTCAGCGAGCGTGCGCTGCACAAGCGAAACGATGTTCGCAGCGCTCGTTCCCGAACGGCAACCGATGCCGATTGCGATCGGCGGCGCGCTCAGCGCTTGGTGATGCGCCATTGCACGACGGGCATGGCCGGCCGCCAGCCGAAAAATGTGCCAACCGGCGCCGCGTGCGCCACCTGCATCTGCACGAGCTCGCCGCCTTCCGTTTTGAAGCGCCGATGAAGGATTGTCTGCGTCTCAAGGGTTACGCCATTGACGACGAGGCGACCACTCGAGGGCAGCGCGGTCCAAGCTCGATCGATGGCATCATCTTCGGTCGCGCCGCCGCCAATGAAAATCGCCTGGGGAGCCGGCAGTTCGGCGAAAGCGCCCGGCGCTTGTCCGTGGACGATCGTCAGGCCGGGAACGCCGAGCGAAGCAGCATTGCGGGCGATGCGTGCCGCGCGAGCCTGTCGTTTCTCGATCGCGATTGCAGTGTTGGCCGGATCGCAAAGCATCCATTCGATGCCGATCGAGCCCGAACCTGCGCCGACGTCCCACAAGCGCTCGCCACGGCGGGGCGCCAGCGCGGCAAGGGTGGCTGCGCGGATCTCGCGCTTGGTGATCTGGCCGTCATGTTCGAACCAATCGTCCGGTAGCCCGACGCTGAGCGGGATGATGCGCGCCTCGGCTTCGGCCTCGACCTCGATCCCAACGACATTCAGCGGATCGATTCCGGGTAGGTCGAAAGCATCGGCGCGGATCGAGCGCACCCTTTCGCGCGCGCCTCCGAGGGCTTCGAGCACGGTCAGGCGCGAGCCGCCCATCCGATGCGCTGCGAGGCAGGTCGCTAAGCGCGGCGCCGTCGTTTCGTCCCAAGCGAGCACCAAAATTCGCGCGTGCGGCTCCAGATGCGGGAGAATGCGCTCGAAGCTTCGCCCATGCAGCGACAGGAGGATGCAATCCTGGAGGCTCCATCCAAGTCGGGAGGCGGCGAGCGAGAAGGCGGAGGGCGCGGGTATCGAGATGATCTCTTCGATCGGCACATGCGCGGCGATCATAGCGCCGACGCCGTATAAGAAGGGATCGCCGCTTGCGAGCACGACAACGCGCTGGCCGCGCCTCCCGAGGATCGGCGCAATTGCCTCCGTGATGGGAGAAGGCCATATCAGGCTCTCGCATTTCGGCGAGCCGGCAAGCTTCAGATGCCGTGCACCGCCGACGATGAACTCGGCGTCGCCGATGAGCCGCCGCGCAACGGGAGAGAGACCGTCGAGACCATCCTCGCCGATGCCAATGAGCGCGAGCCATCGTTGTGTAGCCGCGCTCATGCATGCCTTTCCGGAATAGAAGCATGCGTGTTTTGATCCTCGGCGGCACGAGCGAAGCGCGCGTGCTTGCCGGGCGAGTCGCCAAACTGCCGGATATGGACGCGGTGCTGTCGCTCGCCGGGCGCACGCGCGAGCCGCAGACGCAGCCAATCGCCACGCGCGTCGGCGGCTTTGGCGGCATCGATGGGCTTTGCGCTTATTTGCAAGCCGAGCGCGTCGAGCGCGTCGTCGACGCGACCCATCCATTCGCGGAACAGATGTCGCGCCACGCCGCCGCGGCCTGCGCGCGGCTCGGCATTCCGTTGCTTATCTTCACGCGCGCGCCATGGCGGAAGCAGCCGGGTGACGAGTGGACGGAGGTCAGCAGTCTCGATGCAGCCGTGCGCGCGCTCGGGGAAGAACCGCGCCGCGTGTTCCTGACGGTCGGCCGGCTTGGTCTCGCGGCCTTCGCTGAAGCCCCGCAGCACCTCTATTACGTCCGGACGATCGACCCGCCCGACGCGCTTACGCGCCTGCCCCATCACAGACTGATTCTCGGCCG
>JAFASC010000134.1 GCA_019244955.1 Methylobacteriaceae bacterium | reverse complement strand
GCTGTTCTTGATCCCGAAATTTCTCGTCAATCCCGACGGCACGCTCGGGGCCCGCAACGATGTTCGCGCCCATTCGATCGAGCATAAGCTTGGCCTGCACGGCTCGCCCACCTGCACCATGGTGTATGGCGATCGAGGCGGCGCGATCGGCTACCTCATCGGCGAGGAGCACCGCGGCATGGTCTGCATGTTGACCATGATGAACCAGGCGCGCCTTGCGGTCGGATTGCAGGGGGTGGCGGTGGCCGAGCGCGCGACGCAACAGGCGCTCGCCTATGCGCGCGAGCGCCGGCAGGGCCGCGCACCGGGTGCGAGTGGTTCCGGGATGAGCCCGATCGCCGCGCATCCCGACGTGCAGCGCATGCTTATGACGATGAAGGCGCAGACCGCCGCTGCGCGCGCGATCTGTTACATGAATGCGGCGGCAATCGATCGCGCCAAGCGCGAGAGCGATGCGGCGCGGCGTAAGCAGGCCGGCGAGCGTGCCGGTCTGTTGACCCCGCTTTCCAAGGCATATTCGACCGATATCGGCAACAAGGTCGCCTCGATCGGCGTGCAGGTGCATGGCGGCATGGGGTTCATCGAGGAGACTGGCGCCGCACAATTCATGCGCGACATCCGCATCGGCGGCATTTACGAGGGCACGAACGGCATCCAGGCGATCGATCTCGTGCAGCGCAAAGTGCCGCTCTCCGGCGGGGAGGCGGTCAAGCGCGAAATTGCCAACATGCGCGCGAGTCTCGCGCGCCTGCGCGAAGCCAACACAGCCGATTTCGGACACATGCATTCGGCTTTGTCCGGTGCGGTCGATGCGTTTGCGCGCGCGACCGATTACATGCTTGAGGCGGTCAGCACCAATGCCGCCGACGCGCTCGCCGGCGCGGCGCCTTACCTCAGGCTGTTTGGGTATGCGCGGGGCGGCACCGGTTTGGCGGAGATCGCGATGGCTGCGCATGCTGCCCGCAACAGCGGCGAAACCGATCCCGCGCATGCGGGCCGCATCGCGGTCGCGCGTTTCTTTGCCGAAAATATTGCGACCGGCGCCGGCGGGCTCGAGCGCGTCGTGACGGAAGGCGCGGGCTCGGTGCACGCCGCGGAACTGGCGCTGGCGAGTTAACGCAGATGACCAACGACGTAATCGTCGCGCGCGACGACAAAATCCTGCGCATCACGATCAACCGGCCGGCGAAGAAAAACGCGCTGACCGGCGCGATGTATGAGGCGATGCGCGAGGCGCTGGAGCTCGCCGACCGCGACAAGAATATTCGTGCCGTGTTGCTTACCGGCACGGATGGCGTGTTCACCGCCGGAAACGATATCGGCGATTTCTTGGCTGGCACGCGGGACGAGCACGGCTCTCCCGCCTTCCGATTCATCACCGCCATTGCGCAATGCGACACGCCGATCGTCGCCGCGGTCGAGGGCAATGCCGTCGGGGTCGGCACGACCATGCTGTTCCATTGCGATCTCGTCTATGCCGCGCCGTCGGCGAAATTCCGCATGCCGTTCATCGATCTCGGGCTTGTGCCGGAGGCGGCGTCATCGCTGACGGTGCCGCTGCGCGTCGGCATGGCGAAAGCCTCGGAATGGCTGTTGCTCGGCGACATGTTCGACGCGCACGAAGCGCACCGTTGGGGCGTCATCAACGCAGTGGTGTCGGCCGGCGAGCTGATCGACACTGCGCTTAACGCCGCAAAACGCCTCGCGGCCAAACCGTCGCAGGCGCTGGTCGCGACGCGCCGCCTGATGCGCGGCGATCGTCAGGCGATCCGCGCGCAGATGGCGGCCGAGAGCAAGGAATTTGCCGCTGCCTTGGAATCGCCCGAAGCCAAAGCGGCGTTCAGCGCGTTTCTGGCCAAGGCGAAAGCGTCATAGAGACTGCGCGCCGGGAGGTGCGCGGGTGTTGCGCTACTCCGCCGGCAGACGCGCCGGCATCGGCGCAGTGCGGCTCTGCGCCAACAGCCGCTGCACCACGAAGACCATCAAAGCCGCAATCGTCAGGCAGACGGCGAGGAACAGCATCGGCTCGAGATCGCTGCCGCTCCAATCCTTTATCATCGGCACGACATTCTGCGCCACGAACCCGCCGAGATTGCCGACCGAGTTGATGGCCGCAATACCAGCGGCGGCGGTGGCGCCCTTCAAAAATGTCGGCGGCAGGCTCCAGAACACCGGCTGCCCCGAGAAAATGCCCGCGGCGGCGATGCATAAGAGCGCGAACTTGATCGCGTTGCCGGGAATGATGACGCTGAGGATCAGGCACGCCGCACCGATCAGGGCCGGAATGACAATGTGCCAAGTCGATTCCCGCTGTTCTGCAGCGTGCCGCGGCACCCACCACAGTGCCAGCGCGACAACCACCCACGGGATGATGTTCAAAAGCCCGTTCGTCGTGTTCGACACGCCAAAGCCTTTGACCACAGTCGGCAGCCAATAACTCAGTCCGTATGCTGCGAGCGGAAACCCGACATAAAGCAGCGCGAGCAGGATGACGCGCTTATCGAGTAGGGCGCGGAAGGGGTTGGCGTGCTCCGTATGCACACTCCCTTCGCGCTCACGCGCCAAAGTTTCGGTCAGCCAATCGCGGCCGCTTTGGTCGAGCCAGGTCGCCCTGTGCGGTCCCTCCGGCAGGATCATGAACACCACGCCAGCGAGCAGCACGGCCGGCACGCCGGTCGCCAGAAAGACCCACTGCCAGCCCTTGTACCCGAGCGTGCCGTCGAGATCGAGGAGCACGCCGCCGATCGCCGCGCCGATCGCGTTGGCGATCGCGCTGGCGATCATGAACCAGCCGATCATGCGGCCGCGATGATCCTGCGGGAACCATAAGGTCAGCGCGAACAAGACGCCGGGAAAGAAGCCCGCCTCCGCCGCGCCGAGCGCGAAGCGCAGGATGTAGAACATCGTAGCATTCTTGGTGAAGGCCAAGAGCAGCGTGACAATTCCCCAGGTCAGCATGATGCGCGCGAACCAGACGCGCGCGCCGACACGCTCCAGGATGACGTTCGAAGGCACCTCAAACAGGAAATAGCCGATGAAGAAAAGTGACGCGCCGAGGCCATAGGCGGTTTCGCTCAAGCCGAGATCGCCGACCATCTGCAGCTTGGCATACGAGACGTTCTGCCGGTCGATGTAGGCGACCAGATAAAGCAGCATGAGGAGCGGCATCAGCCGCCAGGTAATGACATTGATCGTGCGCCGGGCGAGCGCGGTATCGGCGCCTCGGTCTACAGCCATCGTCATGGCGCGTCTCCCTGTCCGGCTCTTTCTCGCCAGCAGAACCCGGCGCAGCCGTGCTTGAAAAGGTGAACGAGCGGGAGCGCGGGTTGGTTGCGCGGACGGGCTTAGGCGCGGACGGGCTCGCGTGCTGGTCGCCGGCGGCGCAAGGGCCAGGCGATGAGATGAATAAGCCCGCCGCCAAAGATGAAGCCGACGAGCGCCGCAATCAGCCCCTCCGACGTGGTCGGGACGGCCGGCTCGTAGGACTGATAGGCGCCCGAGGCGATCTTCGGATCGAAATCCTCCGCGAGCACGAGCAGGCGTCCGACCGGCCCGGCTCTGGCGAAATCCTGAGCCTGTTTTTCAAGGCGGTCGCGCCGCATGATCGTGTCGCGCATCTGATCGCCGCGTTGCTGGACGAACCGGTCGTCCGACTGCTGCAGATGCGTAATCCCTTGCTGTTGATCCATTCCGGACTGGCGCGCCTCGGCCTCGAAGCGCGCGATGAGGATATTGAGTTCATCGATGGCGCCGCCGAGGCGCTGGCGATATTGCTGCGCATATTCCGGCAGCTGCGAGGCGACCACGGCGAAGAAGAGGCCGATCAGAACTGCGATCCGGCGAAGAAACATGGGAACCCCTCGTCTCCGCAGGATAACAGCAGCCAAGACCGGCAGGTTCATTACGGCAGGTGCAAGAGTCCCGCCGCGCCGGAGGCCGTGCCGAACAACAGGCGCTTTCCCTTCGCCTCCCAAGCCAGCGCGGTAATTGCCGATGTATCCTCCCCGGCGCGCGGGCCGCGCACCAGCACTTCGGCATCATCGGTGAGACGGGCGAGCAGCACCCAACCGTCCTCGTACCCGATCGCGAGGATCGCGATCTGCGGGTGAAAGGCGACCCGCGAGACTTTCGCGTTGCGCACGCCGCATTCGCGTGGGCTACGGCCCATCGGCCCTTCGCGGGTCGCGAAGGGCCAGACGATGCACGCCTGCGCGCCGCTTGTTGCCAGCCAGTGTCCGTCGCTCGACCAGGAGAGCGAGCGCGTTTTGCCGGGATAGCCCGACATGCGCATATGCTTGCCGTCGGCCAGCCGCCAGCCATGCAGCGTGTTTTCCTGCATCGTCGTCAGCACGAAGCGCCCGTCGGGCGACACGGTCACGTCGATATGCGAGCCCTTCCATTCGAGTTTTTCCGGCGCGGCGGAGGCGTTCGGGAACCACAGCGACACGCCGTTGTAATGCGCAATCGCCAGGCGATAGCCCTTCCGCATAAACGCGAGGCCGCGTACGCTCGACGGTGCATCGAAGCTTTGCACCGCGCCTTTGTTGTCGCGGACGCGCACGGTGCGGCCAACCGACCAGCCAATCGCGCCGTCGCGCGCCAGTGTCAGCGCGTCGATCCATTTGCCGTTTTCGTCGACGATCTCCTGTGCGCGCCCGCCTGCAT
Organism: Methylobacteriaceae bacterium; assembly: GCA_019244955.1. GTDB lineage: Bacteria > Pseudomonadota > Alphaproteobacteria > Rhizobiales > Beijerinckiaceae > JAFASC01. The sequence continues at coordinate 10,253 of JAFASC010000134.1, read as the reverse complement.
CGGTCGCGACTAGGCGGCCGTCATCGCCGCCGGTGACGAGCCGTTTGCCGTCGCTCGCCGTCACCAGAACCGCGCCGCCGGGATGTGCGGCGATACGGCGCTCTTCGCCGGGACCGGGGAAAAGCACATTGCCGTCCGCCAGCGCCAGCGCCGGCGTGCGCCCGAGAAAGGCCGCGGCGACAACCTCCGCGCCCGCATCGATGAGAGTGGTGGACTCGGTGAGGGAAGGCTCGCCCATGGCGGCGGCTAGAAACGCCGCAAGCCGCGATTACGCAAGTGGCTCAAATCACCGCATCAGGCCTGCGCGGCGACGATACGGATCGACATGTCGGGCAGGCCCTCGATCTTACAGAGGAGCACGTCGTCCTTGACGACCGGTCCGACATTCTCCGGCGTGCCGGAATAGATGATGTCGCCGGCGGCAAGCTCGAATGCGGTCGAGAGGTGGGCGATCTGCTCGGCCACGCTCCAGATCATCTGACTGAGATCAGCGTTCTGGCGGACCTTGCCGTTCACGGCGAGCGAGATCGCGCCCTTCTGCGGATGCCCAACTTTGGCGACGGGATGGATCGGACCGATCGGTGCGGCATGATCGAAGCTCTTGCCGATCTCCCACGGCTTCTTCTGGTCGCCCATTTCGCGCTGCAGATCGCGCCGCGTCATGTCGAGGCCGACGGCATAGCCATAGACGTGATCGAGCGCCTGATCGACCGGGATCTCGCGCCCGCCGGACTTCAGTGCGGCGACGAGTTCCACCTCGTGATGATAGTTCTTCGTCAGCGACGGATAGGGATGCTCGCCGACGCTGCCGATCGCGACAAACTGGATCGCGTCCGTCGGCTTTTGGAAGAAGAACGGTGGCTCGCGAGTCGGATCGGACCCCATCTCGCGCGAATGCGCCGCGTAATTGCGGCCGATGCAGTAGATGCGGCGCACCGGAAAGCCGCGCTCCTCACCAGCGATAGGAATGATCGTCTGCGGTAGCGGGAAGAGCGGCGCGACGGTGTTGGCGGCGCTTTGTGCCTCCGCGCGCGTTCCGGCAAGGGCCAGGCCGGCGGCAGCGCCGGAAAGGGCGGTGCGGCGATTTATCTTGGTGGGCATGTTTCCTCCGTGCTCCTGGCGCCGTTTAGGCCGGAAAACGTCCCGATCCAAGCGCCACTAATGTCTTACCGCTGAGAGAGGTCGGGACCTTTCGGATCGCCAAGATGGGTCGATACCGGCCGATGCCGGTGATCTGGATCACCACCATCCATTCTCAACCGATCGCGAGGCGGCAATTCGCATCGAAGCGACCAATGTCATTTCTGGCAGACGCTGCAAAAAAAAGTCGAACGCCCGGATTGCACGATCCGCCGGATCGTTCCTCTGCATCCCGGTCTCTGACATGGCTCCCCCTCGCGATCATAGACGTGGAACCGGTGCTGAAAATAACCGAGCGTGCCGTCCGTCTGGCGATGGTCGCGCAAGGTAGAGCCCCCCGCTGCAACCGCTTCGTTCAGCACCTGGGGAATGACCTCGGCCAGACGTTGCGCGCGCTCGCTCGGCGCGCCGTTGCGGCGCGCCAGCGTGCCGGCCGCACGCCGCGGTGACAGGCCGGCGCGGTGCAGCGCCTCGCAGACATAGATGTTGCCCAAGCCTGCGATCAGCCGCTGATCGAGCAGCGCGGCTTTCAGCGGCGCGGACTTGCCCGCGAACAGGCGCGCCACCACCGCGCCGTCGAGCTCGTTGCCGAGCGGCTCGATGCCCATTCCAGCAAACAGCGGATGTGTATCGAGCTCAGCGCGTGGAACGACCAACATGAAGCCGAAGCGACGCGGATCGTTGTAGAGGATGCGCACGCCGTTCGACATATTGAAGACGATATGGTCGTGCGCCAGTGCCGACGATCGCGGATGGTGGAAATGCCCTGGCGTGCCGGCGCCGGCGCTCCTCTCGATGCGGAAAGACCCGCTCATCCCGAGATGCATCACCAGGACATTGCCGTCATCCAAATCGGCGAGCAGATACTTCGCCCGCCGGCCGAACGCGACGATGCGGCGTCCCTGCAGCCGCTCGACAAAGCGCTCCGGCAGCGGAAAGCGCAGATCCGGCCGGTTTTGCTCGACGCTCGAGAAGCGCGCGCCGACCATTGCGGGCTCGAGCCCCCGGCGCACCGTTTCGACTTCGGGAAGTTCAGGCATCGTTGTTGCTGCCGGTAAGGTCCGGGAGAGGTCGCTATTGCCTTGTCTTTTGGCAAGCCCTCACGGTCTACGGCTTGGCTTGCCGTCTGACGTTCCCTCGTGCATTTGGGGCAGCCCGCCTGCAGGGCGCATGTCTTCGAGCGGGCGGACCGCCGTTTCCGGAGCTCTATGAAGCGCGTTCTTGAATATATTTGGCCCGTCGTCGGGCTCCTCGCCGTCTGCGCCTCGATATATCTGCTGTACCGCGAATTTCGCGGCGAGTCGGTCGGCCCTGCCGTTTGGGCGGACTTGAAGGCGATCCCGCCACGCCGCTATGCGCTCGCCGGCCTGGCAACGCTCGCCGCTTATGCCGCCCTCGCCTGGTACGACCGCATCGCGCTCATCCATTTGCACGTGCGGCACATCTCCTGGGTTTTCATCTCGCTCTGCTCGTTCACCACCTACGCGCTGTCCCACAATATCGGCGCCTCGGTTTTCTCCGGCGCGATGGTGCGCTACCGCGCCTACACGTCGAAGGGATTGTCGGCGACCGAGATCGCGATTCTGGTCGCGCTTTGCTCTTTCACCTTCGGGCTCGGCACCGTGCTCCTGGGCGGCCTCGTCCTCACTTTGGAGCCCGAGCAGCTGGCCCGGCTGCACGGCCTTCTGCCGGGCGTCCTGACCAACACGACCATGGCGCGGATTATCGGATTCGTCTGCCTCGCCTTCGTTGTCCTCTATGTGATCGGCTCGGCGCTGCGGCTGCGGCCGCTCGTCATTGGCGGCTTCCGCCTCGAATACCCCCGGCTTCAAGTGACCGTCCGCCAATTATGCGCCGGACCTTTGGAACTGCTCGGCGCCGCCGGCATCATTTATTTTGCGCTGCCGGAAGCCAATAATCCCGGTTTCTTCGTCGTGCTCGGCGTGTTTCTCGCCTCGTTCACGGCGGCGCTTGCCTCGAATGCGCCCGGTGGCCTGGGCGTCTTCGAGTTCTTCTTTATCAAGGCTATGCCGGGCGTGCCGCAGTTCGAGGTGCTCGCGGCGCTCCTCGTCTTCCGGCTGTTCTATCTCTTGATCCCGCTTTGCTTCGCCATCGTGGTCGTCATTCTGTTCGAGCGGCGCAGGTTGAGCGAAGTCATCCACGCCCACCACGAAGAACACGCGCATCACGCGCATGCATCATCGCAAGAACAGCTTCAGGCGGGAAAAACCGGAACCGACGCGTAAAGCGCCGTCTACATCCGGTATTGTTGGATGCGAGTGGTGCGCAACCCGGCGAGTCCGTGCTGATCGATCGACATCTGCCAGCTCAGGAACTCGTCGACGGTCAGCGTGTAGCGATTGCAGGCCTCGTCAAGCGACAAGAGGCCACCGCGGACGGCGGCGACGACCTCGGCCTTGCGGCGGATCACCCAGCGCTTTGTCGAAGCCGGAGGCAGGTCGGCGATTGTCAGAGGACTGCCGTCGGGGCCGATAACGTACTTGACCCTTGGCCGATGAACTTCCGTCATGATTGACAACTCACGCACGCGACTGACCGACACAGGTGAGAGGCTAGCGTTGTCTCGTTTAAGATTTACCTAAGTAGAAGTTTCGGATTGGTGCCCAAACTCTTGACAAACCATTGCTATCCCGAGCGCTAGAGGCGGCGGCCGAAGCTTTCTGTACCTGTTCGAAACAGAAGCGGAAGGATTGGTTAACCCTGTTTGCGCGCGTGCGGACGAGGCGGCGCACGCGCCCGCCGCGACTGCCCGGCGGTTCCTCCGTGGGCGGCAGCGGGGGTGAGGACTCGCCGCCACTGCGAGCGTAGCGGGCGACTGCAATCCAGCGGCAAATTTAAGCGCGGAAACTGAGGTTTGTCATTCCCGCGAAAGCGGGAATCCAGGCGGTCCGTTTGCTCTGGATTCCCGATCGCTCCAAGCAGGCAAGTTTACGCAGCCTGCGTACACTTGGCTGCGAGCGTCGGGAATGACACATGGCGCGCGTCATTCTTGGTGCGCCTGCGGCGCTGTCAAAGAGCAGAAGGACACGGGTGCCGGGCGGCCGATCCTAATTTTTATAGCCGGTCACCCGGCGCCGATGCGCGGCGGTTTCTGTCCCCTGCGTCCCGCATCTTCGGGGGGCTGGTTTGGCTTTTGGCCACCTAACCCCGCTCAAGCCCTCTAGGGGCGGACCGGTCGTATTGCCGGACGGGCGGGCAACTCGGCGCTTCGTCTCCTCCACGCGCGCAGGTTTTTACCGCGCGCGGGCCTCGGCAAAGACACCCGTTTGCAAGGGCCTCCCGAGACGCGCGTATCGGAACCGCACGCCGCGAGCGCCGCTTCCCGCCCGCAAATCCGGCACCGATTTACCGGACCTGCCCTTACATGGGCGGGAATGGGCGTGGTATATAGGAATTTTATCCGGGTGTCAAGTGCAATGGTTCTCTGCGTCTTCAGCTTAGTTCGTTAGTGCTGTCCCTCACGAGAGCCGTCATTGCGACGGAAGCGAAGCAATCCAGGCAGCAAACGGGCAACGATTGCAGAACGGCTGTTGGATTACCTCGTCGGCTTCGCCTCCTCGCAATGACCGCTCACATGCAGTCGCGCGCTGCGCGCCTCCGGGAACGCGGCGAGCGATCCAGCGAGCGCTTGACCTGCCGCCCCTCCTCCCGGAAGACTCTAAGCGGAAGGACAGCCCCCATGCTGATGAACGCCGCCGATTACCGCGAGTCGCTGCGCCGCTATAACCCGCGCGTCTTCGTCAATGGGAAGCGCATCGACAGCGTCGCCGACGAGCCGCTGCTTAAGCCCGGCATAGCCGGCGTCGGCGTCAGCTACGATTTCGCGCAACTGCCCCAGCACGCCGCGCTGATGGCCGCGCGGCAGGGCACATCGGGCAAAATCGTCAACCGCATGCTGCATATCGACGAGAGCTCGACCGATCTGCTCTACAAGCTCGAGGCGGTGCGGCTCGTCTGCCAGGAATCGGGCTGCGCGCAACGCTATCTCGCGCACGATGCGCTGAACGGAATCCTGCAGGCGACGAAACGCTGCGATGACGCGCACGGCACGGACTATCATCAGCGCTTTCTCGCCTATCTGCACCGCGTGCAGGACGAGGATCTGGCGCTCGGCATCGCCATGACCGACGCCAAAGGCGACCGCTCGAAACATCCGGGCGAGCAGGCAAACCCAGACGTTTACGTGCACGTGAAGGAGCGCCGGCCCGACGGGATAATCATCCGCGGCACCAAGGCGATCGTCACCGGTGCGCCGTACATGCACGAATTCCTGGTCATGCCGTGCCGCACGATGACGAAAGAGGATGCGGATTTCGCCGTCTGTTGCGCCGTGCCGGTCGATGCGCCCGGTGTGACGATCGTCGCCAAACCGGCGGGACGGCCGGGCGAAGCGGCGGCGAAGTTTTCGGCGAAATACGGCCAGTCCGTCGGCGTCGTCATCTTCGATGATGTGTTCGTGCCGCACGAACGCGTCTTCCTCGACGGCGAGACCGAAGAGGGCGGCTATCTGACGACCTCATACGCGACGCACCACCGCCATTCCTGCATCGGCGCGCGCGCCGGCTTCGGCGATCTCCTCATCGGCGCCGGCGCGTTGATGATCGAGGCGAACGGGCTCGATCCCGATCGCCACGGACATATCCGCGATTCGATGGTCGATCTCATCAAAATCGTCGAAGGCTTTTTCGCCTGCGGCGTCGCCGCGTCCGTCTATTGCATGAAAGATGCGTCGGGCTCGGTCATGCCCGACACGGTGTTTGCCAATGTCGGGAAATTGCTGATGTCGACACAGATTTACGACATGCACCGCCTCGCCCATCAGGTGTCGGGCGGCCTCGTCGTGGCGCTGCCCGGCCCGGACGAGGATCACAACCCCGAAACCGCGGCCTCACTGGCGGCAGTTCTAGGTGGCCGCGCGAACGTGCCGAGTGCGCAACGCGCCGAGGTCGCGCGCTTCATGGAAGATTTAACCGCCTCGCATCAAGCCGGTTGGTACTCGGTAATCTCGCTGCATGGCGGCGGCTCGCCGGAAGCGATGAAACGCGAGATTTGGCGCAACTATCCCGTCACGGACCGGGTGGCGTTGGTCGAGCGGCTGCTCGACCGCGACGTGCTCGACCGCGGCCAGCGTGTCTCGAAGCAGCCGGGACGCTGCTGCGCGACCGGCTGCGAAGTTCCGGAACTCCCCGCCGCGGCGGAGTAGCGTGGTCCGCGCCGCGGAAGGCGTTATTCTCCGGCGAGCCGCAAGTCGCGGGCAGGAGTTTCGCGCGCGCGCAGCTCGTTCTCGCGCGCGGCGATATAGTCGCGTGTGATGTGTGGCAGCGTGTGCACGTCTTTGGTGAGCTGAATCTGCCAAACGACGTGGTGCTCATAGATGAAGGCGTAGCGGGAAGCGCAGAGGTAGAACTCCCACATCCGGCAGAAGCGCTCATCGTACATTGCCTTGGCTTTGTCGCGGTTGGCGCGGAACCGGTCCGCCCAGGCCTGCAACGTCTTGGCGTAGTGCAGGCGTAGAACCTCGACGTCGGTGACCATGAGACCGGCGCGCTCGATATGCGGCAGGATCTCGGAAAGGCCGGGTATGTATCCGCCATGGAAGATGTATTTGGTGATCCAGGGGCTGGTCGCACCGACGCCGTCCGTGCGCCCGATCGTATGCAGGAGCGCAATTCCATCGTCGTTGAGGCACGCGGCAATCTTCTCGAAGAATTGCTGGTAATAGGTCATGCCGACATGTTCGAACATGCCGACCGAGACGATGCGATCGAACCGTCCTTTCACGTGACGGTAATCCTTCAGCTCGAAACGAGCGTGGTTGCTCAAACCGGACTGCAAGGCGCGCTGATTGGCCGTCGCAAGCTGCTCTTTCGATAAGGTGACACCGGTGACGTTTGCCCCCGCGACGCGCGCCAAGTATAGGCCGAGCCCGCCCCAACCGCAGCCGATGTCGAGCACGTTCTGACCGGGCTCGATCATCAGTTTCGCAGCGATGTGGCGCTTCTTGGCGAGTTGCGCCTCCTCGAGCGTGTGGCGATCGTCTTCGAAATAGGCGCAGGAATATTGCCGGTCCTCGTCAAGGAAAAGCGAGTACAGCTCGTTGCCGAGATCGTAATGATGCGCGACATTGCGGCTGGCGCGGACGAGATCGTTGCGCTGTTGGAAAGCGCGTAGCGCGATCCGGACCTTGTAGAGAAAGCGCAGCCAGCCGGGCCCATCCTTGCGCATGGCATTGCGCGAAGCGAGCGCAATGACCTCGTCGAGGGTGCCGTGGACGATCTCGAGACGGCCGTCCATGTAGAGCTCGCCGAACGCGAGCTCCGGGTTGCGGACGAGCTCCCATTGCGCTTTGCGATCGCGAAGCACAACTCTCGGCGGGTCCGCAATATCGGGCTCGCCAAAGCGCATGACCTTGCCGCTGGATAACGCGACTTCGACTGCGCCTTCTTTGATGAAATCGGAAAGGAAGTTCTCGATCAGCGTACGCATCGTAACATGTCAGATCGCGGCCGCTCCCTCGCCGTTTGTTCGTCTAGCTGCCTCGGCGCAGGCAAATGCGCAGATCAACCTCGCCTCGGGCCAATCAGAGAATGGTTTCTGCGCCCGCCATGTCAAGGCGCTGAGACCCGGACGTGCGGCCGAGGGTCAGACAGCGGACTGAGGAGTTACATGATCGAGCCTCGACCGCGGCTGAACCACTCGGTTTTGCTGCGGGATTCGGCCGTGCCGGGCGCGAAGCGCCGGCCGAGCCTCGGCGGCCCTGTAGGTACGTCGGGGGGAAAGAGCCTCCCGGCTTGGGCGGCCGGGGCCCGAAGGGCCCTTGCGGAGCGGCGGCGAAGACCGCATCGGAAGTGGTCACCTATGTGACCTAGGTCACAAAATCGCGACCATCTGCCTCTCGCCACCTGGAATTAGAAGAGTTATGACTTAGCTCGCGGCGTACACGAGCCGGCGCCGCCAGCGAAAGCGCGGGATCACCGCGTCGGATGCGAGGATTGGGCGATGGAGTATCAGTCCGTTTTCGAGACGGCGATCGGCAAGCTCAAATCAGAGCGGCGCTACCGCGTCTTTGCCGATCTCGAGCGCGACGCTGCTGCTTATCCGAATGCCAGATGGCATCACGACGGGCGCGCCGCCGACGTCACGATCTGGTGCTCCAATGATTATCTCGGCATGGGCCGCCACCCGCAAGTGATCGCGGCGATGCGCGACACCGCCGAAAAGGTCGGCGTCGGCGCCGGCGGCACCCGCAACATCTCCGGCACCAATCATGCTGTGGTCGAACTCGAGGCCGAGCTCGCCGATCTGCACGGCAAACAGGGCGCACTCGTCTTCACCTCCGGCTGGATTTCCAATCTCGCTTCGATCTCGACGATCGCCGACCTCCTGCCGAACTGCCTGATCCTCTCCGACGCGCTCAATCACAATTCGATGATCGAGGGCGTGCGGCGCTCCCGCGCCGAATGCAAAATCTTCCGCCACAACGATGTCGCCCATCTCGAACAGCTGCTGAAGAAGGCAGGCCGCGAGCGGGCGAAGCTCATCGTCTTCGAGAGCCTCTATTCGATGGATGGCGACATCGCGCCGATCGCCGCGATCGCCGATCTCGCGGAGCGCTACAAGGCCATGACCTACATGGACGAGGTCCACGCCGTCGGCCTGTACGGCCCACGCGGCGGCGGCATCGCCGATCGTGACGGGGTCATGCATCGCATCGATGTCATCGAAGGCACGCTTGCCAAAGGCTTCGGCACGCTCGGCGGTTATATCGCCGCAAACAGCGCCGTGATCGACGCGGTGCGCTCGTATGCGGCGGCGTTCATCTTCACCACCGCGCTGCCGCCGGCGGTCGCGGCAGCGGCACATGCGGCGGTGCGCCACCTCAAGACCTCGCAAGCCGAGCGCGAACTGCACCAGCGCCAAGCCCGCACAACGAAGCATGCGCTGAGCGCCGCCGGCCTGCCAATTCTCGACAATCCCTCGCACATCGTCCCGGTGATGGTGCGCGATGCCGAGCTCTGCAAGGCGGCGAGCGATCTCCTGCTCGAGCGCCACGCCATCTATATCCAGCCGATCAACTACCCGACGGTGGCGCGCGGCACCGAGCGGCTGCGCATCACGCCCTCGCCGATGCATACCGAGGCCCATATCGCCGAACTGGTCGAGGCGCTGGTCGATGTGTGGAAGACGCTGAAGCTGCCGTTCGAGCCAGTGCCGAGTGCCGAGATCCTCGATTTTCCGGCCCGCACCGAGGCGCGTTGCACCTATCCCGACTTCAAGCTCGCGGCGGAATAGCCTGCGTTCCTACGACGCGGCGGCCGCTACGTTCGCAGACCGGCAATCGGCAAAGGGCCGGTCTACTTCCTTAGAAGACCGGTGGTGGTGGACCCAGTCTCCGCAAACCGGTCTCCACAGCAGGGAAACAGGGAAAATACAGGGAAATCACGCGATTTCGGCGTTCGGCGAGAGGCATTCTGGTCCGAATTACCCCCGTCACCTCAAGCGTTTAGAATAATTCCGGACGGTTTTCATAACAGCGAATTTGAACTTTTAGTGCAGGGAAATAACCCGTGGTTTGAGCCCGGTTGCAGGACAGATCAGTAGCACCTCAGCCCAGAGGATAGTTCCCAAAGATCAGGTGCCTCACGCGCATTCGTGGTGAGCGATGCAGTCGTTCTGCCGTTTCTAGCTCCGTCTAACCATGGCCGCCGGCGCCCGCGTGTGACCCAAAGTCACACGGATGAGAAAATCCGAATCGTCGAAATCGAATCGGAGGCTCACGCGGTCCAATCACCAGACATCCCTGACCAAACGAGGCACATCGCTCGCTCAAAGCGCAAGCGGAAACGTGTCTTCTCGATCTGAAACCGGTCAGCCGCTTGCCCGCGCTCCGCGGGCTTGGGCTTGCAACGGTAAACCTCACTCATCAGCAATCAACAGGAAGACGTATGCACCCGTTACAAGATATCCCTCTCGAACAGCTGCGCCCGTGGAAGCGCAACGCCCGGACCCATTCCAAGAAGCAGATCCGGCAGATTGCCAACAGCATCACCGAGTTCGGCTTCGTCAATCCCGTGATCGTAGACTGCCAGACT
>JAFASC010000114.1 GCA_019244955.1 Methylobacteriaceae bacterium | reverse complement strand
GAAGTTCGCGCTGGTGCGAACCTCGTGTGGACGCCGGTTACGGGCTTCGATATCGGTGCCGAGTTCATGTATACCCGCGGCATCACCGACAAGCCGTTCGGCCTCGCGAACGACTTCTTCCTCGCTCTGCAAGGTCTGCCGCGGTTCTCGTCGACCTCGAACGTCTACGAAGGCCGTCTGCGCGTTCAGCGCGCCTTCTGATCCAGACGGTACACAAAACGAAGCCCCGGCGCTCAGCGCCGGGGTTTTTCTTTGGGACTGGCGGCCCCTTCTCCCGCTTGCGAGAGAAGGTGTCGTTGCGAAGCAACGACGGATGAGGGCGTCACATGCGCGAACACACGCCCGAAAAAACCCTGCGAAACGCGCGCACGTGGGGCAGCCAAATGACGAATGCCGAAGAAATTCTTCGGCGTGTCTTGCGCAACCGCCGCTTTCTCGGGACCAAATTCCGAAGGCAAGTGCCGATTGGTCCCTACGTGGCCGATTTCGCGTGCGTGCAGGAGAAGCTGATTGTTGAATGCGATGGGCCAACGCATGGTGATCCCGATCGGCGTGCGCATGACGCGCGGCGGGATGCCTGGCTTACGGAGCACGGCTGGCGCGTCTTACGCATCTCAAATGATCGCGTGATCGGCGGCGGCGATCTCGTGCTCAATGATATACAGGGTGCCCTGCGGCTCCCCTCATCCGCCCTTCGCTGACACGAAGGGCACCTTCTCCCGCTTGCGGGAGAAGGGGCGCTAACGCGGTCAGAGCTTTGCTTCGACCGTTCGAAGATCTGTCTGCAACGGCGCTGGGCCCGCTTCCTGGAAACGGGCACGGTAGACCGTCAGGTTTTCCATGACCCGCTGCACGTAATTGCGCGTTTCGGTGAAGGGGATGCGCTCCACCCAATCCACCGGATCGACTTTGGGGTCGCGCGGGTCGCCGTAGGCCTCAATCCACTCCTTCACGTGGCCGCCGCCGGCATTATAGGCGGCGAAGGTCAGCACGTACGAGCCGCCTTCTTCCGCCAGGAGTTCGCCGAGATGGGCGGCGCCAAGTTGCGCGTTGAATGACGCGTCATTGACGAGCCGCGCCTCGTTGAAGCCGATTCCCATACGGCTCGCGGTTCGGCGCGCCGTCGCGGTGAGCATCTGCATGAGCCCCTTGGCGCCAGCGCCTGAACGGGCACGGGTGTCGAAAGCGCTTTCCTGCCGGGCAATGGAATAAACCACCGAACGCGGCGCCGAATTGCCCAGCGGCTGGTAACCCGGAATGCCGTATACGGGGTAGGCTAGATCATCGAGCGGCATGCCGCGTTGCCCGGCAACCTTGCCGAACGACAAGGAAACCTTGGCGTCCCGGTCGTTGGCGATGATTCGCGCCAGCGCCGCGATCTGATCCGCGCCCTCAAGGCGCTGAGCCGATTCGGTGACGAGCGGCAATGCGAGTTCCTTTTCGCCGATCGCGTAAAGCAGCTCGATGGTGCGGACGGCTTCATGCCGCTGATTACCTTCGGCCGCGACGGGCAGCGAGCGAACCTGACCCGCGGAGAGACCGAGCTTCGTACGCGCGAGCTGGCCATAGAACGTCGCGGAATGAGTCGCGGCTTTGCGATAGAAGTTCATCGCCTCCGCCGCTTTCGCGGCGCCTGCCGCCTCGGCCGCGCGGCCCTGCCAATACGCCACACGGGCGACGGAAATCGGCGTCTCGGCCGACAGAGCGGCGATGGCGAAGTGGCGGGCAGCCGCGTCAGGATCGTTCAGGAAGCGCAGCGCAATCCAGCCGGCGTGAAACTCCGCTTCGACGCGCACGTCGATGCGCTGCGCGCTGTTCTCATCGCAGATTCGGTACGCCGTCTTGGCGTCGCCCTTGTCGAGCATTTTGCGCGCCAGCAGGCGACGTTCGGTCCACCACTCGTCGCCGTTGATGATCAGGGCCGGATCGCGCGGCGAGGCCAGCAGCACCTGCACGGCTTCGTCGATCTTGTTAGCGCGTCGCAGCTTTTGGATTTTGGAGAACAAGTAGCCCGGGTCGTTTTGCAGCGCTGCCGGAACGGCCGCCATTTCCTTATCCGAGGCGCCTTCATTGATGACGGCGATTCGCGCCTTGGCGAGGAGGACGACGTCGGGTCCGGCGCTCTGGGCGCTGCGCATGGCTCCTGCCGTGTCTTCTTTGTAGAGGAGGCGGTCCGCGCGATACTTGTAGTCGGCCTTTTCGAGAAGATCGCCGAACTTCTTCTTGATCGAGCCTTCTTGCCACTGGTTGAGGTCACCCTCGCGCCAGGCGCTCCGGACGAGTTCGGCGGCCTGCGCCTTCTGCCCTTCACCCAGGAGGACTCGCGCGAGCGCAAGCTTGCCGGAAACCGTTTGCGGTTTTGCTTGAGCGAAATAGTCCTTCACGCGCGCCGGCGGCGGGTTGTCGGTGTAGAGCGATTCCTCGGCCCGCTTCCTTAGCCAGACCCCGGAGGGCCAGCCGGGATGGGCCTCCAGGAAAGCTATGATGCGTTTGAAACCAGTCTCTCGCTGATTGGTGCGTAAGGCCACCCATTCCAGCGCAGTGCGGACGAGCGAATCGGGAGCAGTGGCTGCGACGCGGTCGCCGGCGGCCAACTCGCCGCTTTTGTAGAAGGCGATCGCTTCCCGCACTCCGGCCAAATCGACGCCGAGCTGGGTCGCGGGATCGGGTTGGCTGGGGATGGTCGCCTGGAGTTCGGGCTGAGGCGCGTAGGCCGTCGCTTGGTTGGGCGATTCGGCATCGCTTCCGGTTTTGCCGAGCGAGGCTATGGCCGAGAGCGCGTCGGGTGCGCCGGGCGTCACAAGGGGGCGATCGGCTGTCTCGGTCCTGGATGGCGCGAGAACGGATGCAGGCGCGGCTTCCGCCGGCTTCTCTACAGTCGAAGCTGGAGATAGCGAGGCAAGCACCGTGCCCGTGGCCTCCTTCGCTGGGCCGAACTGGGCAGCCAGCCGATGCATCGCGCGATCGAGCGAATCGGTCGGAATCATTGGCGGGCGATAGGAGGCGAGGCGATGCGCCAAAGAGCCGTAATGGCTGGTGGACGTCAGGGGAATGAGCAGAACCGGGGCGGTGAGTAAGGCGGCAGCAGAGACTTTTAACGAGGTCCTTATAAATTCCATCGTCGAGACCGCTCCAATCGCTTCAGCCTGTCGCCGCTTCGTTTAGGAAGGCTGAACCCTCTATTTTCCTGGCCTAATCGGCCCGGATCGGACATTGTGACCGCGCCTGATCGGCAGAAAGCCCTTTCCGGACCCGCGGCAGCGGCTATGTCTTCGCGGTCACAGGAAGCCGAGGAAATTCGGCGTCGATTGGGCGGTAATCGGTCGGAGAAGAGGTCGATATGGGCAGAAAAGCCTCATTCAAGGGCTCGCTGACGGCGCTGGTTACACCTTTCAGCAACGGGGGCATCGACGAGGAGGCATTCCGCGGGCTCGTCAACTGGCAGATCGAGAGCGGCACCCATGGACTTGTGCCCGTTGGGACCACCGGCGAAAGTCCAACCCTCTCCCACGACGAACACCGGCGCGTGGTTGAGATCTGCATCGGCGAGGCAAAGGGTCGTGTGCCGGTGATCGCCGGCGCCGGCTCGAACAACACGCATGAGGCGGTGGAGCTTGCAAAGCACGCCGAGGCGGCCGGCGCCGACGGCGTGCTGGTCGTCTCGCCCTATTACAACAAGCCCAATCAGGAGGGGCTATATCAGCACTTCAAGGCGGTGAACGACGCGATCGGCATCCCCATCATCATCTACAACATCCCGCCGCGTTCGGTGGTCGACATTTCGATCGATACGATGAAGCGCCTGTTCGAGCTGAAGAATATCGCCGGCGTCAAAGACGCGACCGGCAATCTGGCGCGGACGGCGCTGCAGCGCCATCAGCTAGGCGCGGATTTCATTCAGCTTTCCGGTGAGGACATGACCGCACTCGGCGTCATGTCGCATGGGGGCGACGGCTGCATCTCGGTCACCTCCAACGTCGCGCCGCGCGAATGCGCCGAGATGCAGGAGGCCTGCCTCGCCGGCGACTATCGAACTGCTCTTCAGGTTCAAGACCGGCTCACGCCATTGCACGCCGCCTTGTTCTTCGAGCCCAATCCGGCAGGGCCGAAATACGCCCTCTCCATCCTCGGTCGGATGAGCGACAAGGTGCGCCTGCCGATGGTGCCGCTGACCGAGCCCACGCGCGTCGCCATCCGCGAGGCGATGGTGCATGCAGGGATTCTCAACGCGTAATCCGTGGCGCCGAAACCCGATTCCAATTTCAAGATCGTCGCCGATAATCGGCGTGCTCGTTACAATTACGAGATCGGCGAGAAATTTGAGGCCGGTCTTGCCTTGACAGGCACCGAGGTGAAGTCGCTTCGCACCGGCAAAGCGACGATCGCTGAGAGTTATGCCGGTGTCGATCGCGCCGGAGAGATGTGGCTCTACAATGCCAACATCCCGGAATACCTCGCCGGCAACCGCTTCAATCACGAGCCGAAACGGCCGCGCAAGCTTCTGCTGAAGAGCCGGGAGATTTCCAAGCTCGCGCAAGGGGTCGAGCGCGAGGGCATGACTGTTGTGCCGCTCAAGCTTTATTTCAATGCGCGCGGGCGTGCCAAAATTGAGATCGCACTCGCCAAAGGCAAGCAGATGCACGACAAGCGCGAGACCGAGAAAAAGCGCGATTGGGCGCGCGAGAAGGGCCGCTTGATGCGCGAGAGGGGCTGAAATGGCGATAATGGTGATGATCAAACTCGATCATTTCGTCATCCATGTCTCCGACTGGGAGCGCTCGAACGACTTCTACGCCCGCGTCTTCGGCGTGGAGGTGATTAAACGAGGCAAGGGTTATGCGTATCGGCTGGGCGACATTCAAATAAACTGTCATGGGCCGGGGTTCGAGACCGATACGGTTGCACGACTGCCCGTGCAGCCCGGAAACAGCGACATTTGCTTTGTGTGGCGGGGCCCAATTGAGGGCGCCATCGCGCACTTAAGGGAGCAGCAGGTTCCGGTGGAAGTCGGACCGGTCACTCGCCACGGCGCGCAAGGGCAAGGCACGAGCGTCTATTTCCGCGATCCCGACGGGTCGTTGCTCGAGTTCATCAGCTACCGGGCAAATTGAGATAAGCGCGAATGCGCGCGAAGACGGCGCGGAACATGTCGGGGGTGAGCACGCCGGTATTCGTGTTGTAGCGCGAGCAGTGATAGCTGTCGAACAGCGCGAGTTTTACATCAGAATGCGTCAGGAGGTGTTCGCGTCCGTGTGCGAAGGGGAAACGCGCCAGCGGTTCGCCAAACGCGCGCACGACACTATCGTGCGCGATGCGGCCGAGGGCGAGAATGACGCGCAGACGCGGGAGCGCATGTATTGTGCGAAATAGAAACTGTCGACATGTCATGATCTCGGCGGTCTCCGGCTTGTTGGCCGGCGGCACGCAACGCACCGCGTTGCTGATCAGCGCATCCTGCATAACAACCGTGTCGTCGGCTCGCGCTTCGTAGACGCCCGATGCGAAGCCGAATTCCAGCAGCGTCGCGTAGAGAAGATCGCCGGCATAATCGCCGGTGAAAGGCCGCCCGGTACGGTTCGCCCCCTTCAGGCCGGGCGCAAGGCCGACGATCAATAGGCGCGCCGAAGCAGCACCGAAGGAAGGCACCGGGGCATTGTGCCACTCGGGATGCAGCGCCCGCGCTGCTTCACGAAACGCAAGCAGACGAGGGCAGAGCGGACAATCGCGCGGCGGCTCTGGGAGCGGCAAGTCAGGCGCTGGTCTGCGCCGCCTGAAATCTTGCTGCCAGTGCTCGCGATCAGTGATC
Organism: Methylobacteriaceae bacterium; assembly: GCA_019244955.1. Lineage (GTDB taxonomy): Bacteria > Pseudomonadota > Alphaproteobacteria > Rhizobiales > Beijerinckiaceae > JAFASC01. Next base: position 11,029 of record JAFASC010000114.1, on the reverse strand, counting down.
GACGTCTTCAGTCTGGGGAGCAGCGTGAGGCACCGGGCGGCGCTGCTCGCGTTCCTGATAGCGCTGCATGCGTTCGGCTCGCTCGCCCGGATCGCGGCCAATCTTCGCAATCAGATGAACAAGGTCGATGAATTCGTCAGCTTGGCGGCGCAGCTCGTCGGCGACCATCGGCGGCTGCGTGGTAATGGTAGAGACCACCGACACGCGCACACCTTTCCGCTGCAGCGCTTCGACAAGCGAGCGGAAATCACCGTCACCCGAAAACAGCACGATTTCGTCGAGATGCTCGGCCATCTCCATGGCATCTACGGCAAGCTCGATGTCCATATTCCCCTTGACCTTGCGGCGGCCCATGGAATCGACGAATTCCTTGGTCGGCTTCGTCACAACAGCATAGCCATTGTAATCGAGCCAATCGATCAGCGGACGAATTGAGGAATATTCCTGCTCCTCCACTAGCGCCGTGTAATAGAAGGCGCGAATGAGTTTGCCCTTGCCTTGGAATTCGCGGAGCAGGCGCTTGTAGTCGATATCGAAGCCTAATGACTTGGCTGTGGCATAAAGATTCGCGCCGTCAATGAATAACGCGATACGATCCTGTTCAGGCATGTCTCTCTCGTGGCCGGGTTTGATCGAATAAGGAGCGGCAATGGGTAATGCCGAAACCCGCCAAGGCGGCACACCCATTTGCCTGTCTGCGGCTGAAGCCTGGTAATGCGCCGAAGCGCCGACGATCGAAGTAGAATTGTATGTCTGCTCAGCTTCGTCAAGAGCAGAACGAGATTAGCTCGCTGCGACCAAGGTCTGCCGAGATTAATAATCGTTCACAAACGCGCGGTGCTTGCGTTCTGGAGAGGTTCTGTATAGGTAAGCGCCAACTCCCCGACCGACGGATTGCGAGGCGCCGTATGGCACGCGTCACTGTTGAAGATTGTATCGACAAGGTTGAAAACCGCTTTGATTTGGTGCTCTTGGCCAGCCATCGAGCGCGCATGATTTCGTCCGGCCAGCAGATCACGGTGGACAGGGACAACGATAAAAACCCTGTCGTTGCCCTACGTGAGATCGCCGAATCGACGCTGAAACCGGAGGACCTCAAGGAGGAGTTCATCCACTCGCTGCAGAAGCATGTCGAAGTCGACGAGCCCGAGGCGGAGGTCGTGCCGAGCATTGCTTCCATCGATCCGCTGGCGAGCGACGCCCAGGGCGACGTGCAGTTCGATCGGATGACGGAAGAGGACCTGCTGCGTGGTTTGGAAGGCCTGGTTCCACCGGCCGCTACGGAAGACGACGCCGAATAATACCCTCGGAAAGTATGCTGCGCGCGGCGGCCCTGGCGCTGCCGCCGCCTTGCGCCAAACGCAGCCGGAGCCGATATTTTTGAGGTGATACGGCTCCCGGGGGTATTTGCCACATGATGCGGCAGTATGAACTCGTCGAGCGGGTGCGTAAGTACAATCCCGCCGCCGACGAGGAGCTGCTCAATCGCGCCTACGTCTACGCAATGCGCGCCCATGGCGCGCAGAAGCGCGCCTCCGGCGATCCCTACCTCACCCACCCGCTCGAAGTGGCGGGAATTCTGACCGACCTGCGGCTTGATGACGCGACCATCGTCGCCGCCGTCCTGCACGACACGATCGAGGATACGGGCTCGACCCGGGAGGAAATCGATCAGGCTTTCGGGCCGGAGATCGGCCGGCTTGTGGACGGTCTCACCAAGATAAAAAAGCTCGACCTCGTCTCGAAACGCGCCGAGCAGGCCGAAAACTTCCGCAAGCTCCTCCTTGCCATCGCCGACGACGTGCGTGTGCTTCTTGTCAAGCTGGCCGATCGCTTGCACAACATGCGCACGCTTCAGCATGTGCCGGCCGAGAAGCGCGCGCGGGTTGCCGAAGAGACGCTCGATATTTACGCGCCGCTCGCCGGTCGCATGGGCATGCAGCGTCTGCGTGATGAACTGGAAGACCTCGCTTTCCGGCATTTGCGACCGGATGCGCATGCCACCATCGACTCGCGGCTGAAGACCTTGCGCGAGCGCAACGGCCATCTGATACGCACAATCGAAAAGGAACTTTCGGACGCCTTGTCCGCCCGCGGCATCCAAGCGAAGGTCGTTGGGCGCGAAAAGCAGCCCTACTCCATCTGGCGCAAGATGGAGCGGAAATCGCTCGCCTTCGAGCAATTATCTGACATCTTCGGCTTCCGCCTCATCGTCGGTACGCTTGACGATTGTTATCGCGTGCTCGGTGTCGTGCACACAAAATGGCCGATGGTGCCGGGACGATTCAAAGACTACATTTCGATCCCAAAGCAGAACGATTACCGCTCAATCCACACGACGATAGTCGGCCCCGGGCGGCAACGTGTCGAACTGCAGGTCTGCACCGCGGAGATGAATGACATTGCGCGGTTCGGCATCGCTGCGCATGCCCTTTATAAGGACGGTCGGGTAACCGATCCGGAGACGCTCGCGCATGAGAGCAGCGCATACAAATGGCTGCAACAGACGCTTGCGCATCTGGCAGAAGGCGATAGTCCAGAAGAATTCCTTGAGCACACCAAGCTCGAACTCTTCCACGATCAGGTCTTCTGCTTCACCCCAAAGGGCCGGCTCATCGCATTGCCCCGCGGTGCCACACCCGTGGATTTCGCCTATGCGGTGCATACGGATGTCGGCAACACCGCTGTTGGCGCAAAAATAAATGGTTCGATCGCGCCGCTTCTATCCGAGCTGCAAAACGGCGACGAGGTGGAGATTATCAGGGCAGATAGTCAGGTGCCGCCGCCCGCGTGGGAATCCCTCGTTGTCACCGGCAAGGCGCGTGCCGCGATCCGTCGCGCCACCCGCGGCGCGGTGCGGGCGCAATATGCCGGGCTTGGCCGCCAGATCGTCATCCGCGCTTTCGAGCGTGCCGGCAAACAATACGCAGACGAAAGCCTGCGAGCCGCACTGCCGCGTCTTGCGCGCGCCTCCGTCGATGACGTGCTTGCAGCGGTTGGCCGCGGTGAGATGTTTTCGGGTGACGTGGTCAAGGCGGTCTATCCCGAGTTCAGGGAAGAACGCAAAATTGCGCGTCACCAGGAGAAAGCCGAAGCGGGCTGGTTTGGTATGAAGAGCTTATCCAGCCTGCGGTTCAAAGTGCCAGGCAACGGCGAGGCGGCAGATCACGCCATCCCTATCCGCGGCCTGCGCGGCGATTTGCCAGTGCGCTTCGCACCCAATGGCGGCGCGGTTCCAGGCGACCGGATTGTCGGGATCCTAACGCCCGGAGAGGGCATCACGATCTACCCGATCCAATCGCCTGCATTGACGGCCTTTGACGATCAGCCCGAACGGTGGCTTGATGTCCGTTGGGATCTCGATGGTGCTCGGCGCGAACTCTTTCCGGCGCAGTTGGTCGTCACCGCGATCAATGAACCGGGCACGCTTGGCACGGTCGCGAGCGTAATCGGTGAGCAGGGCGCAAATATCGACAAGCTTACGTTTGTAGAACATTCTCCGGACTTTCGCGAGCTCGTGATTGATCTCGAAGTCTTCGATTTGAAACAGCTCAACGCGATTATTTCCTCGCTGAAGAGCAAGAATGTCGTCAACAAGGTCGAGCGGGTAAACGGATAATGATGCCTCCGCTTCGTCTTGGCGTGAACGTCGACCACGTCGCCACCCTCCGCAATGCACGCGGCGGCGAATTGCCCGATCCGGTGCGTGCGGCGCTGATCGCGATCGAAGCCGGTGCCGATGGCATTACGGCCCATTTGCGTGAAGACCGCCGTCACATTCGTGATGCGGACATGGCTCGGCTGAAACAGGAGATCACCAAACCGCTTAATTTCGAAATGGCGGCGACGGACGAGATGGCGGCGATTGCGCTGGCCACCCGCCCGCATGCCGCCTGCTTGGTGCCCGAGAAGCGCAGCGAGCGCACGACGGAAGGTGGTCTCGACGTTGCCGGAGGGCACAATTACTTGAAGCCCCTCGCGGCGGAGTTAGGCAAGGCCGGAATACGCGTTTCGCTGTTTATCGAGCCGGCGCGTACCGCCGTCGATGCGGCGAAGTCGATCGGCGCACCCGTCATCGAGTTTCATACGGGAGCGTGGTGCGATGCGCATCTACATGGCGAGAGAGGGCGCGCGGAGCACGAATTCGAACGCATCGTCATGGCGGCTGCGTATGCGCACAAACTCGGGTTCGAATGTCACGCCGGACACGGGCTTGATTACAACACCGCGCGGCGTATCGCGACGTTGCCGGAAATAGTCGAACTTAACATTGGTCATTTCCTCATCGGCGAGGGCATCTTTGTCGGCATTCCCGCTGCGATCCGGGAGATGCGCCGAGTTATGGATGAGGGTAGGGCGCAGGCGTGATCATCGGTTTCGGCATCGATCTCTGCGACATCCGCCGCATCGACGAGTCGCTTGCGCGTTATGGCGAGCGATTCACCAAGCGCTGTTTCACTGACGTCGAGCGGGCGAAATCCGATAGCCGGGCACAGCGCGCCGCCTCCTACGCCAAGCGTTTCGCCGCCAAGGAGGCTTGTGCCAAGGCGCTCGGGACAGGCATCCGCTCGGGCGTCTTCTGGCGCGATATGGGGGTCGTGAACCTCGCCTCCGGCAAGCCGACCATGGTCCTATGCGGCGGCGCCGCCGAGCGGCTGAAGGCGCTCGTTCCGCCCGGCTACGAGGCCGCCGTGCATGTGACGCTGACCGACGAGTTCCCCTTGGCTCAGGCTCAGGTTATCATCGAGGCGGTACCTCGGCGCTGAGCTTCGCCCTATTTACAACCCACCCCACCCCTATATACCGCGGTCGGCAGCTTCCCGCCTCGTCGGCCGGCGCGCCGAATCGAGAGCCAATCTATGAGCGAGCCAGTGGGCGTGCGGCCCAAGAATTTGACCCAGGCGAAGAAAAAGGAAGAAGGCGGCTTCGCCGAGACGGTGAAGGTTATCATCCAGGCGCTGCTCATCGCGCTCGTCGTCCGGACGTTGCTGTTCCAGCCGTTTAACATCCCCTCCGGCTCGATGATCCCGACGCTGCTCATCGGCGATTATCTCTTCGTTTCGAAATATTCCTACGGCTATTCCAAGCACTCGATCCCATTCAGTCCGAATCTCTTCGAGGGCCGCATCTTGGCCTCGCCACCGAAGCGCGGCGATGTGGTCGTCTTCAAACTTCCGCGTGACAACTCCACCGATTACATCAAACGCGTGATCGGATTGCCTGGCGATCGTATCCAGATGATCGAGGGCCGGCTCTACATCAATGGCCAGATCGTGCCGCGTGAGCCAATTGCCAAGGTCAAGACCGAGGATCTCTACGGCCGCGATGTCGATGTTCCAACTTATAAGGAGACCCTCCCGGGGGGTGTGACTCACACCATCATCGAGATTCAGGGAGACACTGGCTTCAACGACAATACGGCGGTCTTCGAGGTGCCGCGTGACCACTATTTCATGATGGGTGACAATCGCGACAATTCGACCGATTCTCGTGTCGCCCCGGAGCAAGGCGGGGTCGGTTATGTCCCGTTCGAAAACCTCATCGGCCGGGCCGAGATCACTTTCTTTTCCGTCGAAAATGGTCAGCCGGCCTGGGCGTTCTGGAAATGGCCTTGGACGGTTCGCTGGCACCGGATGTTTCAACCAGTCCGCTAGGAACTCGGATGGCGAGGGCAGCCGCGCCTGATCGTCAGGAACTCGAAAAATCGATTGGGTACCGCTTCCGCAATCCAGCGCTTCTCGCTGAAGCGCTGACGCATTCGACGGCCGGCAAAGTCAAAGGCCGCACGAACTACCAGCGACTGGAATTTCTAGGCGATGGTGTTCTGGGGCTGATCGTCGCCGAAATGTTATTCGAGGCGTATCCCCATGCGAAAGAAGGCGAACTCTCAAAACGTTTGTCGGATCTCGTGCGGCGCGAGACTTGCGCGGAAGTCGCGCGCGATTGGGGGCTTGCGGCGTATATCCGTGTTGGGCGTGTCGCCGCAGCCGGCCGCTATAGCGTGCCGATCCTGGCGGACGTTTGTGAGGCGCTAATCGGCGCCGTCTTTCTGGACGGCGGTTTTGAGACGGCGCGAACGCTCGTACGCGGGGCTTTTGAGGATCGCATGCGTGCCCGCGAGCGCCCCTCGCAAGATCCCAAAACCGCGCTGCAGGAATGGGCGCAGGCGCGCGGACTTCCGACTCCCGTATACATAACCCAGGAGCGTTCAGGGCCCGATCACGCGCCGCGTTTCACCATCAGCGTGGAGGTGGATGGGTTTCCCGCAACCAGCGGCCATGCAGGCTCGAAACGCGCCGCAGAACAGGGTGCTGCGGAAGCTTTCCTGATTCGTGAGGGCGTGCTCTCCGGTGCCGCGACTTGAACGAGCCGCCCACGAAGCCCCGCTGCGGTTTCGTTGCGCTGATCGGAGCGCCGAACGCCGGCAAGTCGACGCTGCTGAATGCGCTCGTGGGCAGCAAGCTCTCCATTGTTTCACGAAAAGTGCAGACAACCCGCGCTTTGGTTCGCGGCATCGCGATTGAGGGAAGTGCACAGATCATCTTTGTCGATACGCCGGGCATTTTCGCGCCGCGCAGGCGGCTCGACCAGGCGATGGTCGCCTCCGCTTGGAGCGGTGCGAGCGATGCGGATGCCTTGGCGCTGCTCGTCGATTCGCGCAAGGGAATCGACGAGGAGGTGGAGGCGATCCTTTCCGGTTTGCCGAAGGTGAAAGCTCCGGCTGTGCTTGTCCTGAACAAAATCGACACAGTCGAGCGCGCAAGTCTCCTGAGACTCACCGCCGATGTTCACACGCGCTTCACGTTTCGCGAGACATTCATGATCTCCGCCCTGACCGGCGATGGCGTGCCGCATCTCAAAAAGCAGTTTGCCGGGATGATGCCGGAAGGGCCGTGGCTTTATCCGGAGGACCAGATCTCGGATGCACCGTTGCGCTTGCTTGCGGCGGAAATCACGCGGGAGAAACTGTTCGAGCGCCTCCATGATGAAGTGCCATATCAGTCAACCGTCGAGACAGATTCCTGGAAGGACCTCCCGGATGGCTCTGCGCGAATCGAGCAGACCATCTATGTTGCGCGCGAGGGGCAAAAGAAAATTGTGATCGGCGAAGGGGGACGGACGATCAAAGCGATCGGCCAGGCCGCGCGCAACGAAATTGCGGAAGCCGCTGAGCAGAAAGTGCATCTTTTCCTGTTCGTGAAAGTGCGCCCCAATTGGATCGACGATCCGGAGCGCTATCGCGAGATGGGACTCGAGTTTCCGCGGCTTTGACAAAAAGCATGTGAGACAGGCATGGAGTGGCAAGATCGCGGTCTCATCATTGGGGTGAGGAAGCACGGCGAGAGCAGTATCATCCTTGAGGTCTTGACGCGCGCGCATGGGCGTCACATGGGGCTTGTGCGCGGCGGTCGCTCGCGCGCAATGCAGCCGATCTTACAGGCCGGTAATTCCGTGGATCTGACTTGGCGCGCGCGGCTTGAAGAGCATCTCGGCACGTTCATCGTGGAGGGCGACAGGCTGCGCGCAGCGCATCTTATGCGGAGCGCCCTCGGTTTGCATGGACTGCATCATCTCGCCGGCTTGCTGCGGTTACTGCCGGAACGCGATCCGCATACCGAACTCTGGCGTATCGCCGAGATCCTGGCGGATCAACTCGATGATCCGACTCTTGGGCCGGTGCTGATGCTGCGCTTCGAACTCGCGCTGCTCGCCGGCCTCGGCTTCGGGCTCGATCTCAGCGAATGCGCTCTGAGCGGTGCGACAAAGGATCTCGTCTACGTCTCACCGAAATCCGGACGGGCGGTAGCTCGCAGCGCGGGCGAGCCTTGGCGCGATCGTTTGCTGCGGCTACCGGCGTTTCTACTGAGCGAGGAACACGAGGCCGACAGCAATCAACTCGCGGATGCGTTCCGGCTGCTCGAGCATTTTCTGACCAGGGACGTGCTCGCGCCTCGCGGCCTCGCGATCAGCGCCTCGCGCGCTGCGTTCCAAACAGCAGCAGAGAATGGCTCTACGAGAACCGCAGCCGCGATAGCATCGACCTGATCGTCAGATCGAGCCGGGCACCTTCGCTGCGCGGTCCGGTGAGTCCGATGCCGCAGACGTCATCACCGAGGCGCGCCGCAGCGGTCACAACGTAACGTCCGTTGTTAAGAACTGCGCTGCGCTCGTGGAACTCACGGCCGTGAACGGTTAGCACTGAAGCCGCGGAGGTGAGCGTCTCGCTATTGCCGCCAACCGCCGGCCGCTCTCCTGCGAGGCTCACCAATTCGCGCCCCGCGCCGTCATGCGGCCCGGCCGCTGGAACGCAGCTGAGGGTTGCGGTCACGCCTGGGATGCAGCCCTTTGCCTCGCATCGCAGCGCGTAAAGCGCACCTTCATTTTGCAAGGCAGGCACTTTCGACCAGCCTGCGGGCAGATCAATCTGAATGGGGGCGGCGGTGAGGTGTGTGGCTTCTGCCGGCTGTTCCATCGCAGGCGCGAGGCCACCATTTGCGTAGCCCACCGTCTGTACCGCAAAGAAGGCTGCCGCCGCGGCAAGTACCGCCGCACCACCAATGCTGAAAAGCTTCAAAGACATGCCGAATCCATAGACGTCGAGATGCGACCCTATTGCACAACAACGTGCTCAAAACGCGGTGATCATGTACGGCGCGGCCCTATGCCGCAGCGCAATAAGAAGCTAAGTTATTGGACTGCCGAGCAATCCGTCCGTGCGGCCCGGCGGCTTATGCCATATCCCTCGTCGAGCTGGACCTCGACGACAGGGCAATTTGCGCCGGTGTCGAGGGCCTCAACCCGCTGATCTTCCTGCGCCTGCAGAACGGAGGGTCCGGGCACCCCGAGGAAGGTTGCCGCCACCAGAATGCCGGCGAAGAGGAGACCGAGAAGGGTGAAGGTTTTCATCATCTCGTCCTGTTCAGTTCCCAACTGCCCGCTAGCTCTGACGTGACCACATCCGTGGCCGAAACGCCGTGCTATTTCACACACACGAAATGTTTCCACACGGCTAAGGTTCCGGCCGCGCGCCTTCTATTTGGTGCGTTGCGTTAGCGCTAGTGCAGACGGGCCACGCGGGCCTGCCCTTCAGAGGCCTTGCTGTGGCGGGATCGCGGCGCACTCGCCTTGCTCCGACTCGTTGCGCGGAGTAGCCCAGACTCATGGGAAAGACCGTTCCACCGCCGCCGTCGGAAGGTGGCGAACTCCTCCCCGTCAACCTGCGCACGGCCCTCGAGGAGCGCTATCTCGCCTATGCGCTCTCAACCATCATGGGCCGGGCGCTCCCCGATGCCCGCGATGGGCTGAAGCCCGTCCATCGCCGCATCCTCTACGGCATGCAGGTGCTGCGCCTAGACCCCGGCGCCGCGTTCAAGAAATGCGCGAAAATCGTCGGCGACGTCATGGGCTCGTTCCACCCGCACGGCGACCAGGCGATCTACGACGCCCTAGTGCGCCTCGCCCAGGATTTCGTCTCGCGCTACCCGCTCGTCGACGGGCAGGGCAATTTTGGCAATGTCGACGGCGATGCCGCGGCGGCCTACCGCTACACCGAAGCGCGCATGACGGACGTCGCGCGCCTCCTCCTCGAGGGCATCGACGAGGAGGCGATCGACTTTCGCGAAAATTATTCCGGGGACGAGAAGGAGCCGGTCGTCCTCCCGGCCGCCTTCCCGAACCTGCTCGCCAACGGCGCGCAGGGCATCGCGGTCGGCATGGCGACCTCGATCCCGCCGCACAACGTGGCGGAACTCTGCGACGCGGCCCTTTATCTAATCAGCCACCGCAACGCGACGGCGCAGCAGCTGATGACGTTCGTGCCTGGCCCGGACTTCCCGACCGGCGGCATCATTGTCGATCCGCCCGAGACGATCGCCGAGGCTTACAGGACCGGCCGCGGCGCGTTTCGCCTGCGCGCCCGCTGGGTGAAGGAAGAGACAAGCCGCGGCATGTGGAACGCCGTCATCACCGAAATTCCCTACGGCGTGCAGAAGGCGCGGCTCATCGAGAAGATTGCCGAGCTGTTCAACGACAAGAAGCTGCCGCTGATCGCCGACATCCGCGATGAATCGGCGGAAGACATCCGCATCGTCGTCGAGCCCCGCGCGCGCACGATCGACCCTGCGGTCATGATGGAATCTTTGTTCCGCCTCACCGAGCTAGAGACCCGTTTCGCGCTGAATCTCAACGTGCTCGTCGACGGCATTATCCCGCGTGTCGTCTCGCTGCCGGAAGCGCTGACGCAATGGATCGATCACCGCCGCGTCGTGCTGGTGCGGCGCTCGAAATTCCGCTTGGGCGAGATCGAGCGGCGGCTCGAAGTGCTCGCGGGCATGATCATCGTCTTTTTGAACCTTGACGAGGTGATCCGCATCATTCGCGAGGAGGACGAGCCGAAGGACGTGCTGCGCATGATCTTCGATCTTTCCGAGATGCAGGTAAACTACATCTTGGACACGCGGCTCCGCGCTTTGCGGCGTCTCGAAGAGATGGAGCTGCGCAAGGAGCACGCCGAGCTCACCGAGGAGAAAGCGGAGGTCGAGAAGCTGATCGGCAACGAAAGCCTGCAATGGAAGACGATCGCCTGGCAAATTCGCGAGCTGAAGAAGACGTATGGGCTGAACACCAAGATCGGCCAGCGCCGCACGAGCTTCGAGCAGGCGCCCGAGGCCGCCGACGTCGATCTCGCCGAAGCTTTGGTCGAACGCGAGCCGGTAACGATCGTCGTTTCCGAGAAGGGCTGGATACGCGCCCTCAAAGGCCACGTCGAGGACGTGTCAGGCCTGCAGTTCAAGGGCGACGACGCGCTGCTCACAAGCTTCTTCGCCGAGACCACGTCGAAAATCCTTGTGCTGGCGACGAGCGGCAAGATTTACACGCTCGATGCGTCAAAGCTCCCGGGCGGAAGAGGGCATGGCGAGCCGATCAAGCTCATGGTCGACATCGACCAGGACGCGGAGATCGCCGCGGCTTTTCCCTATCGCGCCGGGGCAAAGATGCTGGTTGCATCGAGCGACGGACGCGGCTTCGT
>JAFASC010000068.1 GCA_019244955.1 Methylobacteriaceae bacterium | reverse complement strand
CGATGCGATGCGTGAGATCTTCTCCGATCGCAGCCGGCTGGCAAACATGCTGCGCGCCGAATCTGCGCTCGCTCGCGCGCAGGCCCGCCTGCGACTCGCTCCACCGGAACTCGCCACTGCCATCGAGGCGATCTCGCCTGACGATCTCGACATCGCAGCGCTCGGCAGAAGCACGGCGATCGCCGGCGTGCCGACGATTCCGTTCATCAAAGTCGTTCGCGAAAGGCTGCCGCAAGAGCTGGAGCGCGCCTTCCACAAAGGCGCGACGACGCAGGACATCGTCGACACCGCGCTCGTCCTGCAGATGCGCGATGGATTGAAGCTGATCGAAAGCGATCTCGCGCGGATCATAAAGGGACTCGTGCGGCTGGCGCGCGCGCATCGCGCAACGCCGTGCGTCGGGCGCACTTACGGCCAGCACGCGGTGCCGCTGACCTTCGGCTACAAGGTCGCGGTGTGGGCAACCGGCATTGCCGAGGCGGCAGCGGAGCTTCCCGCGCTGCGCGCTCGCGCGCTCGCGGCATCGCTTGGCGGGCCGGTCGGCACGCTCGCCACGTTCGGCGACAAAGGCCCTGCCCTCCTCGAAGCTTTCGCGCGCGAGCTCGATCTCGCCGCACCGCCAATCGCGTGGCATGCCTTGCGTGGCCGCATGGCCGAGACCGGTGCGTGGATCGCGGTCATGATCGGCGCGCTGGCGAAAATGGCTGGCGACGTCGTGCACCTCATGTCGACGGAAGTCGGCGAACTCGCCGAACCGCATTTGCCCGGCCGCGGCGGCTCCTCGGCGATGCCGCACAAACGAAACCCGGTGGGCTCGACGATCATCATCGCCGCGCATGCGGCGGCGAAAGGGCATGTGACGACGCTGTTCGAAGCGATGGCTGTGTCGCATGAGCGCTCGCCCGGTTTCTGGCACGCGGAGTGGCTCTCGCTGCCGCAACTGTTCGGGCTCGCCTCTCGCGCGCTGCGCGAAGCCGCCGCTATTGCGGAAGGGCTAAGCGTCGACGCGGACCGGATGCGCGATAATCTCGACGTCACCCGGGGGTTACTGTTTTCGGATGCGGCGGCATCTGCGCTCGCGCCCCGGCACGGAAGCGGGCAAGCGCATCGCATGATCGAACAGGCCGCCGGCAAGGTGCGCGATGAGGGCAAGCATCTGCGCGATGTTCTTCTCGCCGACTCGAAGCTGGAGGGCGACAGGCAAGCGATTGAGCGCGCCTTCGATCTTGCGCCCTTCATCGATGCCGCGTCGCTGTGGACCGATCGCGCGCTGGAAAACATCGAGAAGCTCGATATCTGAACCCTCACCCAATCCCTGGAATAGACATGAACATCCTCCCGAGCGACATGAAATTCGGCACGCGTCAGCCAGTGAAGCGGCTCGAAGACGAGCGGCTGATCACCGGGCGCGGCAGATATACCGACGATCGCGAAAGCGCCGGCGCGCTCTGGCTCTACATTCTGCGCTCGCCGCACGCGCATGCGCGCATTCTCTCGATCGAGACGGGCGGCGCGTTGGAATTTCCAGTCGTTGTCGCGGTTTACACCGGCGCCGATCTCGTCGCCGAGAATGTCGGTACGATTCCCACCCTGCCGATTTTCAAGCGTCCGGACGGTTCTGATGCAAGCTTTCCGCCGCGGCGGCTCCTCGCGCATGAAATCGTGCGCTTTGCCGGCGAGCCTATTGCCGCGGTGGTGGCGCAAACGCGCCAGGCGGCGCAAGATGCGGCGGAGGCAATTAACGTCGAATACGAATTGCTCCCGGCGGTGACCCACGTACAATCGGCGCTCGCTACCGGTGCACCGCGCGTCTGGGAGGACATCCCCGATAACATCGCCGCCGCTGCGAGCTACGGCGATGCCGCCGCGGTCGACGTCGCGTTCGCCAAAGCCGCGCATGTCGTCGCGCTCGACATCCGCAATCAGCGTCTCGTCCCGAACGCAATCGAGCCGCGCGCCAATCTAGCCGAGCCGGACGCCGAGGGACGGCTGACGCTGCGCGTTCCCTCGCAAACGCCCGCGAGTACGCGCGACATTCTCGCCGACGCCGTGCTCAAGCGGCCGAAGGACTCGATCCGCGTTCTCGTCGGGGATATCGGCGGCGGCTTCGGCCACAAGACGAGCCTCTATCCCGAAGACGGGCTCGTTGCTTATGCCGCGACGAAGCTCAACAAAGCCGTGCGCTGGCGCGCCGATCGTATCGACGATTTTTTGAGCGGCACGCATGGCCGCGATCTCGTCACGCATGCCGAGCTTGCCTTCGACGCGAACGGCCGCATTCTTGCCTTCCGCGCCAAGGCAACCGGCAATACCGGCGCTTATCTCAGCGGCACGGGCAATATCATCCCGCTTGTGCTCGGGCCGTTCGTGTCGACCGGGCTCTACGACGTCCCGCTCGTGCGCATGGAGACGCAATCGGTGATGACCAACACCGCCCCGATCGGCGCTTACCGCGGCGCCGGGCGCCCGGAGGCGATCTTTACGATCGAGCGCATGATGGACGCGGCGGCGCGGCAGCTGAAGATGGATCCGCGTGAGTTACGCAAGATCAACTTCGTCAAACCCGAGCAGATGCCGTTCACCAATTTCATGGGCCAGACGTACGACAGCGGCAACTTCGGCAAGCTGATCGATCGCGCCTCGGCGGCTTCGGATTGGGCGGGCTTCGAAGCGCGCAAAGCCGCGGCCCAAGCGAAGGGCCTGCTCTACGGCCGCGGCGTTGCGAGCTATATCGAGTGGACTGGCGGCAATGCGCTCATCGAGCCGGCAAAACTGCATGTGACCGGCGACGGCCGCGCCATCGTTTATTCCGCCACACAGGCGATGGGCCAGGGATTGGAGACAAGTTACGCGCAGATGGTTTCGCAGGCTTTGTCGATCCCGATCGAGAAGGTGGAGGTCGTGCAGGGCGACACTGATTTGATCGGCGGCTTCGGCAGCGTCGGGTCGCGCTCCCTTTATATCGGCGGCTCTGCGGTCGCCGCGAGCATCACCGATCTCGTCGAGAAAGCCCGTCCGCTCGCGGCGGAAATGCTGGAAGCGGCAATGCAGGACCTCGAATTTTCGGGCGGCCGCTTTCGCATCGCCGGCACCGACCGGCAGATCACGCTCGCCGAGATCGCGTCGAAGCAACCGGAAAGCCGGCTTTCCGTATCCAGCGAAGGCAAAGTCGACGGCCCGAGCTGGCCAAACGGCACGCATGTCGCGGAAGTCGAGATCGATCCTGACACCGGGCACGTGCGCATCGCGCGCTATGCGACGGTCGACGATGTCGGCATCCCCATGAACCCGATGCTGGTCGAAGGCCAGATGCATGGCGGGATCGTGCAGGGCGCCGGCCAGACGCTGTATGAGGGCGCGGTCTACGACGAGGACGGTCAGCTCCTCACCGCAACCTTCATGGACTACCAGATGCCGCGCGCCGAGGATTTCCCGTTTTTCCAGACCGAGCTCGACGAGTCTTCGCCCTCAAAGATCAATCCGCTCGGCGCCAAAGGCTGCGGCGAGTCGGGCACGGTCGGCGCGACACCGACGGTGATGAACGCGGTGATCGACGCGCTCTCCCCGTACGGCATCACGCATCTCGACATGCCGCTGACGCCCGCCAAAATCTGGCAGGCGATCGCCACTCATAAGAAGGCAGCGTGACTCAGAAGGAACGTGCGTTTACCGGGCGCGAGCGCCGGCGCTGCGCCATGAACATGACGGCGAGCGCGGCGACGCCGACGATCGCAACGGGAACCGTCTCGCTCGCGCGTTCGCGCGAGAAAAGGTTCGGCGGCAATTCCTCGCGCAGGGTCTTCGTCAACCGCTCGCCTTCATGCGCAGCGCTGCGGATCGCACCAGCGATCCGCTCGAGCGCATCGGCGAGGCGCGTTGCGGTCGTGACGAAATCGGCGACGTATTCGCTGACGACGTCGCTGCCCGGCAGGGCCGAACTGACGTTCTCGTCTGCCACGATCGTCCTCCCCTGCTCAGCGGGCGATCAAAAGCCCGAACAGAAAGCCGATCAGCGCCGCAATCCCAAGCGCCGCGAGCGGCTGCTGCTTCACGGCATCGAGTGCCGCCTTCTGGCCCTGCTGGTAGTACTCGCTGGCATGGCTCGCGAGTTCCGAGGCGCGTTCGCTCGCGCCCTTGAGATATTCGCTGGCCTGCCCGGCGGCATTCTCGGCGCCCCCGCCAGCGTTCTCGACCGTCTTGCCGACATCCTTGATGTGCTTGTTGAATTCCGAACTCGCCTGGTCCGCGTTTGTCATCGCCAGCCTCCCGGCAATTACCGCCTCGAAATGAACGGAACACTGAAGCTTAGGTTCCCGGCGCCCGGCGAAACTGCGCCGTATGCGCTTGATGTGCGTGCTCAGGCAAGCCCACGCTTCGTCAACAGCGGTTCTATTGTCGGCATCCGGCCGCGGAATGCAATGTATGCGTCGGCCGCGTCCTGCCGGCCGCCGGCGGAGTAAATATGGGTGTAAAGCCGCCGCGCCAGCTCCGGGTCGAAAACGTTACCGGTCTCCTCGAAGGCGGCAAACGCGTCGGCATCGAGCACTTCGGACCAAAGATAGCTGTAATAGCCTGCGGCATAACCGTCGCCGGCGAAGATGTGGGAGAAATGCGGGGTGCGATGGCGCATCGTGATCGCCTCGGGCATGTCGATGCGCGCCAGGGTCGCGCGCTCGAAGCCGACCACGTCGAGAGGGCCGGGCTTCGACTGGAGATGCAGGTCGAGATCGACCATCGCCGAGGCGCAATATTCGACAGTGGCAAAGCCCTGATTGAAGTGGCACGAGGCGAGCACGCGCTCGATGAACGCCGCCGGCATCGGCTCGCCGCTCTCCGCATGCAGCGCGAATTTGCCGAGGATTTCCGGCCGCAACAGCCAATGCTCGTAGAGCTGCGAGGGCAGTTCGACGAAATCGCCGGCGACACTCGTTCCGGAGATCAAGGGATAAGTGACATCGGACAGCATGCCATGCAGCGCATGACCGAACTCGTGAAACAGCGTGCGCGCGTCATCGAGGCTGAGCAGCGCCGGCCGGCCCTCCGGCGGCTTGGCGAAATTCATCACATTGACGATGATCGGCCGAATATCGCCTTCGAGTTTCTGCTGCGTGCGAAAGCCGGACATCCAGGCGCCGCCGCGCTTGGAGGCGCGCGCGAAGTAATCGCCGAGGAAAAGCGCGACGTGCTTGCCGTCTCGGTCACGCACATCGAAGGCGCGCACATCCGGATGGTACAGGGCCAGGCCGTGAACTTCGTTGAATTGCAGGCCGAACAATTGCGTCGCCGTGTAAAATGCGGCGGCGATGATCTTATCGAGCTGCAAATATGGTTTCAGTTCGGCTTCGTCGAAATTATGTGTCTCTTTGCGCACCTTCTCCGAATAAAAGCGCCAGTCATGCGCGGCGATGTCGAAATTGGCGCCTTCTTCGTTAGCTTTTGTCTGCAAGGTTGCGCGTTCGTCATTGGCGCGAGCGCGCGCCGGTTGCCAGACGTCGTCAAGGAGACCGCGAACATGCGCCGGCGTCTTAGCCATCGTGTCGTCGAGCTTATAGTCGGCGAAGGTGGCGTAGCCGAGAAGCTTGGCGCGGTCGTCGCGCAGCGCGATGATCTCCGACATGATGACGCGATTGTCAGTCGCGCCGCCGCTCTCGCCGCGCATGGTCCAGGCACGAAACAGCGCTTCGCGCAGATCGCGCCGCGTCGAGAATTGCATGAAGGTCTCGTAATCGGAGCGCGCCAGAGTGACGACGTGCTTGCCGGGATGTCCCTTCTCTTGCGCATTGCGCGCCGCGCTGGCGCGCAGCGACTCGGGCAGGCCCGCGAGATCGTCCTCGTCTTCGAGAACGAGCTTGTATTCCGCGACGTCGGCGAGAACGTTCTGGCTGAACAAGGTCGAGAGAACCGCGAGCCGCTCGATAATCTCCGTGAGCCGCTTCTGTCCGGCCGAACTGAGCTTCGCCCCGGCGCGCACGAAATTCTTGTGGGTGCGTTCAAGCACGCGAAGCTCTTCGGGGTCGAGGCCGAGGCTCGCGCGAGTTTCGAACAGCCGGTCGATGCGCGCGAACAGTGCCGTATTGGTGGTGATTTCGAGATAATGGCGCGCCGTAATCGGCGCCATCTCGCGCTCGATCGCCTGCAGAGCCTCGTCGGCGTCGGTGCCTACCAAATTCCAGAATACGGCCTCGATGCGCCGAAGCGCAGCGCCGCTGCTCTCGAGCGTCGCAATCGTATTGTCAAAAGTGGGATCGCCCGCATTGCTCGCGATCGCGTCGATCTCACCGCGATGTTCTGTCAGCGCGCGAGCAAAGCCAGGCCGGTAATCGTCCGTCTTGATATTCGCAAAGTCCGGAATTCCGAACGGAAGATCGGTTTCACGAAACGGATCGGCACTCATCGAGAATCACCTGCGAGGGAATGCGCAAAGCAAAGAAGGGCTGCCCGAAAGACAGCCCTTCCATTGTCGAACCGTAGTCCGAGTTGTTCCTTCAGTCCGCCTGCGCAGACTTGAGGGACCAGGTCACCGACTGCGGTATGAGACAATGAGACACTGGATCACCTCCTTTCGGTTGTTGACGACGAATCCACGATATAATGGCTTGTCCCAAGAACGCAACTCGCCTTATCGGGTGTGGCAGAAACGCACAGGTCAATAGGATTTCGGCAAGCCAAGCGCACGCTCGGCAATATTGCACAAGATAAGCTCGCGGCTGACCGGCGCCAATCGTGCAATCAGGACCTCACGCAGATAACGCTCGACGTGATATTCCTTGGCGTAGCCCATGCCACCATGC
>JAFASC010000045.1 GCA_019244955.1 Methylobacteriaceae bacterium | reverse complement strand
GATTATCTTTGCACCGCCGGGCAGGTGGATTCGCCGCTCGGGGACCGAGGAACACGATGCGCGATCCGCTCGAAGTCTACAGCCAATACCTGATCCCGCAGGTTATCGAGAATACAAGCCGGGGCGAGCGCGGCTTCGACATCTATTCGCGCCTGTTGCGCGAGCGGATCGTCTTCCTGACCGGGCCGGTCGAGGACCACATGGCCTCGGTCATCATCGCCCAGCTTCTGTTCCTGGAGGCCGAAAATCCCAAGAAGGAAGTCTCGATGTACATCAATTCCCCGGGCGGCGTGGTCACATCCGGGCTGGCAATCTACGACACCATGCAGTTCATCCGCCCCAAGGTCTCGACGCTCTGCGTCGGCCAGGCGGCCTCGATGGGCTCGCTCCTACTCGCCGCCGGCGACCCAGGGCTCCGCTTCGCGCTGCCGAACGCGCGGGTCATGGTCCACCAACCCTCCGGCGGGTTCCAAGGGCAGGCCTCGGACATCCTGCGGCATGCCGAAGACATTATGAAGATCAAGAAGCGGCTCAATGAAATCTACGTGAAGCATACCGGCCGCGACTACGACACCATTGAGAATACGCTCGACCGCGACCACTTCATGTCGGCGGACGAGGCGAAGGCCTTCGGCATTGTCGACCACGTCTACGACAAGCGTCCGGAAGACCAGGCGCCGGTGAAGGCCGCCTGATCCAGGTGGCGAAGGCGTTTCGGCGACATCTGGCGCGGGCGGCGTTTTTGCAACGCTGAAGGCGAAACCGCCGCCGAGAGGATGGACCCGCCGACGGGTGGCATGTCGATTGCTCCCGGAGCCGGCCGGAGCGCAGCTGTTCGCAATCTGACGCAGCGGCTTCGCTTCAGACCGGAAAATGCCTTGATTGGTTGCTCGGTTAGGGCGGAGGGTGTTTGCATCCTGGGCTGGGCGCCCGAGTTGAACGTAAAGGAGGGAGGCTGCAGGGCAGGGAATCCCGGCGGCACTTGCGAGGAACGTGATCGAGTCTACGTTTTGTTAGGCCGGCGCAAACTAATGTGACAATCCGACCGATTCGTCCCGCGAACCGGTCGACAGGAGACCAAGATGAGCAAGGTCGGCAGCGACTCGAAAAACACGCTCTACTGCTCATTCTGCGGCAAGAGCCAGCACGAGGTCCGCAAACTGATTGCCGGTCCGACGGTTTTCATCTGCGATGAATGCGTCGAGCTCTGCATGGACATCATCCGCGAGGAGAACAAGTCCTCGCTGGTCAAGACGCGCGATGGCATCCCAACTCCGAAGGAAATCTGCAAAGTCCTCGACGACTACGTCATCGGTCAGGGCCAGGCCAAGCGCGTCCTTTCCGTCGCCGTCCACAATCACTACAAGCGCCTGAACCATGCCTCGAAGCACAACGACGTCGAGCTGGCGAAGTCGAACATCCTGTTGATCGGCCCGACCGGGTCCGGCAAGACGCTGCTTGCCCAGACGCTGGCGCGCATTCTCGACGTGCCGTTTACCATGGCCGACGCGACGACACTGACCGAAGCAGGCTATGTCGGCGAAGACGTCGAGAACATCATCCTGAAGCTGCTCCAGGCCTCCGACTACAATGTTGAGCGGGCGCAGCGCGGCATCGTCTATATCGACGAGATCGACAAGATTTCGCGGAAATCCGACAATCCCTCGATCACCCGTGATGTCTCGGGCGAAGGCGTGCAGCAGGCGCTCCTGAAGATCATGGAGGGCACCGTCGCCTCGGTTCCGCCGCAGGGCGGCCGCAAGCACCCGCAGCAGGAATTCCTGCAGGTCGACACGACGAACATCCTGTTCGTCTGCGGTGGCGCATTCGCCGGACTGGAAAAGATCATTTCCGGGCGCGGCAAGGGCACCTCGATCGGCTTTGCCGCGAAAGTGCAGTCGCCCGACGATCGCCGCACTGGCGAAGTCCTACGCAAGGTCGAGCCCGAAGATCTGTTGAAGTTCGGCCTGATCCCCGAGTTCGTCGGTCGGCTCCCGGTGATCGCGACGCTCGAGGACCTCGACGAGGACGCGCTAAAGAAGATTCTGACCGAGCCGAAGAACGCGTTGGTGAAGCAATATCAGCGTCTCTTTGAGATGGAGAACACAGAGCTCACCTTCCAGGACGAGGCCCTGAACGTCGTCGCAAAGAAGGCGATCGACCGGCGTACCGGGGCGCGTGGCCTGCGCTCGATCATGGAAGGCATCCTGCTCGACACGATGTTCGACCTGCCGAGCCTTGAAGGTGTCGAACAGGTCGTCATTGGTCCGGAAGTCGTGGATGGCAAAGCCCGCCCGCTTTACATCTACTCCGAGCGTAACGAGAAGAGTGGGGCGACCGCGTAAGCTTCGCGGCGCCCCGTTCTCGGCGGGTCTGCACGGGCTGTGCGCGTAAGCGTTGCGCCAGCGTGAAACTTGAAACTTTCTGCGTGAGACGCCATCTCACGAGTATGTCAATCACCGCCGGAGTGCCTCAGGGGCTCCAGGCGGGGACGTCCCCGGACCGCGCCTTAAAAAGCGGTGCGATCGTCTACTCGGCGGATGGCTTCATCCTCAAGCGTTCGGCGAGTGCCTTGGAGATAGGATCCTAAACAATGTCTACCCCGAAACGTGAGCTGCCGCCGCTCGGACAGATGGACAGCTATCCCGTCTTGCCGCTGCGCGACATCGTCGTCTTCCCGCACATGATCGTGCCGCTGTTCGTCGGACGCGAGAAATCGATTCGCGCGCTCGAAGAGGTCATGAAGGCAGACAAGTTCATTCTGCTCGCGACCCAGAAGAACGCCACCGACGACGATCCGACGACGGACGCCATCTACACGTCCGGTACGCTCGCCTCTGTATTGCAGCTCCTCAAGCTTCCCGATGGAACCGTTAAAGTGCTCGTCGAAGGCACCGCACGTGCTGTAATCCGCGGCTATGGCCGGACCGAGGATTTCTACGAAGCCGAAGCCGAACTGGTCGCGGACGAGAAGGCCGATGCTGTTGAGGTCGAAGCGCTGGCACGCTCCGTCGTGTCCGAGTTCGAAGGCTATGTGAAGCTCAACAAGAAGGTCTCAGCCGAAGTCGTTGCCGCGGTCACGCAGATCGACGATTATTCGAAGCTCGCCGATACCGTCGCCTCGCATCTTGCGGTGAAGATCGCCGATAAGCAGGCGGTGCTCGAAACGGTGTCGGTGACGCAGCGGCTCGAAAAATGTCTTGCTCTGATGGAGAGCGAAATCTCGGTCTTGCAGGTCGAGAAACGCATTCGCACGCGCGTCAAACGCCAGATGGAGAAGACGCAGCGCGAATATTATCTGAACGAGCAGATGAAGGCGATCCAAAAGGAACTCGGCGACGAGGATGGCAAGGACGACCTCGCCGAGCTCGAGGAGCGCATCAAGACGACGAAGCTTTCCAAGGAAGCGCGCGACAAGGCGAGCGCCGAGCTGAAGAAGCTGCGTCAGATGTCGCCTATGTCGGCCGAAGCGACGGTCGTGCGAAACTATCTCGACTGGATCTTATCGATACCGTGGGGCAAGCGCTCCAAGGTGAAGAAGGATCTTGCGCAAGCCCAGGAAGTGCTCGATGCCGATCACTTCGGACTCGATAAGGTCAAGGAGCGGATCGTCGAGTATCTCGCCGTACAGAGCCGCGCCAACAAGCTGACGGGGCCGATCCTCTGCCTCGTCGGGCCTCCCGGCGTCGGCAAGACCTCGCTCGGCAAGTCGATCGCCAAGGCGACGGGCCGCGAATTCGTTCGCGTCTCGCTCGGCGGCGTGCGCGACGAGGCCGAGATCCGCGGCCACCGCCGCACCTACGTCGGCGCGCTCCCCGGCCGCGTCATCCAGGGCATGAAGCAGGCTGCGTCGGTGAATCCGGTGTTCGTGCTCGACGAGATCGACAAGCTGGGCTCCGATTTCCGCGGCGACCCGTCGTCGGCGCTGCTCGAAGTGCTCGATCCCGAGCAGAACAACAGCTTCAGGGACCATTACCTCGACGTGCCGTTCGATCTGAGCGAGGTGCTCTTCATCACGACGGCAAACGTGCTGGATCCGGTGC
>JAFASC010000171.1 GCA_019244955.1 Methylobacteriaceae bacterium | reverse complement strand
GATAATTGGATCCATGTCGATGTCGCGCGTGCCGCGCGCGAATTGCCGGGCGGCAAGACGATCGCGCATGGTCTGTTGACGCTGTCGCTGATGCCGCGTCTTGCCGCGCAGACGCTGACAATCCGCAAGCGCTCGCGCAGCATCAATTACGGCTCGAACAAGGTCCGCTTTCCCGCGCCGGTCAAAAGCGGCGCGCGGCTTCGCCTGCATCGCAGCCTCGAAAAATTCGAGCCGGTCGAGGGCGGTGCGCGCCTGACCTTCTCGAACATCATGGAGATCGAGGCCGAGGAGCGCCCCGCGATGGTGGCGGAGACGATCAGTGTCATCTACGAATGAGTGGCCACCGCTCGCAATGGAACCTGAAAGGCTCTAGGATCATCCAACGCTGAACGGGTCTAGGGAGAACGTTGATGCGGTTATTGGCAGCCATCGGTGTCCTGGCGATCGTCGTTGCGATTGGCGCCGCCGTGTATTTCTTCGGCGGGTTTTACAGCGTTGCCGGGACGCAGGAGGATCCCGCCTTGGTGAAATGGGCGCTGGTCAAAGTGCGCAACGCCTCTATCGCGTATCACGCGACCGACAAACCGCCGGGCAATCTCGGCGACGCAGCGACGGTACAGGCCGGCGCGCGGCAATTCATGGAGCGCGGCTGCGTCAATTGCCACGGCGCGCCGGGCGTCGAATGGGCGAAATTCTCCGAAGGCATGCATCCCGATCCCCCCGATCTGAAGGAGGAAGTCGAGGGCCGCACGCCCGGAGAACTGTTCTGGATCGTCAAGAATGGCATCAACATGACCGGCATGCCGAGTTTTGGATCGATCGGTGTCGGTGACGATGACATCTGGAAAATCGTTGCATTCATAAAGCAGCTGCCGCACGTCAGCGAGGCGGATTACAAATCCTGGACGGCAGGTTCGGCTCCGGCAGCGGCGACGAAGCAATAGCCGGCGCGCTAGGGGCGATGCAGGCAGGAATATCGCCGGATCAGCTCGCGCGCTTGCAAGGGAATGGCGGTGCTGGTCTCTCCGCTGCGTGTCGCGGTCTCACACGAGAGCCAAAAATAGCCGGTCTCCGGGTCGACGACGAGACGGGTTGGCGTAAGCCCGGGTGCGACAAGGACCGAGAGGTACGGCGTCGTGGAGTTCCAGGCGAGTTGGGTCAAATCGGGGCCGATCCGCTTGGAGGAGACGAAACCTGCATCGCCTAGGGCGGGATCCGACGCGCTGCCGGTTGCCAGCGCTCGCACCGCCGATTTGTAATTCGCCCAGCCGCGGACGAACTTGGTTGTCTCGACGCCGTGAACCAGTAAGGTCAGCGCGATCGCCCCGAGGATGATCTGCGGATCGAGCCGCCTCTCCGACGCGCCTGCCAATCGCATTGCCCATGTGAACGGGGAGCTGCGGCGCTCCTCTTCGCGCATCGCCTGGACCGCCGCGGCCATCCCGAGAGCCGGCGTGGTAATCAAAAGCAGCGTGCGCATCTCGTAGCGGGCATCGGCAAGGAGCGATGTATCGAACCAAACCCAGTAGACGATGAGCCCGGTTGCAGGCAGCAGGGCTGCACAGACCGGGGTCGCGAATCCGAGCCGGCGCAGGACGAAGGCCAAGATGAGGTAGTCCCAAAGCGCTCCGAGCAGCACCAACAAAGCCGGCTGTTCGAGATTGCCTATGTCAATGAAACGGAACGCCGCCGCCGCGAGAACGCCGGAAATGTAATCGTCGGGCGGCAAGGCCGCCCTGAGGATGAACCAGATCGCGGCGACGGTAAAAAATGCGCCGAGCGCCCTCAGAAAGATCGGGTCGCGCCAGCCGCGCAGGACAAGCGCAAAGAGGATTGCCGATGCCAGCACAAGTGCGCCCTCGTGTGTGAATATGAGCGAGAGCAGTGCCGCGAAGACGGCGAGATTGCCGGCAGTCGTTCGCGGCGCGCAGAGGCAGAGCCCGAGCGCCGGCCAAAATACCGCGTGGGCCATCCACATCTCGGTCGGAAAGCCGAATACGAATGGGCATAGGCACGCGGTTGAGAGACAGGCGTACACGAAGATGGTGCGCTTTGGTGTGCGATCGGCCGCCCACGTTGCGGCGAGACCGAGCAAGGGCGCGCAGAAATGCAGTAATCCATAGACGAATATGCCGGCTTTCGCATTGTTCGTGAGCGCAACGGTAAATTCGGCTGGGACATAAGCGAAAACGTAACTGAATAGCCGACCGGCTATATTGTGCCAGTGAAACGCCCAGGCATCCTGCGCCGCAACGGAATAGGAAAAGATCGAACCATCGCCGAACATCTGCAGTTCGGCGGATGATCCCACAACGATGAACAGAAGAGATGCGCCGAGGCCGGTAGCGATGATAAAGCCGCGGAGAAAAAGCTCTGCCCGACCGCTTTCGTTGTCGCCGACAATCCTATCAGTTCGGCCGGATATGCCCATTGGCGTAGCAAACGTCATGGTCGGATGGTGGGCCCTTCAGGTGAGACACGCATACACGTCACCTGAATTGGCGCCGGCCGGCAGTGCGGCAACCCAGGTTGCAAGCGCACTCGCGTCTATCCAAGTCGGATGCTCGAATGTGTGGCTTTCGCCGATGCTTGCATTGAATTTCCTGTAACCGAGCGCAACGCAGTGCTCGATGCAAGCGCGCGCGACATCGCGCTGGATCGTCGTAAACTCGAAGGACAGCGCGGGCACCGCTGCGCTCAGACCGGCAAGCACCTCGGCTTCAAATCCTTCGACGTCGATCTTGATGAAGGCTGGCATGCCGTGCTTTCGGAGCAAGGCGTCGATGGTCGTCAGAGGCACCTCAAGCCTTGTCGCCCAGGTCTGGTTTTCCCAGCCCGGCGCACCGGCAGCAGCATCGATAAAATCCGGAGAGGCGCTCGAGACAGTGGGATTGTCTACATTGACGCTGAGCTTCACGAGGCCCGAGCGGCTCCCGACGGCCACTGCTTCGATACAGACGTTCGGATCGCGGCCGTAGAGGAGCCGCAGCGTGCGCACCAAAGCGGGCTGCGGCTCGAGCGCGACGACACGCGCCTGCAGTCGCCTGAACGCGGCGACGCGATCGCCGACATGCGAACCGATATCGAAGACGAGGTCGCCGGGCGAGGTGAACCGGGCGTACAGCCGGTCCATCGCAGCCCTGCGGTCTTGGTCGCCGTAATAGATGCGCAACGAGCGGAAGACGCCCCGCGCGCTGCGCAAGCTCTCAAGCATCGCGTATCAGGTAGGCCATCCGCGGATTGCGACCGCGCGCTTCGATTGCCGGCAGTCGCAGTGATTCCAGCGCCGCCGGCACGTCGACTTCCTCGGGAATGCGGCCAATTCCGATCCGCGCCAGCACAACCCCGAGAAGAGGCGAGGCGGTGGTAACGGCAAATGGGATTGCGACGAGAAGGCCGCCGGCACCCATGAACGCGAGAGCGATTCTGTCCGGCGCCTTCATCATGAAAACCCCGATGATGATGCATCCGGCAAGCGTCTGCGGCCACAGCCTCGTCATTGCAAGACGCCATGGCACCGCGTGGCTTTCGCGCAATTGGCTGTTCCAGCTGCCCCCGCGCCGGAACACGAGAAGGCGCACCAGGAACAGCGTGTGCGCGAGCGCCATGATCGGCGACAAGATAAGCATGTGCAACGTCTCGGTCGCGACATTGGCGACGAACGAGGCGGCGCCGCCGTAGGAGCGGCGCGCCGGCTCGTGCAAAAGCAGATCGACAACGCTGGCGATTTTCGGCGCGAAAGTCATGAACATGACGAGGCCGAACAAAGACGCGCCGGCGCCAAAATTCACCGGCATGGCGGGGCCGACCCGCGCCCCCGAAAGCGCCAGCGACATCGTGCCGATCGCCATCATCGCGATCCAAGCGGGCGAGCTTAAATACATGAGCATCGCGAACAGCAGCTGGAAGCGGCTCACCGGCCGCAGACCGGGGGCCGTCACGAGCCGCCAATATTGCATGTTGCCGTGCAGCCAGCGCAGATCGCGGCGCTTGAATTCGAGCAGCGTCGGCGGGTTTTCTTCGAAGCTTAATCCCTCTTCGGGCAGCACCCGCACCTCGTACCCGGCGCGGCGCATCAAAGCGGCTTCGACCTGGTCGTGGCTCAGAACATGTCCGGCGAGAGGCCCTTTTCCAGGCAGCACCGGCATTGCGCAATGCTTTGTGAACGGGGCGAGGCGCAGGATCGCGTTGTGACCCCAGTAGGGGCCGCAATCGCCCTGCCACCACGCAGCCCCGAGCGTGTGCGAGCGCATGCCGAGCCGCATGCCGAACTGAAACACACGCGCGAACGGGCTCACCGACGGCAAGCCGACAATGAGCGTCTGCAATATGCCGAGGCGCGGGTTCGCCTGCATGATGCGCACGAGACGCAGCACCGCATGCGCCGGCATGAAACTGTCCGCGTCGAGCGTGACGGCGAATTCGTGGTCGGCGCCCCAGCGCTCGCAGAAATCGCGCATATTGCCGGACTTGAAGCCCGTGTTCACGGCGCGGCGCCGATAGGTGATCGGGATCGTGCTCTTCCACTTCTTCTCGAATGCCTCGAAGCGCAATGCCTCCGCGGCTATGATTTCCGGATCGCTGCTGTCGCTCAGCAAATAGGCGTGGAACAGGGGATGCGCGCGCGCGCGCGCGATCCCATCGAGCAGCGGCTCGAGGTTGCGGATCACCTGGTCCGGGCTCTCGTTGCGGATGCACATGAGGATGGCGGTCGACGCGGTCAGCGGCTCGTCGCCGCTGCTGTTTTTGGCCAGCGGGTTCACCGTCGCGACTGGATCTCGGCACAGCCGCATCACGACGAACCCGATGACGGCGTTGCAGAAACCAACAACAGTCCAGGGCAAGCTGATGGCAAACAGCGCGACGAAGAGGATCGCGCCGAAGCTGCGAGGCGGAACGGCAATAGAAGCGAGCCATAGAAGCCCGGCAATGTTTGCGGCAACGACGAACGCAAAGATTGCGCGGCGCCGCGTGAGCGTCCGGGTGCATTCGGCCGCGCGCCCTGGGCGCACGCTCGGTTGGTCCAACATCTTTTCGGTTTTCCCCTCGTCCTCAGGTTCGGATATAGCCTTGGGCCGAATGCAAAGTCCAAGCTCAAGTCGGCAAAATCGTCTCCTGCAGGAAGAGACGGCGCGCTCGCTCTGGTATTCCGGCGTCGGGCATGCCGAAATTCGCGAAGAGCCGCTGCGCGAAGCCGGTCCGGGAGAAGTGCGCGTGCGTGCGCTCTACAGCGCCATCAGCCGGGGGACCGAGGGGTTGGTTTATGCCGGACGGGTTCCGCCGAGCGAATACCAACGCATGCGTGCGCCGTTCATGGCAGGCACGTTCCCCTTCCCGGTGAAATACGGTTACGCGAGCGTGGGCCGCGTCGAGCGCGGGCCCGCCGAGCTAGTCGGCCGTGTCGTGTTCGCGCTCTATCCGCATCAGACCCGCTTCACGCTTCCCGCGGAAGCGCTCGCCCTCGTGCCCGACCGCGTGCCGGCGGCGCGTGCGGTGCTCGCAGCCAACATGGAGACGGCGCTCAACGCCGTCTGGGATGCGGCGCCCGGCCCCGCCGACCGCATCGCCGTCATAGGCGCGGGCGTTGTTGGCGCGCTTGTCGGATGGATGTGCGGGCGGCTCCCCGGCACGCAGGTCACGCTCATCGACGTGGACCCCTCGCGTGCCGAGTTGGCGCGCCTGCTCGGCGTCGCGTTCAGCGCGCCTGAAGAGGCGCCGCAGGACTGCGATCTCGTTTTCCACGCGAGCGGCACGGCCGCGGGCCTCACGACGGCACTGAATTGCGCCGGGGATGAAGCGACGATTGTGGAGATGAGCTGGTACGGCTCGGACGAGGTCAGAGTGCCGCTCGGCGGCGCGTTTCACAGCCGCCGCCTGAAGCTAATATCGAGTCAGGTCGGCAAGATCGGGGCGGCCCATCACGCCCGCTGGACGCATGGCCGCCGGCTTGCCGCCGCGCTCGATCTGCTCGCCGACCCCGCCCTCGATGCGCTGATCGCGCCGGCACTCGATTTTGGCGATCTTCCCGCGCGCTTGCCGGATATTTTTGCTCCGGCGAGCGGCGTGCTTTGTCAGCTCGTGCGATATCCCGCCGCCGAATAGCCCAGAGCAGAGGAGGAGCTCGCGTTGTTTGCCGTCGAAGTCCGCGATCACATCATGATCGCCCACTCGTTCCGCGGTGAGATTTTTGGCCCGGCACAAGCGCTGCATGGGGCGACGTTCGTCGTCGACGCCGCATTCTTCGCCGACGCGCTCGATGCGAACGGGATCGTGATCGATATCGGTCGCGCGCACGAAGCGCTGAAAGCGGCCCTTGCCCCGCTCAACTACCGCAATCTTGATGAGCTGCCGAATTTCAGAAATACCAACACGACGACGGAGTTCCTGACGAAGCACATCTACGATGGGCTCGCGGGGCCGGCGCGCGCAGGGCAGCTTGGACGCCATGGACGCGATCTCAAGGCAATCCGCGTCACGCTTTCGGAATCGCATGTGGCGCGTGCCTGGTACGAGGCGCCCTTGTGGTGAGACGCGTCGCGTTTGCCGTGCCGGGCGATCTTGCGACGGCGACCGGCGGCTATGCCTATGATCGCCGGATGATCAGCGAACTTAAACATCTCGGTTGGGAGATCGAAATTGTCGATCTCGGCGGAGGTTTTCCGTTTGCCGGCAGCGAAGGCGAGAGCAAGGCGCGTAGTTGCTTGCAGAATGTGCCCGCGGGTCGCCCGATCGTCATCGACGGGCTCGCGTTCGGTGTCCTTCCGCAAGTCGCCGCGGAGCTTTCGCGAGAGCGTGTTTTGATCGCGCTGGTGCATCATCCTCTCGCCCTCGAATCGGGCTTGTCTGCGCGGCAGGCGGAACAGTTTCGGGCGAGCGAGCGGGCGGCCCTTGCCAGCGCGCGAGCCGTCATCGTGACGAGCCCGACGACGGCCCGGCTGCTTGCCGCGGAATATGAAGTGGCCGCCGACCGCATCAGCGTGGCGTGTCCGGGAGTCGACCCGGTTCCGCTGGCGCGCGGAAGCGGCGACGGGCTGTTGCGGCTGCTCTCGGTGGGCGCGATCGTGCCGCGCAAAGGCTATGATGTGCTGATCGCCGCGCTTGCCGCGCTCAAGGACCTGCACTGGCATCTCACAATTGCGGGAGACCGCAGCCGGGATGCCGAAGCCGCCGCGCGACTCGATAGCGATATTCGCCGCTTTGGCCTAGCGGATCGCATCTCCGTGCTCGGCGCGGTTTCCGGCGAACAGCTCGACGAGCTTTATCTGGAGTCCGACCTGTTCACCCTTGCCTCGCGTTACGAGGGCTACGGAATGGTGTTTTCCGAAGCAGTGGCGCATGGCTTGCCGATTGTCGGCACCGACGCAGGGGCGATTTCCGACACGGTGCCACCGCGAGCGGGCCTGCTGGTCGCGCCCGACAATCCTGACGCGTTCGCAAATGCGCTGCGGCGCGTCATCGAAAGCCCTCAGCAAAGACGCCGCATGGCGGCAGCTTCGCGCGAAGCTGCACGCAAGCTCCCGACGTGGCAAGACTCGGCCAAAATCTTCGCCGCTGTGATCGAAGCGATCGCATGAGCTTTTCCAAGGATTGGCTGGCATTACGTGAGCCCTACGACGCGCGCGCCCGCAACGTGTCCGTCGTCGAAGCTGTCATCGCGTCACTCGCGGACAAAAGTACGATCCGCATCGTCGACCTCGCCTGCGGCACCGGCTCGACGATGCGCGCGCTGGCGCCGAAAATACCGGCCGCTCAGCACTGGCAGCTCGTCGACAACAATCTCAGCCTGCTCGCCCGCGCATCTGAGATGAAGCCTGCTGTCGGCGTGACATTCAGCACCACTCCCATCGATATTGGCTACGATCTTGAAGCGGCGCTCGATGGGCCGGTCGATCTTATCACCACGTCGGCTCTGCTCGACCTCGTTTCGGAGCTCTGGCTCGAGCGGCTCGTGACCGAGATCGGCGCACGCAAAATCCCGCTCTACGCGGCGTTGAGTTATGACGGGCGCATCGAGACGACCCCGCATCACTCGCACGATGGCGCGATCATGGCTGCAATGAACACGCACCAGCGTGGTGACAAGGGGTTTGGCCCCGCGCTGGGGCCTGCGGCGGCAAGCGTCGCGATCTCCCGCTTCGAATCGCTCGGCTATCGCGTCGTGCACGGCCCCGCCGATTGGCGTTTCGATCCGACCGACAGAGACATTCAGAGGGAGACTTTTTCGGGTTGGGCGAGTGCGGCGCGCGACGTGGACAATCTGCCGCTCGCTGACATTGTCGAGTGGCTGACATTCCGTCGCGACGCCATCGCGGCCGGCCGCTCCTCACTTCGCGTCGGTCACATCGATTTCTTCGCTGCGCCCGCCGGTTTGCGCTGAGCCGAGAGGTCGCAGTCGAACAAAATCTCGTCGTCGAGCTGAAAGGTGCGAGTCGAGAGGCGCATGGCCTGATCGGCGCGCTCGATCGGCGGCAAGACAAAACCCGGCCGGCCGCTGCCGATGACGATCGGCGCGACGATCACGTGCAGGCGATCGAGGCAATTTCCGGCAAGGAAGCATGAAACCGTTTTGGCGCCGCCTTCGATGAGGATTCGCCGCAAGCCGCGCTCGGCGAGCGCCGCGAGAATGGCGCGTGGCGCAATGCGGCCATCAACGGCGGGCAGGCTCATGACTTCGACATCTGCGTTGAAAGCGCAACGCGCTCCTTCCGCGATGACCGCGAGCCGGCGGACGCCGTCGCAAGTGAAAATCCTGGCGCAAGCTGCCAGTCTGCCCTTTGGATCCAGGACGACGCGCGCCGGATGAGGTCCCGCGACGTGCCGCACCGTCAATTGCGGATCATCGGCAATCGCCGTGCCGACACCGACGAGCACCGCATCGACTAACGAACGCAATCTATGCAGATGCGTCAGGCCCGCCGGGCCATTGATGTAGCGAGAATGCCCGGAGGCCGTGGCAATGCGTCCGTCAAGCGACTGGCCGATCTGGCCGATGACGACGAGATCGTCCACGGCTCCGCGTCGGAGCGGTCCGAAAATGTCATCCCAGGGCGGCGGCAGAGCTCGGCTCGGGTGGCGGAAAGCGTCGAGGAACGCCGCCCAGGACTCCGTGGCAGCCGCAGCGCCGACGCAAGCATTTCGTCCGAGAACGCCATGTGCGTCAGACTTGACGAGCGGCATATACACAGGTTCAACCACTGGCGAGTGTCCTTACAAGACAATGTCGTTCGGGGAAAGCAGGCGAAAAAATTCATCATTCGGGATTGGAATAGAAAGAACAGCGCGGCGTCGAACCCTCGGCCCCGTGAGCTGGATCGCCCTTTCCGGCGGAAGCTGGTCATGAGTGGAGTGGGTAGACGTGGCTTCCACATTGTTCGGTACGGGCGCCGAGATCGGCGTCACTCGCGGGTTCGCCGAATTTCATGCGGGGCGGCCGGTAATCATAAACAGCGCAGGAGAAACGATCCTGGCGTTGCCGGTCGAGGGGCTGAATGCGGCCCGCTGGTCGGAGTTCATCGCGCTTTGCACTCCTGTGGCGCCGCGTCTCGCGCTGACTGCGCGCCGCGCCGGCGCCCTGGGCTTCAACACGGCAGCGGCAATGAGTTTGCGCCTGTCACGGCGCTGCGACGCAGACATGGTGCTGGCATTTGTCGCAGGCGCGAGAAGCGCTCGCGCCATTCACATGCAGCCTGCCGGGGCGGCCGCAGCAGCAGCAATCCAGCTTGCGAAATTATCGCAGGGCATGCCTGCGGTGCTTGCCGCCGACGCGGTCTCAGACGCGATCGCACGGGGGCATCATATCGTCAGTGTCGACGCGGAGTCGATCGCGCAGTTTCGTGCGGAGTCTATCCGCTCGCTCACGATTGCGAGCAAAGCGTCCGTGCCGCTCAAAGGCGGTAAGCGAGCGACCTTTGTGGTGTTTCGAAACAATACGGGAGAAAATCCGGCGGCAATCATCATCGGCAAACCGGACTTCCAGAAGCCGGTTGCGGTGCGGCTGCATTCGGCCTGCCTCACCGGCGACGTCTTCGGTTCGCGGCGGTGCGATTGCGGCGAGCAGCTGCAGCTTTCTCTCGATCGCCTGGAAAAATGCGGCGGCGGCATCGTTCTCTATCTGCCGCAGGAAGGCAGGGGATTGGGTCTCGCCAACAAAATGCGGACCTATCAGCTGCAGGACGAGGGGCTCGATACGATCGATGCCAACACGACGCTCGGTTTCGATGAGGACGAGCGCGACTATGGCGCCGCCGCGCGCATGCTGGAGCTGCTCGATTGCAAGTCGGTGATCCTGATGACGAACAATCCCGCGAAAGTAGCTGGCCTCGCGAGCTGCGGCATCGAGATTGCCCCACGCATGCCGATCCAAGCGCCGATCAATGTCGATAATCGCCGCTATCTCACCGCCAAGGCCGTGCGCGCCGGGCACCGGCTGAATGAGGCGCTGCTTTCGGGCTCCTGACCGGCGGTTTGCCGGCGCGAACGTCGCAATTGCGGCAGCTGCGAGCTCCTCCCGCCAGCCCAGCAGAACCCTCGCCGAAAATCAGTCGGCCAGCGGACCTTCGGCCCGTCTTTAAACAAAAGTTCATCCCGCTCAGCGGAACCGTGAGTTTTTGATCCGGTTTATCTCGCGAAGCGGAGGGGAGTTACGGAGAAACACATGCGACCAACTCTTCTTGTTTCCTGCGCGGCCACGGCTCTTCTGATCGGCGTCGCCGGTGCAAACGCGCAGGCGCCGGAGCATAAATCTGCGCCCGGTTTGGCAAAGGAATCGCCCGCGGCGGCAGGGCATCAGGCGAAGCCCTCGACCTCGCCCGATCATGGAATGGCAGAGCACCGCAGCGCGGCGCAAGACACGTCCAAGGCTGGCAAGGACTCTCCGAAGGCCGACGCCATGAGCCCCGCAAACGAGCTCAAGAGCCACCAAGGCGCAGCTAACGACAAGGCCTCGAAGCACGAGCACGGCGCCGCCAACGACAAGGGCCCGACAACACATCAGCGCGCGGCCAACGACAAGGCTTCGCCGAATGCGCGCCAAGGCGCAAACGATAAAGCCGGTCAGCAGCCGAAGTCGGCTGCAAACGGGAAGTCCGACGCGCAGCACAGCGCAGCCGACGCCGGCAAGCAGCCCGGCGACACAGCCACGAAGACCGGACGCTCCGCCGCGACGGGTAAGCCCGATGCGAGCACGTCCGGCAAGAACGCGAGCACGTCCGATAGAAACGACACAAACCCGTCCGGCAAGGGCGACACCACCCTTTCGGGCCGCTCCGCGACGAGCACATCGAGCACCGCAGACCACACCAACACGCAATCCGGGATCACCGGGCACGAGACAAATAGCTCGTCGACTTCGGTCCAGATCGATGCGCAGAAGCAGGAGCGCATCCGCACCGCTCTCACCTCGACCAAAGTCGAGAACATCAGCCACGTCGACTTCAACGTGTCGGTAGGGACGCGGGTGCCAGAACGCTACCACTTCCACCCGTTGCCGACTGAGATCGTCGATATCGTGCCTGAATATCGTGGCTTCGACTACATGGTCGTCGACAATGAGATCGTGATCGTGAACCCGCGCACGCGCGAGATCGTCTACACGATGAGCGAAGGCCGCTCCGCCGGCATGAATCGCCCATCGGTCGATTGCCGCTAAGCGAAACGGTTCCAGGAGAGGCCCGGCCGAATGGCCGGGCTTTCGTTTTTACGGCGATGAACGAATTGCCGCGTTGCTCATTTAAGGGGAGAAACCGTCTCGCGATCGGCTAGTTGGGATCGGGGTGGCATGGTTTCCAGGAATCACACCAACCGCGATTGCAAACACAGTTCGGAGGCACACACAGTGGCAAATGCAAGCAAACATATGGGCCCCGGTGCGCAGGGCAAACGCTCAGGCACAGGCGCCATGACCGAGTTGCCCGAGGGCATGCTCGAGGAGAACATGGTTCTGAGCAATCGCGACAAGTCACGCCATAGCGACGAGCGCGGGCTCGACAGCGCCACGGTGCAGACCGAGCAGTATCACGATCACGCCCGCAACCACCGTAATTTCGAATCGAGCGACACGGGGCCTGACAAACCCTCGGGCAGGAAAGAATAGGAATCGAAACGAGGGCGGCCACACCCTTGGCGACGGTACCGCCGCACCGCGTGCCGGGGACCTATCCCTTCGGACTCTAGTCGCTTTAGTCGCCTCGACGGATCGAGTGTGCAGCCGCTATTCTGAGAGGGCGATGCATCTCCTCTCCCGAGCGGCCCAGGCAATCCTCTTCGGCGGCGTTGTTCTCGGCGCGCCCGCGCAGGCGGCACGACAATCTCCGGCATGTGCGGGGCTCGCGCAAAAAGCCGCGACGTTTCCGGCCGACGACGTGTTCCAGTCGAACCTTCTCCTGTTTGCGGCAGCGACGGCGGGATGCGACGACTTGATACGAGGTCTCCTCGAGCGGGGTGTCGCGCTCGATGCGCGCGATCGTCTCGGGCGAACGGCGCTTGCGCTGGCGGCAAAAGCGGGGCGCGCGTTGGCAGCCGAATTGTTGATCGAAAAGGGAGCGGCAATCGATGCGCGTGCGATATCCGGCGCGACGCCGCTTTTCTTTGCCAGCGAAGCCGACCATTCCTCGATCGCAAAATATCTGATCGCGCACGGTGCCGACGTGAACCTTGCGGGCTCCGGCGGTTTAACCCCGCTTATGGCCGCCGCATTCAACGGCAATCTCGAGCTTCTGGATCTACTTTTAGCGAAAGGCGCGGACCCGAACGCGCTCGATGCGAGCGGCAAGGCGGCGATTGTCTATGCCGCATCGCGCGGCTTTGCGAGAGTCGTCGCGCGGCTGATCGAGGCAGGTGTCGACGTCAATCGAAAATATGACCATGGGCTCACCGCATTGATGTGGGCGGCGGGTTACGCCGACGGCGCCGGCATCGACGATATCAAACAAGTGCTGGCGCTTCTGATCGCCCGCGGCGCAGCACTTGAGGGACGTGACGACCGCGGCAAGAGCGCGATCGAGATTGCGCGCGATCTCGGGCATTCCGACATTGCCGATTTTCTGTCTGCTCAGAAGCCGGCGAGATAGGCAGCCATCGCCTTGAGGTCGTCTTCGCTCGCGGCGTTCATCAAATCCGACATGCCGGGATTGTTGGCGCGATCGCGCGTGCGGAAGTCGAGCATCGTCTTCAAGAGATAATCGTGGTTCTGCCCGGCGATCCGGGCGATCGAGCCGTCGCCCTGGTATTGGTCGAGATGGCATCCCGTGCAGCCGATGGAGCCATTGACGCGCTTCGCGGTCGCCGCGTCGGCGCCGCTTGCGGCAGCTTGCGGCAGCTTCGGCCATTGCTTCTTTTCGAAATATTCGGCGAGCGCCATCATGTCGTCTTTGGTCAAGCCTTCCGCGATCGGCTGCATAATTTCGTTCTTACGCACGCCCTTCTGGAAGTCGCGCAGCTGCAGATAGAGATATCCGGCGTGCTGACCCCAGATGATCGGGAACGCCTTATCTTGCGGGATGCCGTCTTCGCCGTGACAGGCGCCGCAGACGTTGGCTTTTTCCTCGATAGATTGAGCTCGCGCTGTGGCGCTCAGGCAAACCAGCAGAATTGCCGTCATCAGCCGCAGCATGTCGTTCTCTCGCAAGAAAACGGGGGCACGAGGCCCCCGTCTCGGAACATAGATCAGTGCCGGCCTCAGTCGACGGTGAACGCGATGATATTGTTGCCGCGTTTGAAGTCGATCTGCGTGTTGCCGCCGGCGCCGACGACAATGTACTGCTTGCCATCGACCGTGTAGGACGAGGGCGGCGCGTTGACGCCGGCACCGGCCTGGAATTGCCAGAGCACCTTGCCGTCGTTGGCGTCGTAAGCCTTGAACAGGCCGTTGCCCTCTCCGGTGAAGACAAGGCCGCCGTCGGTCGCCAAAATTCCGCCGATCATCGGCTCGGGCGTCTTCACCTGCCATTTGATCTTGCCGGTATTGTAATCGACGGCGGTGACATTCCCGGCGCTCTCCTCGGTTGCGATCACCTTGAACGCGCCGCCGAGCCAGAGCTTGCCGCCGGGATAAGGACTACTCTCGACCTGGTACGTCATCGGCTGATGCAGGTTGATGGCGTAGGCGAGATGCGCCTGCGGGTTGGTCGCGATCGGCGACCATTCGACTCCGCCATTGGCGCCGGGCAGCATGCGCGCGCCCTCCTTCGTGGGCAGCGTCCACATGTTCTCCTGCGCGACCATTGCGTCGGAGAAGCGGATCAGGCTGCAATCCTTGCGGTCATGCACATAGATGTGCCCGGTCTTGCCGGCATGGATCACGCCGGGAATCGTGTTGCCGGATTTATCGGCGACGTCGACGAGCACCGCGGGGCTGACCGAGTCGAGATCCCAGACATCGTGAGCGATGTACTGGAAGTGGCAGGCGTATTTGCCCGTATCGAGATCGAGCGAGACGAGCGAGTCGGTGTAGAGATTGTCGCCGGGGCGTATGCTGCCATCGAGATCGGGAGAGGGATTGCCGACGACGAAGAAGATGCGGTTCGTGGCGAGATCGACCGCCGGGTTCTGCCACACACCGCCGCCGAGCCGTTTGTAGGGGTCGCCGATCTTAGCGAGCTGCGCCTTCTCCGCCTCGATGTCGCGGTGCATATCGCGCCCGGTCGCATCCTTGGTGGCCCAAACGCCGACGGAATTCTCCGGGATCGTGTCGAAGTTCCACAGAAGCTTGCCGTCGGCGGCATTGTAGGCGCGAACGAAGCCGCGAATGCCGTATTCGCCGCCATTCGTGCCAATCAGCACTTTGCCTTTGACCACGGTAGGCGCCATCGTCTCGCTATATCCGTCCTCGGGATCGGCGAGTTTCTGTTCCCAGACGACGTTCCCGGTCTTGGCGTCGAGCGCGACGAGCTTCGCATCGAGCGTTGCGACAAACACCTTGTCGTCCGCTACCGCGACGCCACGGTTGTTCGGCCCGCAGCAATAGGTGGTGATGGCGCCAAGCTTCGGCTTGTAGTGCCAGAGCTCCGCGCCGGTCTTCGCATCGATGGCATAGACGTGGCTGTAGGAGGTCGTGGCAAACATCGTTCCGTTGACGACGATCGGCGATGTCTCCATCGATTCCTTCACCTCGGTTTGGAAAATCCAGGCCGGGTGCAGCTTGGCGACATTGTCCTTGTTGATCTGCTTATTCGGATAGAAACGCGTTTGCGCATAATTGCCGTTGGTGTGCAGGAAATTGTTCTGATCTTTTGCAGCGTCGTCCAATTGCTGCTGCGTCACATTCGTTGCCCCGGCGGCCCGCACCGCCATTTTGCTGTCTTGCTTCACTTCCTGCGCCGAAGCGGCGAGCGCCAATCCGAGCGCGGTGGTGAGCGCGGTCCCAAACAGAAGACCATTTTTGCTGTTTTTTGGCATGGCTGCTTCCTCCCTATGAGAAGCGAACCTGCCCTAACACTCGGCTGAAGTCACGCCCGCGATCCGAGCAAATTTGCCCTTACGTCGACCGCCACGCACAAACAAAAATCCCCGCTACCAGGAGCGGGGATTCTTGCGTCGACTATTCAGATGATCAGAGCCCGTGCGCGCGGGCGACCTTTGTGCAAGCCGGGCTGACCTGGGACCGCTTCGACTGCATGCAGCTGAGGACCCCGTTCGCGTCCGGCAGCATGTGGGCGCAGAGCCGCATGATGTCGGGCGTGCAAGCCTGTCGTTCCGCGGCGCTGATCTCGATGCCGCCGAGGTTTTCGGCATAGGCGCTCACCGGCAGCGCGAGCCCGAGAAGCACGAAGGCGGTCTTTGCAGTTTTCATCATTCTTGAGGGCTCCGATCGTTGCGCCTGCGCGCGACCGGCCGCTTTTGCGCAGACCGCAGCCGCAGAGGCCAAGGTGATTGGGCTTGCTCCGCGTACGAATGTCGCGGCGACGCGGTGGAACCCGGCGCCTCCAACAAGCAGTCCCGGCCCTCGTAAAGATGATTGTGCACTGCAGCAAGGCGGCAGATTGTCGCAAGTATAGCCGCGACAATCGACCACTCCACGCGCCTCAATCAGGTCATAAGCGGCAGACAGAGGTGTTTGCAGTCAACAGACCCAAAGCTTGGAGCAAGGTAAACGAATGCGGAGAATGATAATTACTATTGCTGCGCTTGCGGCTCTTACCGGTGTCGCCGAAGCTCATCCGAGGCATCACTATTATCACCATCACAGAGGCCACCACTATACGAGCGCCGGACGCCATCTACACTTCAGAGGACATCACAGGCATCATCACCATTATGCATATCGCACGGCGCGCCACGCCGCAGCCGTCGAGGCGCCGGCCGTGCCCTCCTGGTTCGGCGTGCCCGCGCCGGAATACCCGCAGGTCCGTGGTCACGTGTCGCGTGCCCGGGCTCTTGGCGGCCCAGGCGGCTCCTCGGCCGCAGGCCGGGTCGTGCGCGCCAGCTGGTACGGCGGCGGCGAGCGCCTAAGCGCCCGCACCGCCAATGGCGAGCATTTCAACAGCGGCGCCCTGACGGCGGCGCATCGCAGTCTGCCCTTCGGCACGCGCGTCCAGGTGACCAACGTGGCGACCGGCCGGGCCGTCGTCGTGCGCATCAACGATCGCGGCCCGTTCGTGGGCGGCCGCTCGCTCGACCTCGCCCGCGGCGCGGCGCAGGCGATCGGCCTGCACTCGACCGGCTCGGTGCGGATGGTGGTGCTCAACTAATTCGACAAGGCTCTCCCCGTCCGCAGCGGCGGGGAGAGCCTCCATTTTTGCTCGGCAGGGCAGACGAAAGGCGACTTGCCAAGACTCCCGCGGCGTAAAATATGCCGCCAGCCAAAACGAAGCTGGTTGGGAGAACATGATGAGACATTTAGCGCTGGCGTTGGGCTTTGCTGCCGCGCTTGCCGTAAATCCGGCCGCTCATGCGCAAGCGCCGGGCTCGAGCGGCGTTAAAATCGGAATCCTGAACGACCAGTCCGGCGTCTATGCCGATTTCGGCGGCAAGTGGTCGGTCGAAGCCGCGCACATGGCCGTAGAGGATTTCGGCGGCAAGGTTTTGGGCAAGCCCATCGACATCGTCAGTGCCGATCACCAGAACAAGCCTGATCTCGCCGTCAGCATCGCGCGGCGCTGGTACGACGTCGAGAATGTCGACGCGATCATGGAGCTGACGACATCGTCGGTCGCGCTTGCCGTCCAGCAACTCTCGAAAGACAAGAAGAAGATCACGATCACCGACGGCGCGGCGACCACCGACCTCACCGGCAAGCAATGCACGCCCTACGGCTTCCACTGGGCCTATGACACGCATGCGCTCGCCGTCGGCACCGGCGGCGCGCTCGTCGAAAACGGCGGCGACAGCTGGTTCTTCATCACCGCCGATTACGCCTTCGGCTACGCGCTCGAGAACGACACATCGAATTACGTGAAAGCAAAGGGCGGCAAGGTCGTCGGCTCGGTGCGTCATCCGCTAAACAGCCCCGACTTCTCGTCCTTCATCCTGCAGGCGCAGAGCTCGGGCGCAAAAGTGGTCGGGCTTGCCAATGCCGGCCTCGACACCGCGAACGCGATCAAGCAGGCGGCGGAATTCGGCGTCACGCAAGGCGGCAAGCAGCGCATCGCTGCGCTCCTGTTCACGCTCGCCGAAGTGCACGGGCTGGGGCTGCAAGCGGCGCAGGGCCTTGTGCTCACCGAAGGCTATTATTGGGACCTCGACGATAAGGCGCGCGAGTTCGCCAATCGCTTCATGAAGCGCACGGGACGCATGCCCAACATGGTTCAGGCCGGCACCTACTCCTCCGTGACGCAATATCTGAAAGCCGTGCAGGCGGCGGGCACGACCGACGGCGATGCGGTGACCAAGAAAATGCACGAAATGCCGGTCGACGATTTCTTCGCGCGCGGCGGGCACGTGTTGCCGAACGGGCGCATGGTGCACGACATGTATCTCTTCCAGGTGAAGACGCCGGCAGAGAGCAAGGCGCCGTGGGATTATTACAAGAAGCTCGCGGTCATTCCCGGCGACCAGGCGTTCTTTTCGCTGAAGGACAGCGGCTGTAATCTGACGCAGTGAGGCTCGCCCCCGCCGCTTGGAGATGCTAGAATCGGCTTCGAGAACGGCGCATGCAGCTCACCGCCCTTTCCAGCACCTCGTTTGGCCGGCTGACCGCCGCGGACATCCGCCGCATGCAGGCGGACCGCCTGATCGACGAAGACGATAATTTCGAGCTCATCGAAGGAAGAATCGTTCCGATGGGCCCGAAATACCACGCGCATGAGCGGCTCAAATCCGAGATTGGGATGGCTCTGGCCCGCGTTTGTCTGCCCGATTTGATTGTCGGGTTCGAGACATCGCTGTTTCTCGGCGCAGACACCATCGTCGAGCCCGACCTCTGCATCTATCCGCGCCGGCTGCGCTCCGAGGACGTGCGCGGCGGCGATGTCTTGCTCGCGATCGAAATCGCCAGCTCCACGCTTACGCAGGATCGCGGGCCGAAAGCGCGGCTTTACGCGGGCTTCGGCGTTCAGGAACTGTGGGTGGTCGATACCAACACGCGGACCACGTTGGTGCACAAGCACGCGACCGACGGACAATGGAATGAGATTAGCGAGGTTCGCGCGAACGAAACGTTGCGCTTCGATGCGATTCCGACGTTTGCGATTCGTCTCGATCAATTCAACTGATCGCGGCCATTACTCCGCCGCCTCGCGCTGCGCATAACCGAGGCGGCGGTTCAGCTCCTCGAGCAAACTCGCCGCAGCTTCGGCAATGACGGTGCCCGGCGGGAAAATCGCCGACGCGCCACTTTCGTGCAGCGCGGCAAAGTCCTGTGGCGGGATGACGCCGCCGACGACGATCATGATGTCGGGCCGACCCTGTTCTTCGAGCGCATGCTTCAACTCAGGCACCAGCGTCAGGTGGCCTGCGGCAAGCGACGATATCCCGATGATGTGTACGTCGTTCTCGACCGCTTGCCGCGCCGCCTCATCCGGCGTCGCGAAAAGCGGTCCGATATC
This sequence comes from Methylobacteriaceae bacterium, assembly GCA_019244955.1. Classification (GTDB taxonomy): domain Bacteria; phylum Pseudomonadota; class Alphaproteobacteria; order Rhizobiales; family Beijerinckiaceae; genus JAFASC01. The sequence goes on along the minus strand of JAFASC010000171.1, from coordinate 1,569 downwards.
GACGTCGAAACCGAGATCGGCGAATGCCGACGCAATGACTTTCTGGCCGCGATCGTGGCCGTCCTGGCCGACCTTGGCGACGAGAATGCGCGGACGGCGACCCTCGTTCTCCTCGAACGCTTCGACCATCGACTGCACGCGGTGGATAGCTTCCGCTCCCACGCCTGCCTCCCTTTTGTAGACACCGGAAATCGAGCGGATTTCCGCGCGATGACGGCCGAACACCTTTTCCAGCGCGCCTGAAATCTCGCCGACGGTCGCCTTGGCGCGCGCCGCCTCGATCGACAAAGCCAGCAGATTGCCGCCGGACTTCGCGCCGCGCGTCAACGCGTCGAGTGCGCGTGAGGTCGCTGCCTCATCGCGTTCCTCGCGCAGCCGCTTCAGTTTGGCGATCTGCTGTACGCGCACGGCGGAATTGTCGACCTTCAACACGTCGATTTCGGTTTCGTCCGACACGCGGTATTTGTTGACGCCGATCACCGTCTGCTGGCCCGAATCGATGCGTGCTTGCGTTTTCGCCGCGGCTTCCTCGATGCGCAGCTTCGGGATGCCGGCTTCGATCGCCTTCGCCATGCCGCCGAGGCGCTCGACCTCCTCGATATGGCCCCATGCTTTTTTGGCGAGATCGGCAGTCAGCCGCTCGACGTAATACGATCCGCCCCACGGATCGATGATGCGCGTCGTGCCGCTCTCCTGCTGCAGGAAGAGCTGCGTGTTGCGGGCGATGCGCGCGGAAAAGTCCGTCGGTAGCGCGAGCGCCTCGTCGAGCGCGTTGGTGTGCAGCGATTGCGTATGCCCCTGCGTCGCCGCCATCGCCTCGATGCAGGTGCGCATGACGTTGTTGAACACGTCCTGCGCGGTCAACGACCAGCCGCTCGTCTGGCAATGCGTGCGCAATGGCAGCGACTTCTCCGACTTCGGGTTGAAGTCCTTGACGAGCTTCGCCCAGATGAGGCGCGCGGCGCGCATCTTGGCGACTTCCATGAAGAAGTTCATGCCGATCGCCCAGAAGAACGACAGGCGCGGCGCGAATTGGTCGATGGTCAGCCCCGCCTTCAAACCGGCGCGGATATATTCGACGCCGTCGGCAAGCGTGTAGGCGAGCTCGAGATCCTGCGTCGCGCCGGCCTCCTGCATGTGATAGCCGGAGATCGAGATCGAATTGAACTTTGGCATGTTGGCCGAGGTGAACGCAAAAATATCGGAGATGATGCGCATCGATGCCGCAGGCGGATAGATGTAGGTGTTGCGCACCATGAATTCTTTTAGAATGTCGTTCTGGATCGTGCCGGCGAGCTGCGCCGGCTTCACGCCCTGCTCCTCGGCCGCGACGATATAAAGCGCGAGAACCGGCAGGACCGCGCCGTTCATCGTCATCGAGACGCTCATTTGATCGAGCGGAATGCCGGAGAACAGCGTGCGCATGTCGTAGATCGAATCGATCGCGACGCCGGCCATGCCGACGTCGCCGGAAACGCGCGGGTGATCGCTGTCGTAGCCGCGATGGGTGGCGAGATCGAAGGCGATCGAGAGCCCCTTCTGGCCGGCAGCGAGATTGCGCCGGTAGAA
>JAFASC010000127.1 GCA_019244955.1 Methylobacteriaceae bacterium | reverse complement strand
TGACCGAAACCCGTGATCGAGCAGTAGATCAGCTTCGGATTGATCTGCTTGAGGCTCTCGTAGTCGAGCCCGTATTTTTTCAAGCCGCCGAATTTGAAATTCTCGATGAGCACGTCGGCATGTCTCGCCAGCTGGCGAACAATCTGTTGACCCTCCGGCGTCTCGAAATCGGCGACGAGACCGCGCTTGCCGCGATTGCAGGAGTGATAATAGCCGGCGCTGAGATTTGAGCCGTCGGCGCCCTCGACAAAGGGCGGCCCCCAGGCGCGCGTGTCGTCGCCGCTCTTCGAGCGCTCGACCTTGACGACATCGGCGCCAAGATCGGCGAGCAATTGCCCGGCCCAGGGACCGGCAAGAATGCGGGCAAGTTCGAGAACGCGGATGCCGGAAAGGGGTGCGGACAAGCGGTGCTACTCTGTTGTTATCGCACCGTCATAGTCAGATCATGCCGCATTGTCATTCCCGCGTAAGCGGGAATCCAGGGGTTGAGTGACGAAAGCCTGGATTCCCGGTCGGTCCTGGTGGACCGCCGGGAATGACACGGACTCACTCCGCGCTGATCTCGACCTTGTTCGGATAAAAGGCGAGATAGCCCGTGATCTGCTTCATCGCGGGAAACGGCGTCTCGTAGGACCAGACCGCGTTCTCGACGCGCGTGCCGTCCTTGCCGAGGATGCTGTAATAGCTCGCGTCACCCTTGTACGGACAGTGCGTGCTGTGCGCCGTTTTCACCAGCCGATCCATTTGCACGGCGCTGCGCGGCAGATAATGCACGACGGGATAGGTCGCTTCCCTGAGATCGAGCGCCTCGCTCGTCTCGGCGATGACGTCACCGCCAAAGCGCACGCGCACGCGGCTCTGCGCCGGAGCGATCGTGATCGGGTGATCGGGGCCGGGGATTTTCGGCTGTGCAGCTGCCATGCGCCTCTCCTGTTGATATGCGACCGAGATAGGCGCGGAGGAGCCGGCCCGCTACATCTTCTTCAGGCTGAGCGCCTTGCCCTCCTTCGGCTCCTTCTCCCAGGTGCCGTCGCCCTTCTGCTCGAACAGCGCGTGGTGGCCTTTGCGCGCGGTGAGTTTCAGCTTGCCCTTCTCCATCGCCCAGCCGACCGGATCGAAGATCACGATGCCCTGGTCGCGGCACGCCGGCGCGAGCAGCGCCTTGTTGCCGCCCTTGAGCCCGCGCGCCTTGGCGTCGAGCGTGATCATGCAGCCGGTATCCTTGCCGCCCTCGCGCAGCACCGAATAACGCCCGGCAATCTCGTCCGGCTTGACCGACGATGCCGCGGGCGCGGTGGTCGCCGCGATCGTCAGCGGCGCCGGGGCGGGCGCGGGCGTCTCGAAGCCCGGCACCTGCACCGCCGGAAGATCGCCGAAGCGCTGGCCCTGCGCCGAGCTCTCCGCGGCGCTGAGCCGGTAGGTCTCGCCTTCCGGGCCCTTGGCGAGAAGAGGGCCGTCGCCCTCCGGCAGGAACGCCAGCACCTCTTTGCCGTGCGCGTCGGCGAAGCTGACGTGGTCGCCGGGCTGCAGTTTCCAGCCGCCGACCTCGGTGAGAAGCGGCATCGCCCGGCGGCAGCCCGCGGGCATGGCAAGGGCGAGGCTCGGCCCGGCCTCGTCGGCGCGCAACACCAGCCGGCAACGCCGATTGGTGTCGTTCAGCGACAGGTCCCATTGTCCGGCGAGTTTTTCGACGCTGGTCAGATCGATGGCGGCGCTCGCCTGCGCCACGAGCATGACACTGAAGGCAACAACGACAGCCGGACCGCTCCGGCCAAGCCGCAGCGGCAAACGGCGATGGGCATGCATTATGCGGGCCTCCAACAGGTGAATCGCGACTAATGTGCACCGCTCTTCTTGCGGGGCCAAGGCGTTTCCGCAACCGGGGTCAGCGGTCCGCGCCCCGCCGCATACGACAAAAGATTGTCGACGACGAGCTGTCCCATCGCATTGCGCGTATGAACGGATGCCGAGCCGACATGCGGCAGTAGGACCACGTGCTCCATGTCGATCAGTTCCTGCGGCACCCGCGGCTCGTTGGCGAAGACGTCGAGGCCGGCGGTCATGATCTTGCGCTCGCGTAAGGCGGCGATCAGCGCGTCTTCATCGACGACGGAGCCGCGCGCGACGTTGATCAGCACGCCCTCGGGACCGAGCGCCTCCAAGACCTCCGCATTGATGAGGTGCTTCGTCTCCGGCCCGCCCGGCGTGATGACGAGCAGGATATCGACGGCTCGGGCCATCTCGACGAGCGAGGCGAAGTACTCATAGCCGGCGTCGGCCTGCGGTTTGCGGCCGTGATAGACGATCTTCAAGCCGAAGGTTTCGGCGCGCTTGGCGATGGCTTTGCCGATGCGGCCTAGGCCGACAATCCCGAGCGTGCGGCCGCGCAGCGTCGCCGTCAGCCGAAACGGCTTTTGCAGCCACTTGCCTTCGCGCAGGTGGCGATCGGCCTGCGGCAATTGCCGCACCGCGCAAAGGATGAGTCCGAGTGCTGTGTCGGCCACTTCCTCGTTGAGGACGTCCGGCGTGTTGGTGACGATGATGTCGTGCGCCCCCGCCCATTTGGCGTCGATATGATCGTAGCCGACGCCGTAGCTCGAGACGATTTCGAGTCTCGGCAGGCGCGACAGGAAGCTGCCGTCGATGCGGGTATGGCCGCCGCCGGTCGCCAGGCCGCGGATGCGCGGAGCGAGTTCCTCAAGCGCGGCATCCCTGTCGGGCGCTTCCCAAAGCTTGTGCAGCTTGCATCCCTGCTCGAGCCCGCTGATCACTCGCGCCGGCAGAGCGTCCGGCATCAAAACCTCAAAATCGCTCACGCTCTTCACACCTCATCGAACTTTCGTCGCATAGGCGCGGCAAGGACCGCCCGCCGGTTACCCGCCGCGACAATTACCCGCTTGCTTTCTAACAGCCGCTCGCCATCATGCATGAGCAAAAACCGCGAGCAAGCGCGGGACCGGAGGCGTCCGGCAAAACGATAGGCGGGGTCAACCCGCGGCATCGGGAGGAGTTAGGCATGGCGTCCGTGGAAATCCGGGGCGTGCGCAAGGCATTCGGCGCGACCGCCGTGATTCACGGCGTCGATGTCGACATCGAAGACGGCGAGTTCGTCATCCTCGTCGGGCCGTCCGGCTGCGGGAAATCGACGCTGCTGCGCATGATCGCGGGCCTCGAGAACATCACCGGCGGCGAAATCCGCATCGGCGGACGCGTCGTAAACGACGTGCCACCGAAAGAGCGCGACATCGCGATGGTGTTCCAGAACTACGCGCTTTATCCGCACATGACCGTCTACGACAATATGGGCTTCTCGCTGAAGCTGCGCAACGCGCCGCGCGACGAGATCAAGACCCGCGTCAATCGTGCTGCCGATATCTTGGGATTGAAAGCGCTGCTCGACCGTTATCCGCGCCAGCTCTCAGGCGGTCAGCGCCAGCGCGTTGCCATGGGCCGCGCCATCGTACGCGATCCGCAGGTGTTCCTGTTCGACGAGCCGTTGTCCAATCTCGACGCGAAACTTCGCGTCGCGATGCGCACCGAGATCAAGGAGCTGCACCAGCGGCTCGAGACGACGACCGTCTACGTCACGCACGACCAGATCGAGGCGATGACGATGGCCGACAAGATCGTCGTCATGCATGACGGCATCGTCGAGCAGATCGGCGCCCCGCTCGAACTCTACGACCGCCCGGACAATCTCTTCGTCGCCGGCTTCATCGGCTCGCCGGCGATGAATTTCGTCAGTGGCCGCATCGAGGGCGGCAAGGTGGTCACGCAGGCCGGCGCCGACCTGCCCTTGATCGACGCCCCGAGCGCGTCCGACGGCAAGCCCGTCATCTACGGCATCCGTCCTGAGCATTTCCACATCGCCGATGACGGCATTCCCGCCGAAGTCGTGGTCACCGAACCGACGGGATCGGAGACGCAGGTCGTCGCCCGCAGCGGCGATCACGACATTGTTTGCGTGTTCCGCGAACGCGTGATGCCGAAGCCGGGAGAGACGATCCGCCTCGCCCCCAATCCACGCCTGGCGCATCTCTTCGATGCGGAAACCGGCAGGCGAATCCTGAACTGAATCGCAGCAGAAATCCGAGAGTCAACGGGAGGAAAGAATGAACGATTTTTCAAGGCGCACGCTCGTCAAAGGCGCCGGTGCGCTCGGCCTGGCCGCAGGCGGCGGCCTCTTTGAATTTGCCCAAGCGTTCGCGCAGGAATCGCAGTGGAAGCCGGAAGCCGGAGCGACCCTCAACGTGCTGCGCTGGAAGCGCTTCGTGCAAGCCGAAGACGACGCGTTCATGAAGATGGTCGACGCCTTTTCGAAAGCGATGAACGTCAAGGTCAACGTTTCCAACGAGTCCTTCGACGACATCCAGCCGAAGGCGTCCGTTGCGGCCAATACCGGACAAGGTCCCGATCTCGTCTGGGGATTGTTCTCGCTACCGCAGCTCTTCCCCGAGAAGTGCATCAAGGTGAACGATGTCGCCGATTATCTCGGCAAGAAGTATGGCGGCTGGCTGCCTTCGCCTGCGGCGTACGGCAAATACAAGGACGACTGGATCGCCATTCCCGTGGCGGTGAATGGCGGCCTGCCAAACTATCGCATCTCGGCCATGGAGAAAGCAGGCTTCAAGACGTTCCCGACCGACTATCCGTCCTTCCTCGAATTATGCAAAGCCCTCAAAAAGAACGGAACGCCGGCCGGAATGGCGATGGGTCACGCAACCGGCGACGCCAACGGCTGGATCCACACGTTCCTTTGGGGGCACGGCGCCTATCTCACCGACCAGAACGACAAGATCATCATCAACTCGCCGGAGACCGCAAAGGCACTCGAATATTTCAAGGCGCTCTACGCAACCTTTATCGAGGGCACGCCGTCTTGGAACGATTCCTCCAACAACAAGGCGTTCCTCGCCGGCGAGCTTTATATGACCAATAACGGCATCTCGATCTATGTTGCCGCAAAGACAGCCGGAAAGGCCGGCGACGCCAAGCAGCAGGCAATCGCCGACGACATGAACCACGCCAACTATCCGGTCGGTCCGGTCGGCAAGCCGAGCGACCTGCAGCTGGCTTTCCCGATTCTTGCCTTCAACTATTCGAAGTTCCCGAACGCCTGCAAAGCCTTCATGGCGTTCATGATGGAAGCGGACAACTATAATCCGTGGCTCGAGGCGGCCCAGGGCTACCTCTCGCAAACGCTCAACGCGTATGCGAGCAATCCCGTCTGGACCGCCGACCCGAAAACGACTCCGTTCCGCGACGCGTCGGCGCGCACGCTGCCGGCAAGCGGCATCGGACCCCTCAGTCCGAAGGTAGCCGCGGCGATCGCCGAGTTTGTTGTGGTCGACATGGTGGCGCGCTACTGCACGGGCCAGGAGGACCTGAAGACGACGATGCGCACGGCCGAGCGCCAGGCGCAGCGTATCTACCGGTAGGCGGGAACGCGGCGGGGCGGAAACCCCGCCGCTTCCACTGAAGGGATTCCAGGTGCGATGAGCGAGGCGGCGTTAGTTCCAGGCCGGCAGATCGCGGTTTCCCGGCGAACCGGCTGGCAGCGCTTGGTCAGCCACCGCGACTGGCAGGGCTTCTGGTTCATGCTGCCGGCCGCGGCGATTCTCATCCTGTTTCTCGCCTATCCGCTCGGCCTCGGCGTCTGGCTCTCTTTCACCGACGCCAAGATCGGCCGGCCAGGCGAGTTCATCGGCCTCGACAATTACGACTGGCTGTCCGACGACACTGTCTTCTGGATGGCCACTGCCTTTACCGTCGGCTACACGGTATTCGCCTCGACGGTGAAGTTCGTCATCGGCCTTTATCTCGCGCTGCTGCTCAACAAGAACCTGCCGTTCAAGGC
>JAFASC010000112.1 GCA_019244955.1 Methylobacteriaceae bacterium | reverse complement strand
GGGCGTCAAGGACCGCAAGCAACGCCGTTCGAAATACGGCGCCAAGCGTCCGAAGTAGGAGAGCGCCATGTCCCGCCGCCATCGTGCTGAGAAACGTGAGATCATTCCCGACGCCAAATACGGCGACGTCGTTCTTACAAAATTCATGAATTCGATTATGTATGAGGGTAAGAAGTCGGTCGCCGAGGCGATCGTCTATGGCGCCTTCGATGCGATCGAGGGCAAGCTGCGCTCCGATCCGCTCGCCGTGTTCAAGTCAGCGCTCGACAATGTCGCGCCAGCGATCGAAGTGCGCTCGCGCCGCGTCGGCGGTGCGACTTATCAGGTGCCCGTCGAAGTGCGCCCGGATCGTCGCCAGGCGCTCGCCATCCGCTGGATCATCTCGGCCGCGCGCGGCCGGAACGACAAGACCATGGTCGACCGGCTCTCGGGCGAACTCATGGACGCAGCCAATAATCGCGGCAACGCGGTGAAGAAACGCGAAGACACGCACCGCATGGCGGAAGCGAACCGCGCTTTCTCGCACTATCGCTGGTAAGCGCCGCGCGCCGCCGAAGGATCAAAGAAAATGCCTCGCTCACATCCGATCGAAGATTACCGCAACTTTGGGATCATGGCTCACATCGATGCAGGCAAGACGACGACCACGGAGCGCATCCTCTATTATTCCGGCAAGTCGCACAAAATCGGCGAGGTGCACGAAGGCGCCGCGACGATGGACTGGATGGAGCAGGAGCAGGAGCGCGGCATCACGATCACGTCCGCCGCGACGACCACGTTCTGGAACGGCAAGCGCCTCAACATTATCGACACGCCCGGGCACGTTGACTTCACCATCGAAGTCGAGCGTTCGCTGCGCGTCCTTGACGGCGCCGTCTGCGTTCTCGACGGCAACCAGGGGGTCGAGCCGCAAACCGAGACCGTTTGGCGTCAGGCCGACAAGTACAACGTGCCGCGGATCGTCTTCGTTAACAAGATGGACAAGGTCGGCGCCGATTTCTTCCGCTGCGTGAGCGATATCAAGACGCGCGTCGGCGGCCGTCCGATTTGCGTGCAGCTGCCGATCGGTTCCGAGCACGATTTCAAAGGCATTATCGACCTCGTCCGCATGAAAGCTGTCGTCTGGGAGGAAGAGGGCCTCGGCGCGAAATATCACGACGAGGAAATCCCGGCGAACCTGCTCGATCAGGCGAAGGAATACCGCCTCGCGATGATCGAGGCGGCGGTCGAGATGGATGATGAGGTGATGGGCGCCTATCTCGACGGCCAGGAACCGGACGAGGCGACGCTGAAGCGCCTGATCCGCGCCGCCGTGCGCACCATCACGTTCGTGCCGGTTCTCTGCGGCACCGCCTTCAAGAACAAGGGCGTGCAGCCGCTGCTCGACGCCGTCGTCGATTTCCTGCCATCGCCGGCGGATCGCGAGGGCATCAAGGGCGTCGACATGAATACGGGCGAGGAGGTCATCCGCCGTCCGCTGGACACCGAGCCGTTCTCGATGCTCGGCTTCAAGATTATGGACGACCCGTTCGTCGGCACGATCACCTTCTGCCGCATCTATTCCGGCAAGATCGAGAGCGGCACGACCGTTCTTAATTCGACCAAGGACAAAAAAGAGCGCGTCGGCCGCATGCTGCTCATGCATGCGAATAACCGCGAGGACATCAAGGAAGCCTATGCCGGTGACATCGTCGCGCTTGCCGGCCTGAAGGATACCCGCACCGGCGATACGCTCTGCGACATGCAGAAGCCGGTCATCCTGGAAAAGATGGAATTCCCCGATCCGGTCATCGAGATCGCAATCGAGCCGAAGTCGAAAGCCGACCAGGAGAAGCTCGGCGTCGCCCTGCAGAAGCTCGCGGCGGAAGACCCGTCGTTCCGCGTCTCGACCGATCAGGAATCCGGCCAGACCATTCTCAAAGGGATGGGCGAGCTGCATCTCGACATCAAAGTCGATATCCTCAAGCGCACGTACAAGGTCGACGCGAATATCGGCCAGCCGCAGGTTGCCTATCGCGAGCGCCTGACGAAGCGCACCGAGATCGATTACGTGCACAAGAAGCAGACTGGCGGCTCCGGCCAGTTCGCCAAGATCAAGGTGGTCTACGAGCCGAACGAACCCGGCAAAGGCAACGAATTCGAGTCGAAGATCATCGGCGGCAACGTGCCGAAGGAATACATTCCCGGCGTCGAGAAGGGCATTGCCAGCGTGATGGGGTCCGGGGTGCTTGCGGGCTTCCCGGTTGTCGATTTGAAGGCAACCCTCATTGATGGCGCCTATCACGATGTCGACTCCTCGGTCCTCGCCTTCGAGATCGCCGCGCGCGCGGCAACGCGCGAGGCGCTGCAGAAGGGTGGCTCGGTTCTGCTCGAGCCGATCATGAAGGTCGAGGTCGTGACGCCGGAAGAATATACCGGCTCGGTCATCGGCGACTTGAATTCGCGTCGCGGCCACATCCAGGGCCAGGACGTGCGCGGCAACGCCAATGTCATCAATGCGATGGTGCCGCTCGCCAATATGTTCGGCTACGTCAATCAGCTGCGCTCGTTCAGCCAGGGCCGCGCAGTGTTCACGATGCAGTTCGATCATTACGAGCAGGTCCCGGCAAACGAAGCGGCAAAAGTTCAGGCGAAATACGCCTGAGTGAAGTCAAACAAGGACGACGAACCTAAGAGTTCCCTAAGGAGAGTGTGGCTATGGCCAAGGAAAAATTCTCGCGCAACAAACCGCATTGCAACATCGGCACCATCGGTCACGTCGACCATGGCAAGACGTCGCTGACGGCGGCGATCACCAAGGTGCTGGCGGAAACCGGCGGCGCGACGTTCACGGCCTATGATCAGATTGACAAGGCGCCGGAAGAGAAAGCGCGCGGCATCACGATCTCGACCGCGCATGTCGAGTACGAGACGAAGAAGCGCCATTACGCGCATGTCGATTGCCCGGGCCACGCCGACTACGTGAAGAACATGATCACCGGCGCCGCGCAGATGGACGGCGCCATCCTGGTCGTCTCCGCGGCCGACGGCCCGATGCCGCAGACCCGCGAGCACATTTTGCTCGCGCGCCAGGTCGGCGTGCCGGCACTTGTCGTCTACATGAACAAGGTCGACATGGTCGACGATCCGGAGCTGCTCGAGCTCGTCGAGCTCGAAGTGCGCGAGCTTCTGTCGAAGTACGAATTCCCGGGCGACGACATCCCGATCATCAAGGGCTCGGCGCTTTGCGCGCTGGAGAATCGCGAGCCGGCGATCGGTCACGATTCCGTGCTGAAGCTGATGGACGCGGTTGACGAGTATATCCCGCAGCCGGAGCGTCCGAAGGATCAGCCCTTCCTGATGCCGGTCGAAGACGTGTTCTCGATTTCGGGCCGCGGCACCGTTGTCACCGGCCGTATCGAGCGCGGCATAATCAAGGTCGGTGAGGAAATCGAGATCGTTGGTCTGCGTCCGACGCTGAAGACCACGGTCACCGGCGTCGAGATGTTCCGCAAGCTGCTCGACCAGGGCGAGGCGGGCGACAACGTGGGCTGCCTGTTGCGCGGCACGAAGCGCGAGGAAGTCGAGCGCGGCCAGGTTCTGTGCAAGCCGGGTTCGGTGAAGCCGCACACGAAGTTCAAGGCTGAGGCTTACATCCTGACCAAGGAAGAGGGTGGGCGTCACACGCCCTTCTTCACCAACTATCGTCCGCAATTCTATTTCCGCACGACGGACGTGACGGGCATCGTCACGCTGCCGGAGGGCACGGAAATGGTGATGCCGGGCGATAACGTCTCGCTCGACGTCTCGCTCATCGTGCCGATCGCGATGGAAGAGAAGCTGCGTTTCGCTATCCGCGAAGGCGGCCGCACCGTCGGTTCGGGCGTCGTCACCAGCATTATCGAGTAAGCGAATAGCGAAACAGGGTAGCGAACCAGTTTTGTTTGCTACCAGCCACTCAAAATTCGCTCGAAAGAAAGACGCGCACGATATGAACGGCCAGAACATCCGCATCCGCCTCAAGGCGTTCGATCACCGGATTCTCGACACGTCGACGAAGGAGATCGTCTCCACGGCGAAGCGGACCGGCGCGCAGGTGCGCGGCCCAATTCCACTGCCGACGCGCGTCGAGAAGTTCACGGTGAACCGCTCGCCGCACGTCGACAAGAAGTCGCGCGAGCAGTTCGAGATCCGAACGCATAAGCGCGTTCTCGACATTGTCGATCCGACGCCGCAGACGGTCGATGCTCTGATGAAGCTCGATCTTGCCGCCGGTGTCGACGTCGAGATCAAGCTCTAAGCGGGAGTCATTCGCCTAAAGGGCGGAAGGAATTTACGTTATGCGATCAGGTGTCATCGCACAGAAAGTCGGCATGACCCGCGTCTTTACGGACGCCGGCGAGCATGTGCCCGTCACCGTGCTGAAGCTCGACGGCTGTCAGGTGGTCGCGCATCGCACGCAGGAGAAGAACGGCTATACCGCCGTGCAGCTCGGCATCGGGCGCGCCAAGGTCAAGAATGTCTCGAAAGCCGAGCGCGGCCGCTTCGCCGTCGCGAAGGTCGAGCCGACGCTGAAGATCGCCGAGTTCCGCGTCGAGGCGGATGGTTTGATCCCGGTCGGCGCCGAGATTACTGCCGATCACTTCATCCCGGGCCAGTTCGTCGATGTCACCGGCACGACCATCGGCAAGGGCTTTGCCGGCCCGATGAAGCGCTGGAATTTCGGCGGTCTGCGTGCGTCGCACGGCGTGTCGATCTCGCATCGCTCGCATGGTTCGACCGGCGGCCGCCAGGACCCCGGCAAGACCTTCAAGAACAAGAAAATGGCCGGCCATCTCGGTGTCGAGCGCGTGACGACGCAGAATCTGCGTGTCGTGCAGACCGATGTCTCGCGCGGCCTAATCCTGGTCGAGGGTGCCGTGCCCGGTCATGCCGGCGGCTGGATCTTTGTGCGCGACGCAGTGAAGCGCGCGCTGCCCAAAGATGTGCCGCAGCCGGGAAAATTCCGCGTGCGCGGTGGCGACAATGGCGCGGCGTCATCTGAGGCGCAATCGGAAGCGCCTGCCGCAGCGCCGGCGCAACAAGAAAAGCAGGAGGGCTGATCCCGTGAAGATCGACATCACGTCGCTTGACGGCAAATCAGCCGGCGACATCGAGCTCAACGACGAGATTTTCGGCCTCGAGCCGCGCATGGATTTGATCCATCGCATGGTGCGCTATCAGCTCGCCAAGCGCCGCGCCGGCACGCATGCGGTGAAGAACCGCGCCGACATCTGGCGCACCGGCAAGAAGATGTACAAGCAGAAGGGCACCGGCGGCGCCCGTCACGGCTCTGCCCGTGTACCGCAATTCCGCGGCGGCGGTTGCGC
>JAFASC010000018.1 GCA_019244955.1 Methylobacteriaceae bacterium | reverse complement strand
CGCGACTACGTCATCGTGCTCGGCAAGGGGCGCAAGACCCGCATGGTGCCCGTGATCCGAAAAGTGCAAGAGGCCATTGAGAACTATATCGAGCTTTGCCCGTTCACGTTGCCGCCGGACGGACCCCTCTTCATCGGGGCGCGCGGCGGCCCGTTGTCACCGCGGATCATCCAGCTCGCGGTCGAACGCATGCGCGGCGCACTCGGACTGCCCGACACTGCTACGCCGCATGCGCTGCGCCACTCCTTCGCAACCCATCTGTTAACCCGTGGTGGCGATTTGCGCAGCATTCAGGAACTCCTGGGCCACGCCTCGCTTTCTACGACGCAGCTCTATACGGCTGTCGACACTGCGCGGCTGCTGTCGGCCTATAGTGCGGCGCACCCGCGGGCGGGCTGAAGAGATGAGCGATAAACCCGGGGACAAGAAAGACGAATCCAGCGATAAGGCCGACAACCAGGAACTCGATAAACGCGCGCAGAACGCCATCGAAGAAGCCCGCATGGTGCTTCCCGGGATCCAGGCGCTATTCGGCTTCCAGCTTATCGCCGTCTTCAACCAACGTTTTCCGCAGATTCCGGCGGGTCAGCAGCTCCTGCATTATTGTGCGCTTCTGCTCGTCGGCGCGGCGATCGGGCTGATCATGGCACCCGCCGCCTACCACCGCATTGCCGAGCAGCACAGCGTTTCGCGCTTTTTCATTCAGCTCGCGTCGCTCATGATCGCAATTTCGATGCTGCCGCTGCTCACCGCGATCTCGTTCGAAATCTATATTCTCGGACACCTCGTCCTCGATAACGATCAGCTGAGTTTCTGGATTGCAATTGCGATGGCGGCATTCCTCGCGAGCCTTTGGTACGGCTTTCCGTTCCTGGCGCGATCGGTCATAGCGCGACGTCGGACGAAAAACTAGCCAACGTTACCCGGCTAATGCGGGCGGCCGGTCGATGATCGCCATCATGATCAGGTCTTCGTAACGACCATCGACAAAGACGGCATCACCGCACACACCTTCCCTTTGCAAGCCAAGCTTTTCATAGAGCGCGATCGCGCGAGTGTTGGCGGCCCGCACGGTCAGCTCTACCCGCACATATTTTTTGCGGCCTTGTTCGAGAACGTGGCGCAGGAGAGCTGTCCCAACCCCTTTGCCGCGGAACTCAGGCACAAGGCCGATGCCTAACACGCCGACATGCGCATGAATGGGCCGATCCTTCGGCAGAATATCCGCCCAGCCAACCACCCGCCCGTCCACCAGTGCGACAAGCTGAATGTTGTTACGGGCAATGTTGCGCATTATGAATGCGCGGGTATCCTCAAGCGGTGGAGCTTCGAGGAACGCCAAATATTTGTGCTCGCGCGCGACCACGTCGAGCATGCGATGGAATTCCTCGATGTGCTCGGCGGAGATGGGGAGAATGGTAACGTGCATGCGCGGCTCTTATTCCCAGGCTCCTCATGCAGATAACAAATCGCCGTGCGATAGGTAAGAACTCGCGGTTCACCCTATAGCCAAGTGTCAGGACGTTTTATGCCCGCTTCGACCGCCCACGTCGCGACCGCGAATGCCAGCCGCTACCTGCAGCAGGTTTGCAAGCATTGGAGCCATAAATTCGCCGTCGAATTCACGCCGGAGCGGGGCCGCGTGCTCTTCGCAGACGATCGCGTCTGTCGCTTCGAGGCGGAGCCGCAGGCGCTCGTCGTCCATATCGAAGCGCCGGACGAAGAGAACCTGACGCGAACGCAAAATGTCGTTGTTGATCACGTGAAGCGCTTCGCCTTTCGCGAAGATTTGGGCGATATTGCCTGGTCGCGGGAAGCCTAGTCGCGCGGCAGTTTTTGCTCGCGCGTGTTGAGCGCATCGGCAAGACGCATGCGCGCCGAGCCCGGCGCCAGCGGCTTCTGCTGGCTTTCGTGCGGCGCCCAGCCAGAAAGCCAGACGATCTCGAACGTCGCGCGGACGCGTCCGTCGGCATCGCTGAAGCGCTCGGCATAGATTTCCGCCGCTCGCAACAAAATGGTGCGGCGAAGCGGAATGCGGCTGCGCTCGGCGAGCGCGTTCGTCGCGCCCATGGCGCGCAAATCCTGCGCGAGCGCGAACATGGAGGCATAGCGCACGACAACGGGCTCGGCATCGGTGACCGGCAGCGCGAAACCGGCCCTCTGCAAGAGCGCTCCGAGGTCGCGTAGATCGGCAAATGGCGCAATGCGGGGACTTGCCCCGCCGGCGAGTTCGGCCTCGGCCGAGGTCAGCGCGACGCGCAGCTCCCTCAGCGTCTCGCCGCCGAGGAGGGCAGCGAGGAAAAGGCCATCCGGCTTCAGCGCCCGTCGGATTTGCACGAGCGCACCGGGCAGATCGTTCGCCCATTGCAGGGAAAGAGCTGAGGCGACGAGGTCGAAGCTGTTGTCGGCGAAGGGCAGCGCCTCTTCGTCCGCGACGGCCGACAGAGGCGGCACAGCGGTTTCGGGCAGCGCCGCCGCCCGAAAAACGACGCGCTCATTTGTTCGCAGCGCCTGCGCGACCTGCGGCCCCGGCGTGCCGAGATCGAGCGCACGGGGAAATGGGCGTGAGACGAGGGAGAGGCGCTCTTCGAAATCGGCGGCGACGCGGTCGAGGAGGAAATGCGCTGGCGCCTTATGCGCCCGCGCCAACCGGCGGCGGATCAGCGCTTTGTCGAAAAGGGGAGGGGGCGCGGCCAAGACCTTTACTTAAGAAGCCGGCCGGGTAGCGTCAAAAGCCATGGTGCCGAGTTTGAGAGAAGCGTTCAGAAATCAAACGCGCGTTGCGCAAGCCGCCGCCGCGCTGCACGCGGTCGGCGCCCGCGCGCTCGACATCCTTTATCCACCCGCCTGCCTCGCCTGCCGCAAGGGGACCGCGGCACACCATGCGCTCTGCCCAGACTGCTGGGGGCAAATGGGCTTCATCGAGCGGCCCTATTGCGAGCGGCTCGGCACGCCTTTCGCCCAGGATCTGCGCACGCCAGGTCTGATCTCGCCCGAGGCAATGGCAGACCCGCCGGTTTTCGGCCGAGCACGGGCGGTGGTGCGCTACGATGACGGCCCGGCGCGCCGGCTGGTGCATCGGCTCAAATACAGCGACCGGCTCGAACTCGCCCGGCCGATGGGGGTTTGGATGGCGCGTGCCGGGGCCGAGCTTCTTGGCGAAGCCGACCTCATCGTACCGGTTCCGCTGCACCGGTTCCGGTTGATCTCGCGCCGGTTCAACCAGGCGGCGACGCTGGCCCACTGTGTCTCGGAGGCGTGCGCCGTGCCCGTCGATACCCAGTCACTGGCGCGGGTGAAGCAGACTCCGCCCCAGGTGGGGCTGAGCCGGCCGCAGCGCGCCGGCAACGTCCAGGGGGCTTTCCACGTCCCGGACGAGGCCAAGCCTAAAATCTACGGCACCCGAATCGTACTCATCGATGACGTGCTAACCTCCGGAGCGACCGCCAATGCGGCCTCGCGTGCATTGCTGCGTGGCGGAGCGAAGAGCGTCGACGTGTTGGTCTTCGCAAGGGTTGTGACAAGCGCGTGACGACCCGATATAAGCCGCGACCCCGGGATTTACACATGTCGACCATTACCATCTATACGAAAAGCACCTGCCCTTACTGTCATGCCGCCAAGGACCTGCTCAGGAAGAAGGGTGCGGAATATGACGAAATCTCGCTCGATGGCGATCGCGCCGAACAGATGAAAATGGCGGCGCGCACCGGCGGCCGCTCGACAGTTCCGCAAATCTTCATCGGTGACAAGCACATCGGCGGCTGCGATGATCTCTACGATCTCGACGCGGACGGCAAGCTCGATGAATTGCTTGCCGCTTAAGCCTCGGCGATGATCCGCTATTCACTCCTCTGCGACAATGCACACGAATTCGACAGCTGGTTTGCAAACAGCGGCGCATTCGACGACCAATCTGAGCGGGGACTGGTTGCCTGCCCCTTTTGCGATTCAGCGCATGTGACGAAGGCAATCATGTCGCCGCGCGTCGCGCGCGCGCATATCGAGGCAGGCTCCGAGGCAGGCTCGTTGTCGCAGCAGGAAGCTCCGGTCGCGGACGCCCCAAAGCCGGCCGAGGAAAAACGGCCTGTCGCACTCTTCGATGAAAAACACGCCGCGTTGCGCCACATGATACGTGAATTGCACGGGAAGATCATGGAAACGACGGTCGACGTCGGCTCGCGTTTCCCAGAGGAGGCACGCCGCATTCACGACGGTGCCACCCCCGAACAGCCAATCCGCGGTCAGGCGACGGCGGAAGAGGCAAAGGCGCTCCTGGATGAGGGCATTGGCATTCTGCCGATTCCGACATTGCCGGACGAGCGGAATTGATTCCGCGCATTCGTGCCCGGCAGCAGCCCAAAAATCCTAGTTGGCGTATTCGGGGCGCCGCATGGGATTCGCGGCGAGGTCCGGTTGAAGTCCTACACTGCCCACCCTGCAGCGATCGGCGACTATGGTACGCTGCACGACAAGAGCGGTGCGCGGAATTTTACGCTTGAGGCGGTACGTCCAGCCGGTAAAGACATGCTGGTCGTGCGCGTTAAAGGCGTCTCCGATCGGAATGCAGCAGAGGCTTTGAACGGCATTGAGTTGTTTGCCGCTCGCAAAGCATTTCCGCCGCCCGAAGAAGAGGAATTTTACCACGTCGATCTGATCGGCCTGCGCGTCGACACCGAAGGCGGCGAGCTTTTGGGCAGCGTTGTCGCGCTGCATAATTTCGGTGCAGGCGACATCTTGGAAATCGCGCCGCCGCCGGATGCGCTGGACAGGACGACGGCGATGCTCGCCTTCACGCGGGCGCTCGTGCCGGTGGTCGATGTTGCTGCCGGCCGGATTGTTGTAGCGACCGATCCCTTCGCCGAGGCGCCGGAGAGTGCGAGCTCCTGTGGCACTTAATTGCTGCTGATGCTCCTCACGCTTCCGGCCAGCACCAAGTCGTCGCGATGGATCATTTCCGTCCGGCCGCCGAAGCCAAGGATCGACAGGATGTCGGCGGAGGATCTGCCGGCGATTCTAACTGCGTCATCGGCATCATAGGCCGTTAGGCCGCGCGCCACCTCAGTCCCGTCCGGTCCGCGCACTGCGATTGCATCGCCGCGAGTGAACGTGCCCTCAACGCGTAAGATTCCGGCAGGCAGCAGACTCTTGCCGCGTTTCAACGCAGCGACCGCGCCGGAATCGATGGTCACCGCTCCCTTCGTTTCCAGCGAGCCGGCAATCCAGGTCTTGCGCGCGCGCGCCGGAGTGGAAGGAGTCGCAAACCAGGTGCAGCGCCCGCCTTTCGCGATCACTTTCAACGGATGCGCGACTAGCCCGGAGGCAATCACCATCCGCGTGCCGCCCTGCGTGGCGATCTTGGCGGCCTCGATCTTGGTGCGCATTCCGCCGCGCGAAAGCTCTGAGCCGGCGTCGCCGGCCATCGCCTCGATCTCCGGCGTGATGCGCTCGACCACCGGCATCAGTTTCGCGTCCGGATTTGCAGCTGGCGGCGCCGTGTAGAATCCATCGACATCGGAAAGAAGCACCAGCAGATCCGAGCCCACCATTGCCGCTACGCGCGCGGCGAGCCGGTCGTTGTCGCCGTAGCGAATTTCGCTCGTCGCCACCGTGTCGTTCTCGTTGATGACCGGCACGGCGCGCCTTTCGAGCAGACGGCCGATGGTCGCGCGGGCATTGAGATAACGGCGGCGCTCCTCCGTGTCGCCGAGCGTGACAAGAATCTGTCCCGCAACGATGCCGTGCCGGTGCAGCATCTCGGCCCATATTCGAGCAAGCGCGATCTGCCCGACTGCGGCCGCCGCTTGGCTGTCTTCCAACTTCAGCGGACCCCTCGGTAGGCCGAGCACGCTGCGCCCGAGCGCGATCGCGCCGGAAGAGACGACGAGGATATCGGCGCCCCCGCGATGGAGCTCCGCAAGATCGCTGACGAGCCCTGCGAGCCAGTCGCGCCGCACGTCCTGCGCATCATGGTCGACGAGCAGCGAGGAGCCGACTTTGATCGTGACGCGGCGGAAGGAGGAGAGCGGCTGCATTACGGCGCCCATGCTGATGCCTTCTGTGCAGGCGCTTCGCTCGCTTTCGCTGCGTCGATGACCACCAGCACCGCCCGTAGCGCCTCCTTTACACCGGCTCCCGCAGCCGAAGACAGAAGCAACGGCTTGCGCTTCGCCGCGCGTCCGAGCCGGTCGGTTTGTGCCTTCAGCGCCTCGGCGTCGACGGCGTCGGCTTTGGACAGAGCAACGATTTCCGGCTTATCGGCCAGCCCCGCGCCGTAGGCCTCGAGTTCGCCCCGCACGGTCTTGTAGGCGCGCCCCGCATGCTCGCCCGTCGCGTCAATGAGATGCAGGAGCACGCGGCAGCGCTCGATATGGCCCAAAAAGCGGTCGCCGAGCCCGGCGCCTTCATGCGCGCCTTCGATGAGGCCGGGAATGTCGGCGAGCACGAACTCGCGCCCGTCGATCGCCACCACGCCGAGGCCGGGGTCGAGCGTCGTGAAAGGATAGTCGGCGATCTTCGGCTTCGCCGCCGACACCGTCGCCAGGAAGGTGGACTTGCCGGCATTCGGCAGCCCGATCAGCCCGGCGTCGGCGATCAGCTTCAGCCGGAGAAGGATCGTGCGCTCCTCGCCCTCCTGGCCGGGATTGGCGCGGCGCGGCGCGCGGTTAATCGATGACTTGAAATGCGCGTTGCCGAAGCCGCCATTGCCGCCCTTCGCAATAACCACCCGCTGCCCGACCTCGGTCAGATCGGCGATCGGAGTCTCGCCGTCCTCCTCGAACACCTGGGTGCCCGCCGGCACCCGCAAGACGGCGTCGGGCCCGCGCGCGCCGGCGCGGTTCTTGCCCATGCCGTGGCCGCCGGTCTTCGCCTTAAAGTGCTGCTGGTAGCGGAAGTCGATCAGCGTGTTGAGGCCGGCGACACACTCGATCACGACGTCGCCGCCACGCCCGCCGTCGCCGCCGTCAGGCCCGCCGAACTCGATGAATTTTTCGCGTCGGAAGGAAAGCGCGCCCGCCCCGCCATTGCCGGAGCGCACGAAAACGCGGGCCTGATCCAGGAACTTCATCGCCTCCCTCCGGAGGCGGAGGATTTTTAAGCCTACTCCGCCGCCTGCGGCGCCACCGGTACCACCGAGACCGCCGAGCGGCCCTTGCCGCGCGTCTTGAACTCGACGCGCCCATCGACCAGCGCAAACAGCGTGTGGTCGGTGCCGATGCCGACATTGGCGCCGGCATGCCACTTGGTGCCGCGCTGGCGCACCAGAATGTTGCCCGAGACGACGCTCTCGCCGCCGAACTTCTTCACCCCGAGGCGGCGGCCGGCGGAGTCGCGGCCGTTGCGCGAGGAGCCGCCTGCTTTCTTGTGCGCCATTACTCCGCTCCCTTGTTCGTCCCGGCCTTAGCCTTCGCCTTGGCCGGCTTGCCGCCGCCGTCTTGGTCGGCACCTTGGATGCCGGTGATCCTGATCACCGTCAGATCCTGGCGATGGCCGCGCTTGCGCTTCGAATTCTTGCGCCGGCGCTTCTTGAACGAGATGACCTTGGGCCCGCGCTTATGCTCGACGATCGTGCCGGTGACCGAGACGCCTTGGAGGGCCTCGCCGCCGAGCTCGCTCGACCCGTCGCGCGCGAGCATCAGCACCTCGCCGAAGGTGACGCTCTCGCCGGGCTCGCCGGCAAGCGACATGACCGTGATCGTTTCGTCGGCGGCGACGCGATACTGCTTCCCGCCGGTCTTGATGACTGCGAACATCGTCTGCTCCGTGTTCGAATCCGGCTCTGACGCCCGAGAGGCGCCGGCCGGCTTTTTGGCAGTTGACCGAAATGGTGGCCTCTGGCGCTTGCGCCTAGGCCGAACGAAAATCGCGGCGAAACCGCCGCGATTACCGGCGTTTCTCTAGTGGTTCGGGGCCGCAGTGTCAACGCGGGCAGGTGGCGGGGCTGCCCCTACGACACCGTCCGCTCGTTCAGGGGCAGCTCGATCGTGCAGGCGAGGCCGTGGCCGTTGAATTTCATTGAGGTCGCGGCTTTCAGCTCATAGCTCAGCGTTTGCTCGAGGAGCTCGGTGCCAAAGCCGCGGCGCTTCGGCTTGCCGTCAACCGGAGGACCGCCCGTTTCGGTCCAGTCGAAGACGAGCGTGGAGGCACCGTCCGCCTGCTTGATCTTCCAATCGATGCGCACCCGGCCATTCGTGCTCGACAACGCGCCGTATTTCACCGCGTTGGCGCTGAGCTCGTGCACGGCGAGCGCAAACGTCTCCGCGGCTTTCGGCCGCAAATTGATGGGCGGTCCCGAAATCGTCGCCTGCTCGCCCTCGTGCGCGGCATGGGCGACCAGCTCTTCGGCGACAAGGCTCGCCAGATTGACGCCGGAGGCAGGGTCGCGCGTGACGCTCGCCTGAACCCGACCGAGCGCGGCAAGGCGGCCCTCGAGATGCGCGGCGAAATCATCCACCGTGGCGCTCGTCTCGGCGGTGCGGCGCGCGATCGAACGGACCACGGAGAGCGTGTTGCGCACGCGATGCTGCAATTCGGCGAGCAGCATTTTCTGCCGCTCCTCGGCGCGTGTCAGCGGCGTCACGTCGACAAAGGTCACGACCACGCCCGCGATAAAATTGTCGACGCTTCGATAAGGCAGGATGCGCACGATGTAGCGCGCCTTGATCGTGGGGTCTTCGATCTCCCGCTCGATTTTGGTGAGCGTGCGCAGCACGCGCCGCACGTCCTCCTGCAAACCCTCGAAGGCGATGCGCGATTTTATATGCGCGATCGGCCGGCCGATATCGGTCTCGACGAGGTGGAAAAGCTCGGTGACCGCCGGCGTGAAATTCATCACCCTGAGGTCGTTATCGAGGAAGACGGTCGCGATCTGCGTGCTTTCGAGAAAATTCTTGAGATCGCTGCTCGCGCGGGTGAGATCGTGCACGCGGTGCGCCAGCTCGCTGTTGACGGTCGTCAGCTCCTCGTTGACCGACTGCAATTCCTCGCGCGAGGTCTCGAGCTCCTCGTTCGCGGATTGCAGCTCCTCGTTCAGCGACTGATATTCCTCGTTCGAGGATTTGAGCTCCTCGTTCGTGCTCTCCAGTTCCTCGATGGTCGATTGCAGCCGCTCGCGCGTGACGCGCAGCTCGCCTTCGAGACGGCCGACATGCTCGTCGCGCAGCTGCCCCGACGCGGCGAGCGGCTCGTCGTGGCCCGCTGCGCGCAGCGGGCCATCCTTGAAGA
>JAFASC010000012.1 GCA_019244955.1 Methylobacteriaceae bacterium | reverse complement strand
CGCAATCAACACCGAGATGATCGCCATGATCAGCATGACGATGCAGAGGTAGCGGGTGTAGGGTCCGAAAAAGTCGATGCTCTGCGGCCGCAGCACGTAGACACCGCGCGAGCCGCCGACAAAGGCCCAATTGACGACGAGCGTGTTCATCACGACCGACAACGCCAATGTCGCAATCGAGAAGAACGTGCCGCGTAGCCGCAGTGTCAGATAACCGACCCCGAGGCCGAGCAGACCGGCCGCAACCGCCGCAAGCGGCATCGTCGCGATCAACGGCAGTTTGACCGTCTTGTAGACGATGACGCTCGTATAAACGCCAACCGCGAAGAAAGCGGCCGAGGCGAAATTCACGTAACCGGCATACCCGCCGAGGATGTTCCACGCCGTCGCGAGCACGACATATTGCAGGACGGTGTAGGCGGCGAGATAGGCGTAATCCGTGCCGATCCAGTCGAGCCCGAAGAACACGATCGCGATGGCGATCGCGAACCCGACTAGCGGCAGGATCGTGCTGGCGCGCAGGCGCGTTCGCTTTTGAGTGATCGCGCTGTCGCTCGCTTGCGGCAGGCTCATCGGCCGAGAATCCCGGCTGGACGCACACCCAGCGTCAGCAGGAGAATGCCGAACGAGATCGCCGGCGCCCAGGACGGGCCGAGATACGTGGTCGTCAAAGCCTCGGCGATGCCGAGCAGCATCGCCGCGATGACGGTCCCGGGCAGGCTGGTCATGCCGCCGAGCACGCAGATCGCGAAGACACGGCCGATGAAGTCGCGCCCGACCGACGGCTCGACCGGCTGGATGATGATGAGCAGCGCGCCCGCAACGATGGCGGTCGCAATGGAAATGCCGAAAGCCACTTCCTTGATGTGCACGGGATTGCCGCCGACGAGACGCAACGCGCCGGGGTCCTGCGAGACGGCGAGAATAGCGCGGCCGGTGAAGGTCTTGGCATTGAACAAGGCAACCCCGCCGACCATCGCCAGACCGACGATGAGGCCGATCAGCATGCGCCAGGGGATCGACACGAAGCCGATATCGATACCGGGTCCGATGTAGCGCGCTTCGACGAAGCGGTAATCGACGCCGAAAATCAGCAAGAGGCCGACTTCGATGATGAATAGAAGGCCGAAAAAGAACGCGAGACCCTGCAGCGATTCTTCGCCGTGCCGCTCGAAGGCAAGGTAATAGAGCCGATACATGAGCCGCCCGCCGATATAGGCGAACGGCGCGGCGATGACGCAGGCGAGAAGCGGATCCACGCCGTAACTCGTGTTGAAGAAATACGCGATGAACGCGCCCATCATGATGAAAGCGGGATGCGCGATGTTGACGATGTCGAGCATGCCGAAGGCGATGGTGACGCCGACCGCGACGGCGCAATAGAAGCCGCCGAGGAGGACTCCGGAGACGAGCGCGTTCGACAAGAGATCCCAGTTCGGCATCACTGGCGCCGCGCCTCGCTCAACCCGGACCGCGGATCAGAATGCAACTTGGTCCGCCCCTTTGAGCTGCAGGATTTCACGGGCCTCGTCCGGACTTGCGATGGCGAGGCCGAGACCCTCGATGATCGAGCGCGCGATCCGTACCTGCTCGGCGTTGGACGTCGCGAGCCGTCCCGGCCCGGCCCAGAGCGAGTCCTCGAGGCCGACGCGGACATTGCCGCCCATCGCCGCCGCCATTGCGGCGATGCGCATCTGCGCCGAGCCCGCGCCGAGCACCGACCAGCGATACTGATCGCCGAACAGCCGGTCGGCGGTGCGCTTCATCTGCATCACGTCCTCGGCATGCGTGCCGATGCCGCCGAGAATGCCGAACACCGACTGCACAAAGAGCGGCGGCTTGACGAGGCCGCGATCCAAAAAATGCTTCAGATTATAGAGATGCGCGATGTCGTAGCATTCGAACTCGAAACGCGTGTTGTTGTTCGAGCAGGTTTTCAGGATGTACTCGATGTCCTTGAACGAGTTGCGAAAGACGAGATCGCGCGTCGATTCCAGAAACTCCCTTTCCCAGGGATGCTTGAATTCCTTGTAGCGGTCGAGCAAATGAAACAAGCCGAAATTGATCGAGCCCATGTTGAGCGAGGCGACTTCCGGCTTGAAAACCTCGGCCGGCTTCACCCGCTCCTCGACCTTCATGAACGGGCTGCCGCCGGAGGTGATATTCACCACCGCATTCGTCTGTTGCTTGATGCGCGGCAGGAAGCGCGCGAACGCCTCCGGCGTCTGATCGGGGCGTCCATTCTCGGGATTGCGCGCGTGCAGGTGCAGGATCGCGGCGCCGGCTTCGGCGGCGGCAAGCGAATCGGCGATGATCTCGTCAGGCGTGACCGGCAGATGCGGCGACATCGAGGGCGTGTGAATCGCCCCCGTGACGGCGCAGGTGATCACGACCTTGCGCGTCGTCGCCATCCGTTTCCTCCCAGGACGTTGTTGTTTGATGTTTTGTGCGGGGACGGGCTGCCGCTGTCAACGGCCCTTCTCTGCTCATTCAGTCGAGGATCGCGACGGCGCGCGTCCAGCCTGCCGACGCCGCCTGGATTTTCACCGGGAAACAGGCGATCGTGAAGCCGGTCGAGGGCAGCGCCTCCAGATTGTGCAGCTTCTCGAGGTGGCAATAGCCGATGTGGCGCCCGGCTTTGTGGCCTTCCCAGACCAGCGACGCGTCATGGGTCGCGGCATATTTCTTCGCCGTATGCACGAACGGCGCGTCCCAGCTCCAGCCGTCGGTGCCGGTCAGGCGCACGCCACGCTCGAGCAGATACATCGTTGCCGCATAACCCATGCCGCAGCCCGACGGCACGTAATCCGGCGCGCCGTATTTTTGGCCGGCGCTCGTATTGACGACGACGATCTCGAGCGGCTGCAAGTCGTGGCCGATGCGCTTCAATTCCGCTTCAACGTCGGCCGGCTGCACGAGGTAGCCGTCGGCGAAATGGCGGAAATCGAGTTTGACGCCGGGCTGAAAGCACCATTCGAGCGGCACTTCGTCGATCGTCCACGAGCGCTCACCGCGATTCATCGTCGGATGATAATGGTAGGGCGCATCGAGATGCGTGCCGTTATGCGTCGAGATCGTCACGCTCTCGATCGCGGCGTATCCCGCAGCGTCGGGCATGTCCTCGATCTTCAGGCCCGGAAAGAAGGCCGCGATATGGGGAAAGCTCTGCTTGTGGTCGAGATAGGTGATCGAGACTTCCATGCCCGGCGGATCGGCGGGGATTTTGTTGGCGAGCGGCACCGAAATATCGATGATTTTTCGCGGCATGGTTCCTCCGAGCGGCGGGCGCGATGACCAACGTCCCGCCCTTGACCTTGGTGCGCGAATTCTGCGTATTCCCGCCCGCCCCGGTCAACTCACGCCAAAAGCCCTTTTCGCATGAAGATCACGCTTGCCGGTTCGCGATATTTTGGCCGCGCGGTCCACGATTTGCTTTTGAAAGAGCCTGACCTCGAAATCGCCCGCGTCGCGGTCCCAAGCGCCGACGACCGGCTCGCGGAGGGTGCGCGCGCCGCGGCTATCGATGTCTATGTGCACGAAAATCCGCATATCGTGCCGCTCGAGGCGATCGCGCCGGGCACCGATCTCATCGTCACCGCCCATAGCCACGCGCGCGTCGCGCATGACGCGGTGGCGAGCGCCCGGCTCGGCGGCATCGGCTACCATCCCTCGCTGCTGCCCCGCCACCGCGGCATGGCGGCCGTCGAATGGACCGTGAAGGAAGGCGATCCGATCGCCGGGGGCACCATCTATCATCTTGCCGACAAGCTGGACGCGGGTCCGATCGCCGCGCAAGACTGGGTGTTCGTCAAGAAGGGCGAGAGCGCCCGCGAGCTGTGGGAGCGCGCGCTGGCGCCGCTCGGCCTGCGGCTGCTCCTCGAGGTCGTGCGCCATGCGCGCGACGAAGGCGAGCTGCCGGCAACGCCCCAAGACGAGCAATTCGCGACGCGCGCGCCGCGGCTCGATTGAGGAGAGTGGACGGAAGGATGCGCCTTGCCTCTTATCTCGTGAATGGAAAACCGCATTATGGTGCGGTCGTCGCTCACGGCATCGTCGACCTCACGCCGCATATCGGCGAGGATTTCCCGACGCTCAAAGCGTTGATCGAGCACGATGGCCATGCCCGGGCGATGGATGTCGCCGTGGCGCACCGGCCCGATCTCGCTTTCAGCGAGGTGACGTTTTTGCCGCCGATCTCCGATCCGCAAAAACTCTGGTGCATCGGCGTCAATTACAAGGATCGCAACGAGGAATATAAGGACGCCTCCGATCTGCCGAAATATCCGAGCCTGTTCGTGCGCGCCCCGACATCGGTTACCGGACACGATCAGCCGATCGTGCGGCCGCGCGTGTCGGAAGAGCTCGATTATGAAGGCGAGATCGTTCTCGTTATCGGCAGAGAGGGGCGGCGCATCCGGCGCGAGCGCGCGCACAGACACATATTCGGGCTGACGCTGTGCAATGAAGGCTCGGTGCGCGATTGGCTGCGGCACGGCAAGTTCAACGTCACGCAGGGCAAGAATTTCGATCGCTCCGGCTCGATCGGCCCGTGGATCGTCACATCGGACGAAGTCTCGCCGGCGGACCCGCTCGACATCATGACGCGCGTCAACGGCGAGACGCGCCAGCACGATTCGACCGCGCGCCTGATGTTCCCGTTCGATTTCCTGATCGAATATCTCTCGACCTTCGCGACGCTGAAACCTGGCGACCTCATCGCGACGGGGACGCCGACCGGCGCCGGCGCCCGCTTCGATCCGCCGAAATGGCTCGTGCCCGGCGATGTCGTCGAAGTGGAATCGCCGTCTATCGGCATCCTGCGCAACACAATCGTCGACGAGGAATTGTGATGCTCGACGAGGCGACGATCGCGGACCTGGCGCAGCGGCTGCAGGACGCCGAGGAAAAGAAAACGTTCATCCGCATGTTCTCGATCGAGCATCCCGGCATGGCGATCGAAGATGCCTATGCGATCCAGCGCGCCTGGACGAAGATCAAGCTCGCGAACGGCCGCGTTGTTAAAGGCCACAAGATCGGGTTGACCTCGCGCGCGATGCAAAGCGCGGTCGGCATCGACGAGCCCGATTACGGCGTTTTGTTCGACGACATGTTCTGGAATGACGGCGCGGTGATTCCGTTCGAGAAATATCTCTCCGCGCGCATCGAGGTCGAACTTGCCTTCGTGCTCGCCAAGCCGCTGGCAGGGCCAGACTGCACGATTTTCGACGTGCTTGAGGCCACCTCCTACGTGACGCCGGCGTTGGAAATCCTGGAATCGCGCATGCATCGCATCGACCCGCAGACGAAAGCGACACGCAAGGTGACCGACACGATCTCCGACAACGCCGCCAACGCGGCAATTGTCACCGGCGGGCGGCCATTCCCGCCGCAGAGCGCCGATCTGCGCTGGGTGTCGGCGCTGCTCTACCGCAACGGCCAGATCGAGGAGACGGGCGTCGCCGCCGGCGTGCTCAACAATCCGGCGCAGGGCGTCGCATGGCTCGCCAATCGCCTGGCGCCGCATGGGGAGCAACTCGAAGCCGGCGAGATCGTGCTGTCGGGCTCGTTCACGCGGCCGGTCGACGTGCGCAAGGGCGACACGTTTCACGCCGATTACGGTCTTTACGGATCGGTCTCATGCCACTTCGCATGAGCTTGCTGTCACGGCGCGCGACGCTTGCCGGGGCCGCCAGCCTGTCGGTTTGCTTGCTGAACGCGAATGTCTTTGCCGAAGATCAGGCTGCGCCCGCGGCGCAAACCGCCGACTTCCAAAGCTTTCTCCAATCGATCTGGCCGGCGGCGGAAAAAGCCGGCGTGTCGCGCGCGACATTCGACAGCGCGATCAGCGGCCTCACCCCCGATCAGGCGATCCTGACCAGGACGACGAGGCAGGCGGAATTCACCATCACGGTTGCGCAATACGTAGCCCAAGCCGCAACGCAAAAGCGCGCGGCGCAAGGCCGCGATGTTGCGGCGAAACTGGCCGAGCCTCTCGAAAAAATCCAGGCGCGCAGCGGTGTGCCCTGGGAAATTCTTGTGGCGCTCTGGGGCATCGAGAGCAATTACGGCACGACGGCCGGCAATAGCGACATCTTACGCGTGCTCGCGAGCTTGGCGTTCAAGCAGCATCGCGGCAGCCTGTTTCTCGACGAATTCGTCGCCGCTTTGGTGATGCTGGAGAAGCGTTATGCGACGCGTTCGCAGCTCGCCGGCTCGTGGGCCGGAGCGATGGGCCAGCCGCAATTCATGCCTTCGTCCTATCTGGATTATGCCGTGAGCTACGAAGGGTCGCGACCGGCGGACATCTGGTCGTCGAACAAGGATGTGCTCGCCTCGATCGGCAATTTCATGCAGAAGGCAGGCTGGCGTCCTGGCTTGCCGTGGGGGCTCGAGGTCACCATTCCGGCGGCGTTCGATTACGTCGAATTGCGCAAGTCTTTTGGCGAGTGGCAGGCGCAAGGTTTCCGCGCCGCGTCCGGCAAGCCGCTGCCCGACGCGGGGAACGCGATGTTGTACATGCCCGCCGGCGCCAAAGGCCCGGCCTGGCTCATCACCGACAACTTTTTCGTCATCAAGCAATACAACACGTCCGATGCGTATGCGTTGTCGGTCGGCTTATTGGCGCAGCAGATCGCCGGGGAAGGCGGCATTCGGACCGCTTGGCCCAAAGATTTGAAGCCGCTGTCGGTCAATGAGGGGAAGGCGGCGCAGCAGGCGCTGACGAAACTCGGGCTCTATCGCGGCAACATCGACGGCAAAATCGGTCCGGCGATGCGCGAGGCCGTGCATGCCTATCAGATCAAGGCCGGCATTCAGCCGGCCGACGGCTTCCTCACGTCGCCTTTGGTGCAAAGGCTGAAGAGCGCAGCGGGGCTTTAGGTCATCTCCTATATGCCGCGCCCAATCTTTCGGCCGTCTCTGCATCGGCGGGAAAGAAGCTTTCCAGCGCGAGCTCCGATAAAGTCACATCGACCGGCGTGCCGAACACCGTCGTCGTGCTGAAGAACGACAGCACGCCGCTTGGCGTCGCGAGGCGGAATGGAACCGCGATGCCGGCGTAGTCGGTGCTTTCCTCCGGCTTGACGCCCGCACGCCTCTGCGGCGCGGGAAAGCCCCGCAACTCGGCAAGCAGGTCGATCAGAACCGCATCGGCGCTTACATCTATTTGGCGGCGCAGCCGCTCCAACAAATGCGTGCGCCATTCCTGCAGGTTGACGATGCGCGGCGCCAGACCGTTGGGATGCAAGCTCAGACGCAGCACGTTGACCGGCGGCTTCAAGAGCGAGGCCTCGACGCCGGTGAGCAAAGGTGCCACCGCTTTATTCGCCGCGATCATCGTCCAGTACCGGTCGATTGCCAGCGCCGGATAGGGTTCGTGTCCGGCAAGCACGATATCGACGGCTTTGCGCGCCGCGCCGAGCGCCGGGTCCTCAAGCGACCGCTGCGAGAAAACCGGCGCGTAACCGGCAGACAGGAGCAACAAGTTCCGCTCGCGCAATGGCACATCGAGCCGCTCGGCAAGATGCAGCACCATCTCGCGCGAGGGGCTTGCGCGGCCAGTCTCGAGAAAGCTCAGGTGTTTCGTCGAGATTTCCGCCTCGAGGTCGAGATCGATCTGGCTGAGGCGGCGGCGCTGGCGCCACTCGCGCAAATGCTCTCCGACCGGACGAGTTGCCGCTTGCATGGGCCGCAGGATGGCGCCGGCGCAATTGCGCTTCCAATTACCTCGAAGTTAATCGAGCCAGCGCCGCGACCGGGAGGGAATTGCCGACCCAGTCGCTGTTTTTACCGCCCGTAATAATACGGGGACCCGGCATACGGCTGGTTGTAGTAGCCTTGGCCGCCGTAATATCCCTGCCCGCCGTAATATCCCTGGCCGGCATAGTAGCCTTGGCCGGCGTACCCGCCATAGGTCCTAACCGGTTCGCCGCCGTAGCCCGCATCCTCATCGGTCTGCCTCGTCACCCGGGGGCGCGGGGGCTTTTGAGGTTGCTCACGGACCTGTTCGCGCGCCGTCCGCGTCGGTGGCTCGCCTTCGATCTCGACCCGGGTTTTTGCCATCCCTTCCTGCTTGATGAGGGCGAAAAGCTCCGCGGCGTGGGCGGTCGACAGGCGGACGCAGCCGTGAGAGGCCGGCCTGCCGAGCTTTTCCGAGCTGCCGTGGATCGCGTGGCCGTGCTCATCGAAGAAGATCGAGTGCGGCATCGGCGCGGCGTCGTATTCGTCGGAAAAATGCTCCGCCTCCATCCGGTTCGGGCGGAAGCTGCCGTTCGGCGTGGCGTAGCCGGCTCTGCCCGTCGCAACCGGCCAGGAGTAGCGTTGCTCTCCGTCGACGGTGACCGTCATGCGCTGCGCGCCCTGGTCTACCTTGACGAGGACATTGGCATGCGCCGGCAAGAGCGTGCTCGCCAACGCAACGGACGAGAGCAGAAAGAGCTTTGTGGGCTGCATTCGAGGTGATCCTCTCCGAGACTTAACGCTTGAGACTTAACGCTTGGGGCTTGGCGCTTCAGGCTTGGCTTTACCTCAGAACACTCGGTAACGAGCAGGGTTCCTGGATTGCCGAGGTTGCAGTTTACAAGTCCCGGCATGCCTCATTTTGACTTGAATGGCAGGGCAGCGTTTTGTCTCATCGCAGGGGTCGACCAAGGAATAGCATGGCGAACTGGTTGAAGACGGGCGCGATCACGGCAATCGCGATATTTGCCTGCGTCGGCGGCGCGGCAAAGGCGGCGCAATGCGGCCGGTCCGCGGCGGGGTTCGAGTCCTGGAAGGAAGAGTTCGCCCAGGAAGCGAGGGGACGCATCGGCGCGGCGGGGCTCTCAGCGCTGATGGCGACCCATTACAACGCGGCGACGATCTCGGCCGACCGCGGCCAAAGAAGCTTCCACCTCTCGCTCGATCAGTTTCTGGCGAAACGCGGCGGCTCGGCGATCATTTCGCGAGGCCGCGCGCTGAAGCAATCGAATGCGGGCCTCTTCGCTTCCATCGAGCAGCGTTACGGGGTTCCGCCCGGGCCGCTCCTCGCCATCTGGGGCATGGAGACGGGCTTCGGCGCCGTTCACGGCAACCAGCACATGCTCTCGGCCGTGGCGACGCTCGCCTATGACTGTCGCCGCTCGGACTATTTCACCGACCAGCTCTATGCAGCGCTGAAGCTGGTGGACCGCGGGGTGTTTTCCGCAAATACGCGCGGCTCGATGCACGGCGAGGTCGGACAGACGCAGTTTTTGCCGAAGACGGTGCTCGAATACGGCACCGGCGGAAGCCTCGAGACGGCCTCCGGCGCGCTGACCTCGACGGCGAACTTTCTGAAGGCCCATGGCTGGCATGCCGGCGCGGGCTACCAGCCCGGCGAAGCCAATTTCGCCGCCATTCAGGCCTGGAACGCGGCTTCGGTCTATCAGCGCGCGATCGCGCTCATCGGCCGGCAGATCGACGGCGGGGATCGATAGACCCCGGGCCCGTCGCGGCTGCGGGTCACACCTCGCGCTTCGCTTCGGACGAGAGGGGCTTGCCCGCCTCCTTGCGGCGCGTGGAAAGCCGGATGGCGCGGCGGGCGCGGCGCGGCGCCTCGGCGACGGGCTGCAGCAGCCGGCGGTACTCGTCGCGGCGCTCGTGGATCGAGGCGATGACGTGGCCCATCGGCACGCCGATGTCGACCAGAACCGCTTCGGAGAGTTGCAGGCTCGCCTCGATCGTCTCGGGGATGGCGTCGGTGACCCCTAGGCCATAGAGGACGGTCGCGTGGTGGGCGTCGCGAGCGCGCGCCACGATGGTGAGATCGGGGTGGGCGGCACGGGCGGTGGCGACGATTTCCTCCGCCGCGCGCGGGGAGTTGATCGTGACGACCAGGGCTGCGGCCTGCGCGATGCCGCAGCGCTGCAGGAATTCCGGCCGGCCGGCACTGCCCCAATACACGTGAGCTCCAGCTTGCCGCTCGCGGGCAACGAGCTTCGGGTCGTCGTCGATCGCGACGAACGCGATGTCATGGCGCCTCAGCATCTGGCCGACAAGCTGGCCGACCCGGCCATAGCCGACAATGATGACCCGACCGGCGCCAATGTCCGCTTCCGGCGCAAGCGCGGCGAGCGCCGCCTCGTCGGGCGTCTGGCGGGGCCCGAGCTTGGCGCCGAAATAGCCGAGAAGCGGTAGCAGGAACATCGACAGCGTGACGATGATCATCACCTCGCCTCCCATCGGGGCGGGAACGACCCTGCCGGCGATTGCCGCGCCGATCATGACAAAGGCGAACTCGCCGCCGGGCGCCAGCACCAGCGCGACCTCGCCGGCAAGCCTCGAGCCGAGCCGGAAGGCCCGCGCGAGTAGAAAAATGATCGCCGCTTTGACGGCGATCACGCCGACGACAAAGCCGACGATGACGCCTGGCGACTGGGCCACCTGCGACAGATCGAGGCCGGTGCCGATCGAGACGAAGAACAGGCCGAGCAGCAGGCCTTGGAAGGGCTCGATCGTGACCTCGATCTCGCGGCGGAACTCGGTCTCGGCAAGCAGCAGGCCGGCAATGAAGGCGCCGAGCGCCATGGAGAGGCCGGCCGCCGCGGTCGCGACGCTCGTGCCGACGACCACGAAGAGGCAGGCCGCCATGAACAATTCCGTAGATTTTGCGGTTGCCACCAGATGAAACAGCGGCCGCAGGACGAGGCGGCCAAGCAGGAGCAGCGACGCGAGCGCCACGAAGGCTGGCGCGATGGTCCAAAACAGATCGGAGAGGATCGGCTCGGCGGCCGCCTGCGGATGCGGCGCCCCGAGGATCGACACGGTGAAGAGGAGAGGCGCGACCATAAGGTCCTGGAAGAGCAGGATCGAGAACGCGGTCCGCCCCGCTCCCGTCGTCAGGCGCCGCCGCTCGGCGAGGACGGGAATGGCGATCGCGGTGGACGACAGCGACAATGCCGCTCCGAGGATGATGGCGTTGCGCGGGCCCATCCCGAGCCAAGAGCCGAGCGCGGCGAGAACGGCCGCGCAAACAATCACTTGCGCCGCCCCAAGCCCGAAAATCAGGCGTCGCATACGCTGCAGGCGCTCCCAGGAGAGCTCCAGCCCGATCATGAATAAGAGGAACACGACGCCGAATTCGCCGACCGCGGCGACCGCTTCCGGGTTGGTCAAGGAGAATAGGGAGACCCAACCGGCGGAGCTCGCCACGCGTCCGAGCCCGTAAGGCCCGAGCAGCACGCCGGCAGCAAGAAACCCGAGGACCGGACTGAGATGCAGCCGCCGGAACAACGGCACGATGACGCCGGCCGTGCCGAGGAACAGCAGCGCCTGTTTATAGGTCTCCCAGTGAAAGCCTTCGGGCATCCTGTCTCCGCGCCTGGAGCATCGCACAAACGCGCTTGGCGCAACACCGCGCGAGCCCGTCAATGTTGCTCGTGCGCGGAGCCGTCTCTAGTGTCGACGTGATGTTCGAGAGCCGCTTCCAGTCGTTCGATGTGCAGAGCGATCGCGCGCAAAGCAAGCCGCGCCTCGCTGCTCTTCGTGCGGAACTGAAGCGTCAAAATCTGGACGGCTTCATCATACCGCGCGCCGACGAACATCAGAACGAGTATGTGCCGAAATGTGCCGAGCGACTCGCCTGGCTCACCGGATTTAGCGGGTCCGCGGGGCTGGCGATCGTGCTCGCCGACAAAGCCGCTCTTTTCGTCGACGGACGCTACGCGCTGCAGGCGCGGAAGGAGGCCGATACTGCGCTTTACACGATTCTCGACATTACGCGCACGCCACCCTCCTCCTGGCTTGCGGAGCACGTCCGCGAGGGCCGGCGCATCGGCTACGATGCCTGGGTCCATACTTCCAATCAGGCGGGCACTTACAAAGAGAAACTGGCTGCGAAAGGCGCCGAACTCGTTGCGGTCGAGGGGAACCCGATCGACCGGATCTGGCTCGATAGGCCGGCGCCGCCGCACGGCGCGATTGCACTCTACCCGGAGCGTTTGGCGGGCGAATCCGCCGCGCAGAAGCTCGCGCGTATCCGTGAAAAATTAGCCGGAGCCGATGCGCTTCTGGTCAGCGATCCCCATGCCGTTGCATGGGCGTTCAACATTCGCGGCAGCGATGTCCCGCACACGCCCTTGCCGCTCGGTTACGCACTGATTCCGCGCGAAGGAAAGCCGCGGCTTTATCTCGACGGTGCAAAGCTCTCCGATAATGTGCGTGCGCGACTGAGCGAACGCGCCGAGATCGAGGAGCCGGCTCAGCTCGAGGCGGCCTTGAGCGCTTCAGCCCGCGGCAAGAAAATTCAGTTCGACGCGGCGACTGCGCCCGCCAGACTCGTCGAGATTGTTCGCGCCAACGGCGGCACGCCGGAAGTCGGCCCCGATCCCATCGCCCTCATGAAAGCGCGCAAGAATGCGCGCGAACTCGCCGGCGTCAGGGCGGCGCATGTGCGTGACGGTGTCGCCCTCGCGCATTTTCTGGCCTGGTTCGATCGGCAAGCACCAAACGGCAAGCTGAGCGAGATCGACGCGGCCTCAGCTCTCGAAGCCTTCCGGCAGGAATCAGGCAAACTGCGCGACATCTCGTTTCCGACGATCTCTGCGTTCGGCGCGCATGCAGCAAGCCCGCATTATCGCGTGACGCGCGCCAGCAATGCCACGATCACTCGCGGTCTATTCCTGATCGATTCCGGCGCGCAGTATGAAGACGGCACGACGGACGTGACGCGCACCATCGCCGTGGGCCGGCCGACGCGCGAGATGCGCGACCGCTTCACGCGCGTCCTCAAGGGTCATATCGCCATTTCACGGCTGGTGTTTCCCGCCGGCACATCAGGGGCGCAGATCGATGCCTTGGCGCGCCAATATCTTTGGGCGGCCGGTCTCGATTTCGACCACGGGACGGGCCACGGCGTCGGCGTGTATCTCTCGGTTCACGAGGGGCCGCAGCGCATCTCAAAGATGGGTCACGTTGCGCTTGAGCCGGGCATGATCCTTTCGAACGAACCCGGCTATTACAAAGCCGGCGAGTACGGCATCCGGATCGAGAACCTGCTTGTCGTTGCGCCACGCTCCATCGAG
This sequence comes from Methylobacteriaceae bacterium, assembly GCA_019244955.1. GTDB lineage: Bacteria > Pseudomonadota > Alphaproteobacteria > Rhizobiales > Beijerinckiaceae > JAFASC01. The sequence goes on along the minus strand of JAFASC010000012.1, from coordinate 8,172 downwards.
GGGGCCGAGCGTGAGATGCTTGGCTTCGACGTGCTAACGCTGGCGCCGATCGATCTCGATCTTGTCGAGCCCAAGCTGATGCGCCCGCAAGAGACGGCATGGCTTGACGCTTATCACAAGGATGTCCGGGCAAGCCTTTTGCCGCTTTTGCCGGCAGATGTGCGGCGTTGGCTGACGAAGGCGACGCGCCGTCTTGCCCAGCCGACCCGGGTCCGCGGCCGAACTGGAACCGCGGGCAAAAGATGATAAGAAAGCCCCTCTCTCCGGGGCGGCGCGCGCTGAGCGCCGGATTCCACGGCTGGCCCCGCCTGCCCAATTGATTTTCAGGCCTGGACCGACGCGATCCGATGTACAGATTTATCGCGTTCGGCCATAGCCACATCGTCGCGTTCGCGAAAGGGGCCTACGAATATCAAGCCGCCGATCTGCCGGCCGAGGCGGCGCGCGTCGAAGGCCGGTTCCTCTACCTCTATGATCCCGCCTATAATCCGGTCCTCCAGGGCCCCCCCGAGGCGCGCGAGCTCAATCCCAAACTGCGCGAACAGCTTGCGGAGCTCCCCTGGCATTTCGTCGTTCTCGTCTGCGGCGGCAATGAACATAATGTGCTCGGAATCGTCAGGAATAAGCGCCCGTTCGATTTCGTGCTGAGCAGCGCGCCCGATCTGCCGTTGCATCCCGGTTACGAGCTTGTACCCGAAGCGCTCATTCGCGAGGTTCTGAAACATTACATGGCGGATTCGCTGGAGACGATGCGTGCATTTCGCGCCGCGACCGAGCTTCCCGTCATGCAGCTCGAGCCGCCGCCGCCCTTGCCGAACCGGCGCGTGCTTGCCTATCCACGCGAGTTCGTGCGCGCCAGCCTCTTGCGAGCGAAGATTGCGCCCGAGCTCATCCGCTACAAACTGTGGCGCCTCGAGTCGGATATTTACGCCAAGTTCTGCAAGGAATTCGATATCGACTATTTGCCTGCGCCTTTCGACATGGTCGATCGAAACGGCATGCTGGCCGAAGCCGGCTGGGGGTCGGATGCAACGCACGCGAACCCCCGTTATGGTATGGAGGTCATGAAGGACGTCATTGAGCTCTATGCGGGCGCGCAAGAGGCGCGGGTTTCGTCATGAATCATCCCTACAAAGATTTGCCTGACTATGCCTTATGGCGGCGGGCGGTGACCAACGTCGCGGCGCCCGACCTCGACCCCGTCGTGGACGTGCCGTTGATGATCGGTGCGCATGACAAAGTTGCCACTTCGGGCAGCTGTTTTGCGCAACATATCGGGCGATATTTGAGGGACAACGGGCTCAACTATTATGTGACCGAGACGGCCAATCCGATTGCCCAGCCCGATATCGCCATGAGAATGGGCTACGGCGTCTTCACCGCGCGATACGGCAACATCTACACGAGCCGACAATTGCTGCAATTGTTTCGGCGCGCGTTTGGGCGTTTCACGCCCAAGGAAGATGTCTGGGTCGAAAGCGCCACCAGGATAATCGATCCGTTCCGCCCCAACATTCAGCCGGACGGCTTCAGCTCGATGCGGGAATACCGGACGGACCGCGAGGCGCATCTCCATCACGTGCGCGAAATGTTCGAGAACCTCGATGTGCTGGTCTTCACGCTCGGTCTGACGGAGTGCTGGGTGTCGCGCGAAGACGGCGCGGTCTTTCCGCTCTGTCCGGGCGTGCTCGGCGGCACCTTCGACAAGAAGCGGCACCAATTCGTCAACCTCGATGTCGAGGACGTCGTCGGCGACATCACGACATTCCTGTCGGAGCTGCGCGCGGTCAATCCGGAAGCGCGTGTGATCCTCACCGTGTCGCCGGTGCCGCTGATCGCGACGGCCGAGCCGCGTCACGTGTTGGTTTCGACAGTCGCGTCCAAATCGATCCTGAGAGTCGCGTGCGACAAGATCGTCAGGACGTGCAAGGGGGTGGCGTACTTTCCGTCCTATGAGATCGTTACCGCCGGCTTCGGCAAGACCTCGTACTTTGCCGAGGATTGCCGCTCGGTGATCGAGGAGGGCGTGGCGCACGTAATGCGCGTCTTCATGCGCCATTATGTGCGCAATTCCGGGCCGTTGCGGAGTTTGAAAGAGCTTGTCAGCGGGTTTTCCGCGCGCACGACACCGCAAACCAGCGAGGTCGAGCAGATGGCGCAGGTGGTGCGGGTCATGTGCGAGGAAGAGGCGCTCGATTTGGCGAGCTTGCCGGACAATATGAAGCGATAGGCTAAGAGCCTAATAGACGTCCGCCTGATAACGTCCGGCTTTCTTCAAAGACGCCACAAACGTGATCGCCTCGTCGGTCGAGCGGGCGCCATGTGCCGCGACGATTTCGACGAGCGCGGCTTCGACGTCCTTGGCCATGCGCTTGGCATCGCCGCAGACGTAGAAATGCGCGCCGCGCGCCAGCCATTGCCAAAGCTCGGCGCCGACCTCGCGCATTCGGTCCTGCACGTAGAATTTTTCCTTGCCATCGCGGGACCATGCCAGCGAAAGGCGTGTCAGCACGCCTTTCTGACGCAGTTCGTGGAGTTCGTCGCGATAGAAGAAATCGCAAGACGAGCGTTGATGGCCGAAGAAGAGCCAGTTCTGTGCGGACGCGCCGGTCGCGTGACGCTCCTGCAGAAAGGCGCGGAACGGCGCGACACCGGTTCCCGGGCCCACCATGATTATCGGTGTGCTTGGATCGGCGGGTAGCCCGAAATTGTGCGCCTTCTGCACGTAGATTTTCAGCGTGTCGCCGGGCCTGGCGCGCTCGGCGAGATAGGTAGAGGCGAGGCCGAGACGCTTGCGTTTGCCGACGATATAGCGGACCGCATCGACGGTGAGCGAGAGGCGGCCCGGCGTCGCCTTGTGTGACGACGAGATCGAATAAAGCCGCGGCTGCAGCGGCTCCAGCGCATCGATCAGCGCTTCGGGATGCGGACGGATTGTCGGAAATTTGTGAAAGGCGCCGAGCACGTCGATATAAGCGGCGTCTCTGTCCGGATCTTCGCCACGCGCCAGCGCTCGCGCCTTGTCGCGCACCTTACCGCCCGAGACGTAGGAGAAAAGCTCGTAGAGCGAATCCGGCGCAATGCCGAGCGAGACATCTTCATGCAACACTTCGCGCAGCGTGCGCTCGCGGACCGGTGTCGTGTGCGCCGCACCGAGCATCGCGATGATCTGATCGACCAGGCCGAGATCGTTCTTGGCGAAAACGCCGACGGAATCGCCAACCTCGTAATCGACGCCGCTGTCGCTCAGATCGACATCGATGTGCCAGGTTTCCTTCTGCGAGCCAGGGCCATTGAGCAGACGGCGGTCGAGAAGTCTTGCCGTTGTGGGTTGCTCGCGGCTTCGGCCCCGACTTGGCGCATCGGCGATCGCCGGTGCTGCAGGCGTTGCATCCGCGGGCGCGGTGACCGGCCCCTCGGCGCTCAGCGCCTCGGCGAGCTTCTTCACCATGCGCGTCGTGTCTTTGCCGCCAGGCACGCACAGATTCAGCCGCTCTTCCTTGCGCAGGAAAATCGCGTTGGCATAGTCCGCGCAATTGTAGCCGCACTGGCCGCAATCCTGCTGCGCCATCGCCGCCATGAGCTTCGGCGCGAGCGGCCTTTCCTCGGCAAGCTTCATCCGCTCATCCAGCGCCATCGCCGGATCGTGCCACGGCGCTTCGTCATTGCTCGCCAGGGGCACGGCGGGTTTGGCATCGCCAAGTACGGCACCTGCCTCGCCGCTCGAAAGCGCCGTGGCGCCACTCGCATCGGGGCCGACCAATGCGGCAAGAAAGCCGGAGAGCCAGGCGCGCTGCTCCGCGCTGAACGGCGCGTTCTCCGGAATGAAGAAGGAAATCGGCGGCGGTTGAATGCTCATGCCGGCACGGGCTCCGGCATGAATTCGTCAGCCATGCGCTTCAGCTCCTCCACGTCGAGCCGGTTGGCGAAGGCGTAGAACGTTTCGTCAGGATTGGCGCGGTGCTTCATGTAGGCGGCGAGCAGCCGCTCGACATGTTGCGGCGTCTCCTCCGCGGTGACGTTCTCGTACATCAGCCGCGCGATCTTGGCATCGTCGCCAAATCCGCCGCCGACGTGGATGTGATAGCCCTCGACCTGATCGGCATCGTCGTCGCCGCTCAGCGCAACTTTGGCAGCGAGCAGCCCGATGTCGCCGATATAGTGCTGCGCGCAGGAATTGGGGCAGCCGGTCAGATGAATATTCATCGGCTGATCGAGATCGAGCCGCGGCTCGATATAGTCGACGATGTCGGCGCCATGGCCTTTGGTATCGGAGGCTGCAAACTTGCAGCCGCGATTGCCGGTGCAGGCGACGAGCCCGGCCCGAACCATGCTCGATCTCCAGTCGAGGCCGGCCGACGCGATCCGGCGCTTGGCGTCCTCGACCTTCTCGTCTGCAATTCCGGAGATGAGCAGGTTTTGCCAGACGGTCAGCCTGATATCGCCGTCGCCGAGATCTCGCGCGATCGCGGCGAGGTCGCGCATCTCGGCCGCCGTCATCTTGCCGACCGGCAGCACGACGCCGATCCAGTTCAGCCCCGGCTGCTTTTGCGCGTGCACGCCGATATGAGCGAGCCGGTCGTAAGGGCGGCGCGGCTTCACATGCGCCGCATCGAGCCGCGTCAGCTTCCAACCGAGCTTCTGCTCGACGCCGTCGAGGAACTTGTCGAAGCCCCAATCGTCGAGCACGTATTTCAATCGCGCTTTGGTGCGGTCGGTGCGGTTGCCGCTGTCGACGAACACCCGGCAGATCGCGTCGGCGACTTTGACCGCGTCGGCGGTCTGCAGCACCACGCCGGTGTCGCGGGCGAAATCCTTGTGGCCGGTTATGCCGCCGAGCGCCAGGCGATAATAGATGCCGGGCGGGACGGGCGCACCATCACCGACCTCCACAGCCTGGAAGCCGATGTCGTTCGTATCTTCGAGCGTATGAACGATGCCGGCGCCGTCGAATGCGACATTGAACTTGCGCGGCAGATGATAAAGCGCGCGCGTATTCAGGATGTGGTGATGCCATGCTTTGGCATCGGCGCGCGTATCATGGAGCTCGCTCGGATCGATCCCCGCCGCGGCCGAACCGGTGACGTTGCGGATATTGTCGGCACCGGCGCCCTTGGTGATGATGCCGATCTCGGCGAGACCTTCGACCACCGCCGGCCCGTTCTCGGGCAGGATTTCGCGCAGCTGCAGATTGGCGCGCGTGGTCACATGCGAATAGCCGCCGGCGAGTTTCTCCGCCATGTCTGCCACGGCCGCAAACTGCCAGTGCTTGATGATGCCGTTGGGGATGCGCAGCCGGCACATGAAGCTCGTCTGCGCTGGCGCGACATAGAAGAGACCGTGGTAGCGCCAGCGGAAATTGTCCTCCGGCTTCGGCGCATTGCCGGCAAGCGCCTGCTCGCGCATGCGCTCGTAAGCCTCGAGGGGATGCTCCTTGCGCTTCCATTTCTCCTGATCGACGAGCTTCTTGCCTTCGGCCTCGATGCGCGCCTGCGCGCGTAGAGCCGCTGCATCCGGCCCGGTTGGCTCCGCTGCACGACGCGGCGTGCCCGCTTCACCTTCCCCGCGAGACAAGCCAGGAAGGCCGCGGATTGCCGCGGCCCCGGAGGCGAAGCCTTCCAGCCAGCGCTTTTGCTCCGGCAGAAAATCCCCCATTGCGACCGCCCGCTTATTCCGCCGGGCGGGTCTGCGGCACCCTGACCAGCAGCCCGCTCTGGCGCGAGGCGGTCCAGTAGGCGCCCGCCATCAGGCCGGCGCCGGCAATCGTGTTGCCGAGCGTCACCCAGATCAGGTTCCACACCATGCCGGCCCAGGTGACATTGTCCGGGTGCTTCGACAGCAATGCGACGCCGAAGATTGTCATGTTGGCGATCGAATGCTCATAGCCCGAGCCGATAAAGGCGAAGAGGCACCACGCAATCGCGATCATGCGGCCGGCCTCGCTGGTGATGCGCATCGACATCCACACGGCAAGGCAGACCAACCAATTGCACAGGATGGCGCGGCAGATGAGCGGGAAAGCATCGGCGTTCATCTTCGCCGCGGCAACTTTATAGACGAGTTCGCTCGCCGCGCCGGTGATGAGTCCGCCGCCGCCGCCGACAAACAGCGCGGCAAGGAAGAGCGCACCGGCGAGATTGCCGAGCCAGCTCACCGCCCAAATGGTCAGCACATTGTTCCACGACGTGCCGCCTTGCAGGCCGGATATCGTCAGGCTCATCGTGTGACCGGTGAAGAGGTCGGAGCCGGCGAAGATCACAAGGATAAGCGCCAGGCCGAAGCTCGCGCCCATTGCCAGCGGCCGCACGCTCGGATCGAGCGCCGAGCCGATGCTGAAGATGAGCAGGATGCCGAAGCCGACGTAAATGCCGGCCATCATCGAGCTGATCCAGAAGCCGAGCGGATTGTCGCGCAGGAAGCGGACCTTCTGCTCGCCGACGAGCGTGAATTTGTCGATCGTGTCTTGGAACATGGTGCCGTCGCTATCCCGGCGAAGCCGCGCCCCGCCTTCTTGTGCAAGCGCGAAGCAACCGATGTGCCAAACGGTTGGAGTGTCTAAGCCTTTGGAGCTATTGGTAGTTTCATTTCGGCTGTGCCTTCGCGTTGGGCGCGGGGCTGCGAAGATGTGCAGAGCGCCGCATCGGCAGGCGGCTTTCTGCCCGCAAGCTCATCGGGCTTTAGCATCCGGCCTGCTTCGGCCAGCGCTCATGCGCCCAGCTTTTGTATGATGACAAGGTCCTGATGATTTGCGAATCCGCGTTCCTTGTAGCCGAGGATCGTCGCGTCAGCGCGTGACTGGATCAGCTTCATCAGCCAGGAAGGCGTGACGAAACTGGCGCCATAGCTCTGGCCATAAGCTTGCGTAAATTCGGGATATTCGGTGTAGCCAAAGCCAAACTCGGCGTATCGCCCCTCGATTGCTTCGAGCACGTCCTCAGGAGGAACGGCGCGTCCTTTAAAGAAGCCAAGTAGCGATCTCGGCCTGCGGGATTTTCCGAGCTGACGCTGCTGAGACGCAGCGAGCGTGGCGGCGAACCGGCCATGCGTCGTCATGATCAACACGCCGCCTGCCGAGAGCGCGCCGAGAAGGTAGTTCAGGGCCTTCTTGAACATCTCCTCGTTCAAATGGGTAAATAGGGAACCGACAAAGATCAGATCGAAGCGAATCTCGCTTGAACCGTTGAAATCGCGCGGGCATGTGGTGATCTGGACTGAGAATTGATCGCGCACGGCCTCTCGTTTTTGCGGAACGATGTCATCCCAAATACCTCTGCGTCCGGAAGAAACTTGACCAGATGGCGCGTGACGCGGCCACCACCGCACGGCAAATCCAACACCCGCTCGAAACGGGTGCGACCGGAAAGCATCATTGCTTCGCTGATCACATCCAGCGCGGAGCGGCCAACAGCGAAGTAATAGTCCCTCGCCTCGTCGCCCTCGAGCATGTCATCGACAGGACTGATCGTGCGATCGAAGTTGCTTCGGTCGTATTGGGACCAGCGACTCTTGATCGCGTCCAATACCTCGACGGTCTGTCCCCAGGTTGGCCGGAACGTGGACGCCCAGAAAGCCACCCCGTCCAACGACTTTACCATGCTGCCGGGCGACCCGGGGCTCATTGCCTCGCCGTCCCTCGTGGCGGCAATCCACTCTGCGCTGCCGGTACTATAGAGGAGCGGGGCGACGAACAACCCTCGAGCACGGGCGGCGCTTCGGAGGGCGCAGCCTCCCAATGCCACAAAGGGGTCCCTTTCGCTTGCCATGGGACTGAGCCTTGCCGACGGGCCGCCAACCACCCTATTGCCACCGCTCGATCGATGAGCGCGACTAACCCGGAACATGCTGTTCAACATTGACGCCGACGAAGGCTCCCGCATCGTCCTGTGGCTCGTGCCCGACAATCCGGGAGTGACGCCGAGCGTCGTCGTCCTCATTCCCGATCGCGAAGAGATCAGGATTTCGGCAACCGTGCTCCGCACCGACGTCGTCGAGCTTGGGTTCCATCATGCATCCGGGATGATTGGATTTATCATCGATGAGAGCATCGTTCCCAATCTGCCGGAGGTGCAGGAGATCGAGATCCTCGAAGGCGAGGGCCGCATACCGATTTACCGGCGTTACCAGATTTCGCGCCATCTCGAGAAAAAGCTCTGCTATTTCGATCTCTCCGTG
>JAFASC010000206.1 GCA_019244955.1 Methylobacteriaceae bacterium | reverse complement strand
TCGACCGCCTTCAAAACACGGGGGAAACATGAACCGCTATATTCCTGTCTTCACCTTGATTGCCTTTGTCGGCGGCCTTGGCGCGGCTTATGCCGGAGGCGGCGGGGCCGCGGCCGACCGCCTGCGCGACCCGAACGCGCGCGGGCTCAACCTGTCGGTGAAGCAATACAATTCCGACATGAAGAAGCGTCGCGTCAGGGGACAGCAGCCCGGCCAGATGCAGGGACGTTAATCAGCGTCGTGCCGGATGTCGTACGGGCATTCGAGTCATCTACACTCCGGTGCGCCTAAGCGCCGGGGATTGCGCCGGCGCTCGGCCACCCCATATCTCTGTTGTTGATCCGGGCCCCTCTGGCGCAGGCCGAGCAATCGGCGGCGCGATGTCGGATCAGGCTTGCGCAAAACCCATCCGGGTTTGCCTTTCTGCTCCGGGTCCGGCGACGTCCACCGACACCCCAGCAGAACGGTACGGTTGCGCGAGCTCTCGCCAACCGGAGATTCTTGCTTTGTCGTCCACGATCAGCATCAGCCCTATCACTGGCTATGAGCGCAAGCTCGTCGACGCCGTCGCGGCGGCGTACGCGCTCATCGTCCATAGCGACGGCGAGCCTGCGCATATCGAGCGCCAGCAGCTGTTCACGATCCTGCGCAACAACCCGGCGCTGATCCGCCTGCCGCGTTCGGAACTCGCCGATGCGACTGCCGAGCACGAAGCCAATTTCAGGCTCGATGCCGAAGTCGCGCAGGAGATCGCCCGCGAAAAACTAAGTGCGATCGCGACCGAGGGCGCCTCGGCCGATCTCATCCTCGCGCTCTGCCGCGAGCTCATTGCCGCCGACGGCGTGCTGCATCCGGCCGAGCGCCGAGAGTTTGGCGAGATCAAGCGGCTGCTCGGCCTCGCCGCAAATTCAGCAGCATGATTCCCGCGCGCGAAACATCCATGCCCTCAGGTGAAGAGTCGGGGTCTCCGCCGACGCCGCAGGATTGGGATGCGCGCGTCGAGCGCGGCCTCACGCATGCGCCGGATTGGCTGCGCAGGGCCGTGCACTGGCTGCGCGCGCCGTCGCGCTTTTGGGTGCGGCTCGTCGCCGGCATCCTGCTGATCATTGGCGGGATTCTCGCAATCCTGCCGATTTTCGGATTATGGATGCTGCCGCTCGGTCTCGCCCTCATCGCCGACGATGTGCCGCGGCTCAAGGCTCGCCTGGAGCAGGCCGCGCGCTGGTGCGAGCGGATGTGGGGCGCTTGCGCCGCGCCTGGCACGGTTAGCAACGCGGGCCAGGAGGGCAGATGCCATTTGAGATAAGATCAGCCGCGAGTAGCGATCCATTCGGCTATTCCACTCACGAGGTCTCAAATCAGCCGCCGCCGCTCGCCGATTACGACGCTTTCGGCAGCGATCCGATTTTGCAGAAGCTTGTCGGCACGTTCGGCGCCGCTTGGTCGCGGGAGCGCCTGCATCGAGCCGGGCGCACCGTCGGGTCGGCGCAGGTGCAGGAATGGGCGCGCCAAGCGAATCGACATATCCCCGAACTGCGCACGCACGATCGTTTCGGCAACCGTGTCGACCGCATGGATTTTCATCCAGCTTGGCACGAGCTGATGGCGCTTGCGATCGGCCAGGAGACGCACTCGCTTGCGTGGACGGAACAACGTGCCGGCGCGCAGGTCGCGCGCGCCGCACTGTCTTATCTGTGGAACCAGGGCGAGAACGGCATCTGCTGCCCCATCGGCATGACCTATTCTGCCATTCCCGTGCTGAGGCGCGATCCGGCGCGCTGGACGGAATGGGGCAACCTGATCACGTCGAACGAATACGATCGGCGGCAAATGCGCGCCTCAGAGAAGAGCGGCGTGACGGTCGGCATGGCGATGACCGAAAAGCAGGGCGGCTCCGACCTGCGCCAGACGCAGACGCGTGCCGAGCCGAACCGCGACGGCACCTACTCGCTCGTCGGCCACAAATGGTTTTTCTCCGTACCGCATTCCGATGTGTTTCTGACGCTGGCGCAAACCAAGGAAGG
>JAFASC010000197.1 GCA_019244955.1 Methylobacteriaceae bacterium | reverse complement strand
ACATCCCTATTTGGAGTTGCCGCCACCAAAGTCGCTGGACCGCAACGCCTTTTTGCAAGAGAGCGTCGAGGACTTGCCGCTCGCGGCTGCCGCGGCGACCCTGGTTGCGTTCACCGCCGAGACCATTGCCCTCGCATTGCGGCAAGTGCCCGCCCGGCCGAGGCGCCTCGTCGCGGCCGGCGGCGGAACCAAAAATCCCGTGCTTATTGCCGAGATCGCGCGCCGTACCGGCCTTACCGTCGAACCCGCCGAAAGGCTCGGCTGGTCGGCCGAGGCAATGGAGGCGCAGGCCTTCGCCTACCTCGCCGTGCGCACCCGCGCCGGCCTGCCGCTGACCTTCCCGACAACCACGGGCGTGCCGCGGCCGATGACCGGCGGCCGCCTCGCCGACGCCGCCTAGTCCCGCCCGATCTGCTCGGCGCGTGAGGCAACCGCGATTTTGGGCGGGTTGCCGAGCCTCTTGTCGAGGTAGGTGCCGACCTGCGCGATCAACGGCTCGACCTTGTTCTCGAAGAAATGGTTGGCGCCGGGCACCACCGCATGCTCGATGACGATGCCCTTTTGTGTTTTCAGCTTTTCGATGAGGCCCATGACTTCTCTGATCGGAGCGACGCGGTCCTGGTCGCCGTGGACAAACAGCCCCGACGAGGGGCAGGGCGCCAGGAACGAGAAATCAAAGCGGTTCGCGGGTGGCGCGATCGAGATGAAGCCCTCGATCTCGGGCCGGCGCATGAGCAGCTGCATGCCGATCCAGGAGCCAAAGGAGACACCAGCGATCCAGCAGGTGCGCGCCTCCGGATTGATCGATTGAACCCAATCGAGCGCAGCCGCAGCGTCCGACAGCTCGCCCGCGCCGTGATCGAACAGGCCCTGGCTGCGGCCGACGCCGCGGAAATTGAAGCGCAGGACAGAGAAGCCACGCTCGGCGAAGAGATAATAGAGATGATAGACGATCTGATTGTTCATCGTGCCGCCGAATTGCGGGTGCGGGTGCAGGATGATTGCGATCGGCGCGCCGCGTTGTCTCGAGGCGTGGAACCGCCCTTCGAGACGGCCGGCGGGACCGGTGAAGATAACTTCAGGCATAAATTTCTCCTGGCGCGACAGAGATCGTCCCCGCCTGCGGCGATGAAGAGGTCCGCCTTCCCTTGACTCGCTGGGGTCGGAACCTCAGAATCCTGTTAGAATAATTCCAGATAGTTGGAATCGTTCTAAGTACGGCTGCATATGGGTTGCGGCGGCGCCTTCTAACATGAGCGGTCGGCGGCTTTGCAAGGATTTTGCAGGCGCGGGCCCTCGGACAGATCCTGACGGATGTCACAGACGCGCACCTATCTCGATTTCAACGCGACGGCGCCGCTGCGGCCGGAAGCGCGCGCGGCGGTGGTCGCGGCAATGGACTCTCCCGGCAATGCCTCTTCCGTGCATCGTGAAGGCCGGGACGCGCGGGCGCTGATCGAGGCAGCGCGTCGGCAAGTCGCAGCGCTCGCGGGCGTGTCGGCGGCCGGACTCGTCTTTACCTCGGGCGGCACGGAAGCGGCGAATCTGGCGCTCACCCCGTCCTTGCGGATCGGTCGTGATCGGCGGGATTTTGACGTGCTGCTCATCGCGGCGGGCGAGCATGCCTGCGTCCTAGAGGGGCATCGGTTCGCATCGGAACAGGTGGTGATCGTGCCGCTTGAACCGAGCGGCCGGATCGATTGCGCGGCCTTGGACGAAGCTTTGGCGGACAATCACGGCAAGCGCCCGCTTCTTGCCCTCCAGGCTGCCAACAACGAAACCGGCGTGATCCAGCCGGTAGCCGAAGCCGCGGGCAAGGTTCGTGCGGCAGGCGGCGCTACGGTCTGCGACGCGGTCCAGGCGTTCGGACGTATTCCATCGACCGGCACGATGCTGGGCGCCGAACTTCTCATTGTCTCGGCTCACAAGCTGGGCGGTCCGAAAGGTGTCGGCGCACTCGCATTTGCGGCTGAGAATGACCATATCCGTGACGTCCTCATCCGTGGTGGCGGCCAGGAGCGCGGCCAGCGCGCCGGGACCGAAAGCGTCGCCGCGATTGCCGGATTCGGAGCGGTCGCCGAGGCCGTCGTTTTGACTCTGTCATCGGAAGCGGACGTTACTAAGCGTCTGCGCGATCAACTTGAAAAAAGCGTGCTGCAAATCGCACCTGACGCAGTGATTTTCGGCGCCGACGTGGAGCGCCTGCCGAACACGAGCTGCTTCGCGGTCCCCGGCGCCTCCGCCGAGACACTGTTGATCGCGCTTGATCTTGATGGTGTGGCGGTGTCATCGGGATCCGCCTGCTCGTCGGGCAAGGTCGGCAAATCGCATGTGCTCGCAGCAATGGGCGTTGATCCGGCGCTTGCGAGCGGCGCCATTCGCGTCAGCTTCGGCTGGTCCTCGTGCGAAGCGGATGTGCAGAATTTCGCCGATGCGTTTGCGAAGGCGATCGGACGAATTCAGAGGCGGCGCGCCGCCTGAATGGAGAATTGAATGCCAGCGGTCAGAGAAACGGTCGAGACGGTCCGGTCGATTGATGTCGACGCCTACAAATACGGCTTCGTCACCGACATCGAATCCGACAAGGCGCCGAAGGGCCTCAGGGAAGATACCGTTCGCTTCATCTCGGCGAAGAAGAACGAGCCGGCCTGGCTAACGGAATGGCGCCTCGACGCCTATCGCCGCTGGCTGACGATGCGTGAGCCGACATGGGCGCGCGTCGATTATCCGCCGATCGCTTATCAGGAGCTTTATTACTATTCCGCGCCGAAAAGCACGGAAGGACCGCGCTCGCTCGCCGAGGTCGATCCCGAACTCCTGCGCACGTATGAGAAGCTGGGCATTCCGTTGCGCGAACAGGAGGTGCTCGCCGGCGTGCAGAACGCGCGGGTCGCCGTCGACGCAGTGTTCGACTCCGTCTCCGTCGTCACAACCTTTAAGGAAGAGCTCGCCAAAGCCGGCGTGATCTTCTGCCCGATCTCGGAAGCGGTGCAGAATCATCCCGAGCTTGTGCCCAAATATCTCGGCTCGGTCGTGCCGGTCACCGACAATTTCTATGCGACGCTGAACTCGGCGGTATTTTCCGATGGCTCGTTCGTCTACATCCCGCCGGGCGTGCGCTGCCCGATGGAATTGTCGACCTATTTCCGCATCAATGAGCAGAACACCGGCCAGTTCGAGCGCACGCTGATAATCGCCGACAAGGGCTCGTATGTGAGCTACCTCGAAGGTTGCACGGCGCCGAAGCGCGACGAGAACCAGCTGCATGCCGCCGTGGTCGAGCTGATCGCGCTCGAAGACGCCGAGATAAAGTATTCGACGGTGCAGAACTGGTATCCGGGCGACGCGGAAGGCCGCGGCGGCATCTACAATTTCGTGACGAAACGCGGCGATTGCCGCGAGGCGCGCGCCAAGATTTCGTGGACACAGGTCGAGACCGGGTCGGCGATCACCTGGAAATATCCCTCCTGTATCCTGCGCGGTGACGAATCCCGCGGCGAATTCTACTCGATTGCCATTTCGAATGGCAGGCAGCAGGTAGATTCCGGCACGAAGATGATCCATCTCGGCAAGAACACGACGAGCCGCATCATCTCGAAGGGCATCGCGGCGGGCCGTTCCGAGAACACCTATCGTGGCCAGGTCTCGGCGCATCGGCGTGCTAGCGGCGCGCGCAATTTTACCAATTGCGACTCGCTCTTGATCGGGGATCGATGCGGCGCACACACCGTGCCTTATATCGAGGCGCGCAACCATTCCGCCGTGTTTGAGCACGAGGCGACGACATCGAAAATCTCCGAGGACCAGCTCTTCTATTGCATGCAGCGCGGTCTGTCGGGTGAGGAGGCCACCGCCCTGATCGTCAACGGCTTCGTCCGTGACGTGCTGCAGCAGCTGCCCATGGAGTTTGCCGTCGAGGCGCAGAAGCTGATCGCCGTGAGCCTTGAGGGCAGTGTGGGGTAACGCTCACGTGCTATCCGCCTCGGGCCGGATATCAACGGACTTAGGGGCGCAGAGCCGATTCTGGCCGGAGCAGGCCCCATCTTAACGGAACCAAGATGCTTGAAATCAAAAACCTCCACGTCGAAGTCGAAGGCAAGAAAATCCTCGACGGGTTGTCGCTCACGGTAAAAGCCGGCGAGGTCGCCGCGATCATGGGACCGAATGGTTCTGGCAAGTCGACGCTCTCCTATGTCGTCGCCGGACGCGAGGACTACGAAGTGACGGCCGGCGAAATCCTGCTCGAAGGCGAAAACATCCTTGAGATGGATGCATCGGAACGTGCGGCTCGGGGACTGTTCCTTGCGTTTCAATACCCGGTCGAAATTCCCGGCGTCGGCACGATGACGTTCCTCAAATCGGCGCTGAATGCACAGCGTAAATCGCGTGGAGAGCCGGAACTGCAGACACCGGAATTGATGAAGCGCGTGCGCGAGGCGGCGAAGAGGCTTGAAATCAGCCAGGATATGCTGAAACGTGCGCTCAATGTGGGCTTTTCCGGCGGCGAAAAGAAGCGCATGGAAATCCTGCAGATGGCGCTGCTCGAGCCGAAGCTCGCGATCATGGACGAAACCGATTCTGGGCTCGATATCGATGCATTGCGCATCGTTGCCCAGGGCGTAAATACGTTACGGGCGAAGGAGCGTGCCTTCCTTGTCATCACGCACTACCAGCGCCTTCTAAACTACATTAAGCCGGACACTGTGCATGTCATGGCGGCTGGCCGGATCGTGAAGACCGGCGGACCGGAACTCGCGCTGGAACTGGAGAAGAACGGCTATCGCGACTACGTGAGCGAGGCCGCTTAATCTATGTCGACAGAGATCACTCAGATCAGGACCCCGGCCGAGAAGGCCCTCATCTCGCTTTATACAAGCGAGAAGGACCGGCTGCCGGGCAATGACGCTGTGAAGGCGCTGCGCACCGAAGCCTTCGCGGAATTCGAGCGCTCCGGCCTGCCGCACCGGCGCATCGAATCCTGGCATTACACCGATTTGCGCAGCCAATTGCGCGACGCCGCGCCGCTCTTCACGGCCGGCTCGAGCGAGTTCGAGGATTCGCTGCGCCATGTGCAGCCGAAGATCCCGGAGGGCTACGCGCTCGTTCTACTCGACGGCGTCTTTGTTCCTGAGCTTTCCGATCTCGACGATCTGCCCGAAGGGGTGAGCGTGTGCTCACTGGCCGATGTGCTTGCGAAGGGTGACGCCGCTCTCGTCGAACGTCTGGCACCGAAAGGGCTGGGCACGGGCGATCCGGCACTCAGCCTTAACGCCGCTTTGATGCAAGGCGGTGTCGTGGTGGATGTGGCGCCGGGCACGGAAGTGGCCAAGCCGCTGATCCTGCTTTCGGTCATGTCGGCCGGCGCGCTGCATGCCGCTTATCACCGCTCGCTCGTGCGTATCGGGGCAGGCGCGAAGCTGACGCTGTTTGAAATCGTCGATGCCGTGGAGATCGGCTCGAACCAGCAGAACGGCGCGGTCGTGATTGAGGTGGGCGACGGCGCGGAAGTCGAGCATCTCACTCGGATCAGCCGCCAGGGCGCCGACGCGGTCATCATCAACAGCGTGCTCGCAAGCCTCGGCGCGAATTGCCAGTATGACGGTTTTGCGCTCATCGCTGACGGCGGCCTCGTGCGCCGGCAGATTTTCCTGCGCTTCAACGGTGAGCATTCGACCGCCGGCATTCGGGGCCTGTCGCTGCTTTCGGGCAAGCGCCACGCCGATACGACGCTCGTCGTCGATCACGCGATGCCGCATTGCACGAGCCGCGAATATTTCAAGCACATCGTCGCGGACGAGGCGACGGGGGTTTATCAGGGCAAGGTCATCGTGCGGCCGCACGCGCAAAAGACCGACGGCGCGATGAAAAGCCGCGCACTGCTCCTCAGCGACAGCGCTTCGATGTTCAACAAGCCCGAGCTCGAGATCTTTGCCGACGACGTCGTGTGCGGACATGGGGCAACAGTTGCGCAGCTTGACGAGGACCAGCTGTTCTACCTGCGCTCGCGTGGGCTTCCGCGCGGCGAGGCCGAGCAGCTTCTGCTCGAAGCATTTGCGGCGGAGGCGGTGGAGAAGGTGCGCAACGAGGGCGCGCGCGAGCGGTTGCTGACCTACGTCTCCGATTGGCTCGCGGCACGGAAGTGATGGCGCGATGAACGAGTATGTGAAGCCGCAGCTAGGGTCCTACGACGTTGAGCGGGTGCGCGCCGACTTTCCCATCCTGGCGAAACAAGTCTACGGCAAGCCGCTCGTCTATCTCGACAATGCCGCCTCGGCGCAGAAGCCGCGTGTCGTTCTGGAGCGGCTGACCGAGGCGTACGAGAACGAATATGCTAACGTGCATCGCGGCTTGCATTATCTGGCGAACGCCGCGACGGAAGCGTTCGAGGTCGCGCGCGAGCGGGTGCGCGCCTTCCTGAATGCCAGCTCGCATGAAGAAATCGTCTTCACCCGCAACGCCACGGAAGCGATAAACCTCGTCGCCTCGTCCTTCGGCCTGCATCACATCCGTGAGGGCGATGAGATCGTTCTCTCCGTCATGGAGCACCATTCCAACATCGTGCCTTGGCATTTCCACCGCGAGCGCGCCGGCGCGGTGATAAAGTGGGTGCAGATCGAGGAGGACGGCAGCTTCTCGCTGGACGGTTTTGAGCAGGCGCTGACGCCGCGCACAAAGATCGTCGCGATCACGCATATGTCCAACATGCTCGGCACATCAGTGCCGGTGAAGGACGTCGTGCGGCTCGCACATGCGCGCGGCATTCCCGTGCTGATCGACGGCTCGCAGGGCGCCGTGCATCTCGATGTCGACGTGCGCGACATCGATGCCGATTTCTACGTCTTCACCGGCCACAAAGTGTACGGCCCGACCGGCATCGGTGTGCTCTACGGCAAGCGCGAATGGCTCGAGCGGCTGCCACCCTTCAACGGCGGCGGCGAGATGATCGAGACGGTGACGATGGACACCGTCACCTACAATACGCCGCCGCATCGCTTCGAGGCCGGCACGCCGCCGATCGTGCAGGCGATCGGGCTCGGTGCGGCGCTCGATTACATGGACTATGTCGGCCGCGGCGCAATCCGCGCGCACGAGGCCGATCTCACACGCTACGCACACCAGCGCCTGAGCGCGATCAACTCCCTGACGATCTACGGCACGGCAAAGGACAAGGGGCCGATCCTCTCCTTCAACATGGAGGGGGCGCATGCCCATGATATCGCCACGGTCATCGATCGCTCCGGCGTGGCGGTGCGCGCCGGCACCCATTGTGCGATGCCGCTTCTGGCGCGCTACGGCGTAACCTCGACCTGTCGCGCCTCGTTCGCGCTCTACAATACGCGTGAGGAAGTCGACCGCCTGGCCGAAGCCCTGATGAAGGCCGAAGCCCTGTTTGCCTGAGCTGGACCCATGAGCGAGATGACCGCCACTGCAGACGTTGCCGTCGCCGAGCCGAACCGGCCGGACATGGCGCTGCCCTCCACTCTGGCGCCGGAGGAGCTCGACCGTATGACCGATGACATCGTCGCGGCGCTGAAGACGGTCTACGATCCGGAAATCCCGGTCGACATCTACGAGCTTGGGCTGATCTACAAGGTCGACATTTCCGACGACAAGTTCGTCACGATCGACATGACGTTGACAGCACCTGCCTGTCCGGTCGCCGGCGAGATGCCGAGCTGGGTAGAGAATGCAGTTGCGACGGTCGGCGGCGTCTCGGGTTCCAAGGTGAACATGGTCTTCGATCCGCCCTGGGATCAGAGCCGCATGTCGGACGAGGCCCGCGTTGCGCTCGACATGTGGTGAGCGCGGCTCCTCGAGTTACCGGCGTGCTCGAGACGGCGCTCCACGTCGAGGACCTCGATCGTGCTGCGGGCTTCTACGAGCGTGTGCTTGGGCTCAAATCGATCAACAAGGACCAGCGTTTCGCCGGCTACATTGCCGGGCCGCGGAGCGTGCTGCTTCTCTTTAAGCGCGGCTCGACGCAGGAGACCGTACACCTGCCGGGCGGCACCATCCCGCCGCATGGCGGCGAAGGCGTGCTGCATGTCGCCTTCGCTATCGACGCCGATGCGCTCGCCGGCTGGGAAGCGCACCTCAAGGCTCACGACGTGGCGATCGAAGCGCGCATGGATTGGCCGCGCGGCGGCAAAAGCGTCTATTTCCGCGATCCCGACAATCACCTCCTGGAACTGGCGACGCCCGGCCTCTGGCCGAACTATTGAGCTAACCTTGAGGTCAGGAAGGCAAGAACGTCCGATGTTCTCGCCTTGTTTTTAAGACCCCCGCGTCATAGGTTGCCCAGCAATACTGGGGACGGGAAACGGCCGCGGAGCGGGCGCGGCGAGCGCGGAGAAATCAAATGGGCTCCATGTCGATCTGGCACTGGATCATCGTGGGCGGCGTCGCCCTCGTTTTGTTCGGCGGAAAGGGCAAGATTTCCGATCTGATGGGCGACTTCGCCAAAGGCATCAAATCGTTCAAGAAGGGCATGGCCGAAGACGATTCGACGGACGTGTCGCACCCGGCCGAGCCGCCGCGGAACATTCCGCATCAGGCCGCGGGCTCCGTGGAGAAGACCGTGGACACTCATAAGGTCTAGCGGGAAGGTTCTCAGCCACTTCCCCGGACGCACGGAGCAAAGCGGAGTGCGATCCGAGGTCCAGGCGATGCTTCAGGCTGCTGGATTCCCGGATAGCGCTTGGCGCGTGCGGGCAGGTGGGTTCGATGCTGGAAGCCCAATAATCCATGTTTGATTTCGACGCCGGTAAACTGATCGTCATCGGGGTCGTCGCCCTGATCGTCATCGGGCCGAAGGAGCTGCCACGCGTCCTGCGCCAGCTCGGTCAAGCCTATTCGAAGATGCGGCGCATGGCGGCGGAATTTCAGGGCCAGTTCATGGATGCGATGCGCGAGGCCGAGCTCGAGGACATTAAGAAGGACCTGCAATCGGTCGGCGACGCCGCCAAGATCGACGTGAATTTCAATCCGGTGGCCGACATCAAACACCAGGTCACCTCGGCGCTCGAAAGCGAGCCGAAGGCAATCACGTCAGGCGAGGTTCCTGCGATCGCTGCGCCGCATGGCGAGGGCTCGTTGAATTCGATCGAGATGCCGGAGCTTTCCGCGGCGGCCCAGGGCGAACTGGAGCTGAAGACCGAAGGAGCAGGGCCGGCGGGGCCGTCCGCGCCGGAAACCCCGCCGGACACGGAGCTCGAGGCCGAGCGGCCTGCACGTCTTGAGTCCGCCGCCGATCCGGAGCCGGAGCAAGACCTGGCACCGCCGTTGAAGACGGCTCATGGATAGAGGCATGTGTCTCCACCGCGTCATGCCCGGCATTCGGCCGGGCATCCACGAAGGCACACCCGCGATGCTGATTGACTCGTGGATGGCCGGGCAAGGGCCGGCCATGACGGCCTTGATGTGACGGCCGCCGTGACCGACGCCGATATCGAGGCGACAAAAGCGCCTTTGATGGATCACCTCATCGAGCTGCGCTCGCGGCTGATCAAGGCGCTCGTCGCGTTCCTGGCGATGTTCCTTCTGTCGTTCTTCTTCGCCAAGGACATCTACAACCTGCTCGTCTTGCCGTACCAGCATGCCGCGGGCCCGGACGCCAAGCTCATCTACACCGCGCCGCAGGAATATTTCTTCACGCAGATCAAGGTCGCGATCTTCTCGGCCGCATTTTTGGCCTGTCCGATTATCTTCGCGCAGATCTATGCGTTCGTCGCGCCAGGCCTCTACAAACACGAGCGCAACGCCTTTCGCCCGTATCTCTTCGCAACGCCGGTGTTCTTCGCGCTCGGCGCGCTCCTCGTCTATTTCGTCGTCATGCCGAACCTGTTGCGCTTCTTCATTGGCATGCAGCAGGCAAACGAGCCGGGCAGGGCGCAGATCGAGCTCCTGCCGCGCGTCAGCGAATATCTCTCGCTGATCATGACGCTGATCTTCGCCTTTGGCGTGACGTTCCAATTGCCGGTCATCCTGACGCTGCTCGGCCGTGTCGGCATCATCGATTCCGCGTTCCTGAAATCGAAGCGCCGCTACGCGATCGTGCTCGTCTTCATCATCGCGGCGATCCTTACCCCGCCCGACGTGTTCAGCCAGCTCGCGCTTGCGATCCCGGCGCTGCTCCTTTACGAGGCGTCGATCTTTTCGGTCCGAATGATCGAGAAGAAGCGCGAAGACGAGCGTGCGGCGCGCGAGGCGGCAACGTAGTGTGGGCGCGAACCCCTCTCCTCTTGCGGGAGAGGGTGGCCGGCAGAGCCGGCCGGGTGAGGGGGTGTATTCCAAACCCATCACCGGCTATTGAGCGCCAACAAACCCCTCATCCGACCCTCGCTAACGCGAGGGCCACCTTCTCCCGCAAGGGGAGAAGGTGCGCGCACAGAGAGCTCATGCACGACATCCGCTGGATCCGCGAGAATGCCGAGGCGCTGAAGGAGGGTCTGCGCAAGCGCGGCGCGATAGGTCTTGAGGCCGAGGAGACCGTCGCGAAAATCTTCGCGCTCGATGACGATCGCAAAGAGCAGATCGCGGCGGCGCAGAAATTCCAGGAACAGCGCAACCGCCTGTCGAAAGAGATCGGCATCGCGATGAAGGCGAAGGATGCCGAACGCGCCGAGGCGCTGAAGGCTGAGGTCGCCGCGCTGAAGGATCAGGCGACGGGCTTGGAGGCGGCGGAGAAGCGCGCGGTCGAGGCGCTGGAAAAAGCGCTGCTCGAATTGCCGAACGTGCCGCTCGACGACGTGCCGGAAGGTAAGAACGACAACGACAATCTCGAAATCCGCCGCTTCGGCGAGAAGCCGCACTTTCCGAACTCTTTTAAGCCGAAGGAGCATTACGACATCGGCGAAGCTCTGGGGATGATGGATTTCGAGGCGGCGGCGCGGCTCTCAGGCGCGCGCTTTGTCGTCGTGAAAGGCAAGCTCGCGCGATTGGAACGCGCCCTGATGCAGTTCATGCTCGATCTGCATACGGACGAGCACGGCTATACCGAGATTGATCCGCCGCTGCTCGTCCGGGACGAGGCGATGATCGGCACGGCGCAATTGCCGAAGTTTCGGGAGGATCAATTCTCGGTCACGGCAGGTCGGCACATCGACAATCGCCAATCGGATAACCCGACTGCCGACGGCCTATCACCAAATGCGGAGTTCTGGCTCATCCCCACTGCCGAAGTCTCGCTGACAAATCTTGTGCGCGAGCAAATCCTCGACGAAGCGTCGCTCCCTCTGCGCTTCACCGCGGGGACGCCGTGCTTTCGCGCCGAAGCCGGTGCTGCCGGGCGCGATACGCGCGGCATGTTTCGCCAACATCAGTTCGCGAAAGTCGAGCTCGTCTCGATCGCCCATCCCGACAAATCGCTCGAAGAGCACGAGCGCATGACCGCCTGCGCCGAGGAAGTGTTGAAGCGCCTTGGCCTGCATTACCGCACGATGCTTCTCTGCACCGGCGACATGGGCTTCGCCTCGCAGAAGACCTACGACGTCGAGGTCTGGCTGCCGGGACAGGGGCGCTATCGCGAGATTTCGTCTTGCTCGGTATGCGGCGAGTTCCAGGCGCGCCGCATGAACGCGCGCTTTCGACCTGCTGAAGGCAAGGGCACGCGCTTTGTCCATACGCTGAACGGCTCGGGTCTCCCCATCGGCCGCACGCTGATCGCGGTCATGGAGAATTACCAAACCCCGGACGGCTCGGTCACGGTGCCGGAGGTTCTGCGGCCCTATATGGGCGGTCTGGAGAGAATCGAGGCGGTGAAGTAGTGCGTCATGGCCGGGCTTGGCCCGGCCATCCACGCAAGATGAAGTGCACGATGGCGTGGATGCCCGGCTGAAGGCCGGGCATGACGGCCCGGAGAACCGATGCGCATTTTGATCACCAATGACGATGGCATCCACTCGCCCGGCCTCGATCTGCTCGAGCGCATCGCGCAGACGCTGTCGGACGACGTCTACGTCATCGCGCCGGAATACGATCAGTCGGGCGTCGCGCATTCGCTCTCGCTCAACGATCCCTTGCGGCTGCGCGAAGTGTCGCCGCGTCATTTCGCCGTGAAGGGCACGCCGACCGACTGCGTCATCATGGGCGTGCGTTCGGTCCTGCATGACAAGAAACCCGATCTCGTTCTCTCCGGCGTCAATCGCGGCTCGAATGTCGCCGAAGACGTCACCTATTCCGGCACCATCGCAGGGGCGATGGAGGGTACGATCCTCGGCGTGCCCTCGGTCGCGCTGTCGCAGGCCTACGGGCCCGTGACCGGCCGCTTCAATCCGCATTGGGATTGCGCCGAGACGCATGCCCCGATGGTTTTGCGCCGGCTGCTCGATGAAGGCATTTCGCCCGGCACGCTGATCAATGTGAATTTCCCGGACTGCGCGCCGGACCAGGTGAAGGGCATTGCCGTCACCGTGCAGGGTCGCCGCGACGCCGAGCTTCTGAAGATCGATGCGCGCCATGACGGCCGCGGCATTCCCTATTATTGGATCGCGTTCCAACGCGGCACCTTCACGCCGGGCAAGGGCACCGATCTCGAAGCCATCGCGTCAAAGCGGATTTCGCTGACGCCTCTGCGACTCGATCTCACCGACGAGGACGCGGTGACCAGGTACGCGCAGGCTTTTGCGGACAACCGCATCGCACAGCGCAAGGCTCGGCCGGCGTGATCCTCCTTCCCGCGACGGCAGGAATCCAGAAGAAGCCATGAAGGAATGCTGGATTCCGGGTCGGCTTCGCCGCCCGGAATGGCAAAACGTTTGATGTCCGCTCATACGACCATCGAGAACCGCGCCGCGCTGCTTCTGAAACTGCGCACGCATGGGATCCGCAACACCGACGTTCTGCGCGCGATCGAAACTATCCCGCGCGAAATGTTCGTCGCGCATCAGTTCGCGGATCTCGCCCAGCGCGATCTGCCCCTGCCCATCGCCTGCGGACAGACCATGAGCGAGCCGAGCCTCGTCGCCCGGATGCTCGAAGCGCTCGACTTGCGGCGCGAGCACCGCGTTCTCGAAATCGGCACCGGGTCCGGTTACGTCACGGCCATTCTGGCGAGCCTTGCGAAGCATGTCGTCTCGGTCGATCGCTTCAACACCCTCGTTGCCGGCGCGCGCACGCGGCTCGGGCAATTGGGCATCAAGGATGCGGATGTGATCTGTGCTGACGGATTCGCCGCAGAACTTGTCGGGCCTTTCGATCGCGTTCTCATCCATCTTTCACTTGGCGAATTGCCGGCGCCGGTTTGCGATCTCCTCGCGCCGGGCGGCGCGCTCGTGTATGGGCGGGCCACGGAGCAGGGCACCGCCACCCGGCTTATCCGTGCCATCCGCGCTTCGGCCGGCGAAATCGAAGCGACCGATCACGGGGCCTGCTTGCTGCCGAAGCCGATCGCCGACATTGCCGCGGCGCTCTAAAGTTAAAACGCGCGCTTTTTTGCTGAACGGGCATTCATCAAGAACGCTTCCTTAACCCGCCGCGGCTCTAATCGGCGCTGGTGATGCGTTCTGTGTGGGTTGCGTGATGAGTGCAGGACTTCGTTCTTACCGCAGCGCGGTTCAAATCGCTTTGGCCGGTACGGCCCTGGCCCTTCTCGGCGGCTGCGCCTCCGATTCCACGCGGCTTGCCGACCCTTTCTCCAATACTTTCTCCAACCCGTTCCAGACCGCCTCACGCGTCGACCCGGTCCCAACAGGCACGATTCCGGAGGACATGCCGGCACGCAGCGGCGGGGTTCGTTCCGGGCCGATCGAGTCGGCGCCACTGCCGGCGCCCGGTGCGCCTTCCGCGACCCCATCATCGCAGCACTACGGGGCCGCTCCCCATAGCCAGCCGAGCGCTGCCGCCCCTGCCCGCCTTGCGCAGGGGGGTGGCGTCTCCGGCAATTGGTCGGCGCAGGGAGGCGCGCAGATTACTGTCGGCTACGGCGAGACGGCGTCCATGCTCGCCGGCCGCTACGGCGTCCCGACCGACGCACTCCTCAAGGTGAACAACCTCACCTCGCCGGCCCAAGTCAAACAGGGCACCCGGCTCACCATTCCGGTCTATAGCGCCAATGCGGCCGCGCCGGCGAAAGCCACGCAGACAGCAGCGCTGCACGGAAAGCCAGCGGCGCCCACCAAGACAGCCGCCGACAAACCAGCGAAACTTGTCCTGGTCAAAGGTCCGGGCGGCAAAGTCGTCAAGACGCAGGCGGCGCAGCCCGCCAAGATCGCGGCGGCGAAGGCCAAGAGTGCGACAGCGGATGCGCCGAAGCAGGCGAAAACCGCCGACGCACATCAGGCGCCGGCGAAAGCTGAGCCGATATCCGGAAAAGCCGCCAAGGCCCAAGTCGCGCCCCCAAAGGTGCAGCAGGCGATCGTGCGCGGCGAGAACAAGCCTGCCGTCGACCCGCAGCCGACGGCGAGCCTCCCGAAGACCGACGTGGCAGCCGTCGCCCCCCAGTTCCGCTGGCCGGCCCGCGGCCGCATCATTCACGGCTTCACAGGCAACGACGGCATCAATATCGCGGTGCCAGAAGGCACAGCGGTCAAGGCGGCCGATGATGGTGTGGTGGCCTATGCCGGCAGCGAGCTCAAAGGCTACGGCAATCTCGTCCTGATCCGCCATACCAACGGCTTCGTCTCGGCCTATGCCAACAACAGCGCGCTCGAAGTGAAACGTGGCGAGCAGGTGAAACGGGGTCAGACGATCGCGAAATCGGGCCAGACCGGCAATGTCGCTACCCCGCAGCTGCATTTCGAGCTGCGCAAGGGCTCGACCCCGGTCGATCCCACACAGTACCTCGCAGGCCTCTAAGCTTCCCTTCCGGTTCCGCGAGACAACGAGCGGGAGGGTTCAGGCGGCGGGTCCCTCCGACCCGCCGCCTGTCTATTTCATGAGCTCCCCATCAACTCTGCGTGACAACGCTGCTATGCGCGAACCTTGGCCGCGCCGGCACGTTCGTTGTTACGCAGATCAGCAAAGGTGGGCATTATGAAATACATTGCAGCCATTTCAGCCGTAGCGTTCGCAACGCTTGCAGGGCAGGCGCTCGCGCAAAATCAGGGCAGCCCCGTCAGCGGGCTCGGCGACGCGCGCGCGCAAGACCAGCCGAGCTCGGTAGGGATCAACAACGGCTACGATACCCGCACAATCGCTCCCGCTCCCATCAATCCCGCTCTCGAAGGGCGCTCCACGACAACGCGCAACCCACGTCGCTATCAGGAGTGAGCGAACGTCCGGCGATGTGCAGCCTGGGTGTGCGCCCGGCTTGATTAAAAGGCCAGCGTCGCTTCAAAGGGCGCGATGCAACACTCGGTGCGGCCGCTCGATACCATCGGCACTCTGATCATTTTCGGCCTCTGCGCCAGCTGGGGCCTGAATCAGGTCGCGGCGAAGGTCGCCCTAGCCGACATTCCGCCGTTGACGCAGGCGGCATGGCGATCGGCTGGCGCAACGCTCATACTCGGGGTGATCGGGCTCTGGCGCGAGCCGACGCTGTTCCAACGCGATCGCACGCTCCCCGCCGGTATCGTCTGCGGCATCTGCTTCGCGCTCGAATTCGTCGCGCTTTACATCGGCCCGCAATATACGAGCGCAACGCATGCCGTCCTGTTTCTGTATACGGCGCCGTTCTTTGTCGCGCTCGGCCTGCCGCTCATCACGCCGACCGAGCGCCTGACTACGGTGCAATGGGCGGGATTGGCGCTGTCGTTCCTCGGGGTCGCGCTAGCGCTCGGTGTCAGCGGCCAAATTTCCCGCGAGATGTTCTTTGGGGATGTGCTGACACTGCTCGCCGGTGCGCTTTGGGGCGCGACCACGTTAATCCTCAAGGGCACGCGCCTGCGCGGTGCGCGGCCGATCAAAGCGCTACTCTACCAGCTCGCCGTGTCGGCAATCGTGCTCGGCATCGGCATTGTTTTGTTGCGCGAGCACATGCCGACGCAGATTTCCGCCGCGAGCTGGGGAAGTCTCGCCTACCAGACGCTGTGGGTAGTCTGCATTACGTATATGGCGTGGTTCTGGATGATCTCGCATTATCGCGCTGGCGAGCTTTCGGCCTTCACGTTTTTGACCCCGATTTTCGGCGTGGCAGCCGGGCATTTTCTGCTCGGCGACGCGATAGCACCGGGATTTGCCGTCGCCGTGGCGCTCGTCGCGGGCGGCATTTTGCTAGTGAATTGGCCGCGCAAGGCGAGCTAGTTCGCGTCCGTCTGCTTGCCGAGCCGGCCGGCGAGATCCTGAATATATTGCCAGGCGGTCCTGCCGGAACGCGCGCCGCGCGTCGTCGCCCATTCCAAGGATTCGGCCCGCAGCTTGTCGGGGTTCATTTCGAGACCGAAGCGCTCGGCGTAGCCGAACACCATGGCGAGATAATCCTCCTGGCTGCAGCGATGGAACCCGAGCCAAAGACCAAAGCGGTCGGACAAGGATACTTTCTCCTCGACCGCCTCACCGGGATTGATCGCGGTCGAGCGTTCGTTCTCCATCATGTCGCGCGGCAGGAGATGGCGGCGGTTGGAGGTGGCGTAAAACAGCACGTTGCCCGGCCGCCCCTCGATGCCGCCTTCGAGCACCGCCTTCAGGGACTTGTAGCTCGTGTCGTCGGCGTCGAAGGAGAGATCGTCGCAGAAGATGAGGAAACCGAACGGCGCGTTGCGGACGAGCGCCATCAGCGCCGGCAGGCTGTCGATGTCCTCGCGGTGGATTTCGATCAGTTTCAGCGG
>JAFASC010000152.1 GCA_019244955.1 Methylobacteriaceae bacterium | reverse complement strand
CAGCCCAGGACACTCCTGCTGAGGATTTGCTTGTGCTGCGACTTGATTAGCTGACCTAGCGGAGAGCGTGGTGGCGGTAATGGCGCCGATGGGCGCGATAATGCCGGTAATAACGTCCCGGGGGCGGGGGAACGTACGCGAGCTGGATGCCTTCAATGCCTCCTGCCAAGTTAGCGCCGCTCTGGCCGTGGACCGAGAGCGGCTGCAGGCTCGTTGTGAGCCCATTGCCGCCAGTCAAGAGTGCGGCGCCGCCGCCGATGCCGAGCGTCGCCACCCCGCCGATGCCGCCGTAAGTGCCGGCGAGCGCACCGGGACCTGGGATTGCGGTTGGAGCAAGCACCCCCCAATCGATATCGCCGGGTCCGGTGACGCCGAGGTCGACGCCCCAGCGAGTGACCGTGCCGACGTAACGTTCCACCGGCCCGGGCGCGCTCGGCGTGAACGTGCAGTCGAGGGCGCGGGCTGATGTGACAACCATTCCCGCGCCGGGCGCGACCGCACAATGCAGGAAGCCGACGCGAGCTTGCGCAGATGCGGGCGCCGCGAAAGCAGTCATCCCCGCAAAGGCGAACACTGATAGGAAGCCTAGGCCGTGAGCTTTCATCTTATAACTCTCTTGGATTTCCGAGCGCGTGCTCAGCTTCGCCCCTCAGGTGGCACATCCGCCCGGAAAGCGACCAAAATGCGACTCGGGCGAAATCGTGCTCCATTCCGACACAGGCCCGAACACGGGGGCAGTAACCCGGGCGCAATCTTAAGGCGCGATAACTTTTTTGAAGAGAATTGCGCGCTTTTGCGTGGCTCGCGCGCCACGGCGTGCGTCTCACCATTCACACGTGCGCGGGTCGCGTATGGGTCGGTCGCGGATCGGTTGGGCGGTTGGCGTCGTGGCACCATGGTGCCTTGGCATCGGCTTTGTCGTTTCCGTCACCGCTGACGCCGGCCAGGATGTGGTGAGCGGCGCCTCGCTCGCGCCAATCGTTGCCCGCGCCGCGCTACCCCCGACCGATCTCGTTCCGCGCGGCGACATCCTCACCGGCAATCTTGGCATGTTCGGCTCCGGCCGCGGCCTTTTGCGGCAGGCGCGGCTGGCGATCGGCGCGCCGGAAGATTTCAGCGCGGTTCCCGACGAAATCGCGCCGCGCACCGAGCTCAAGGCCCAATCTCGCCACTTCCCCATCGTTGACCGGGCGCATAAGGGCGATCCGCAGGTCCGGCTGCGGCCGACCTTCGATACAAAGCTGCGCGGGCCTAACGGATTGTCGGGCTACACGGCCGGAATTCTCACCTTCCGGCATGACGAGACCTCTCCGGCCACAACTTTCGAGCCAGCCGACGGTGAGCCGCAGGGACCCGAAGCGGTCGCAAGCTTCGAGCCTTGGGGGGAAGGTGAAAGCCCAACTACGCAGCAGAGTCACGCCGATGCTTCGCCGGGCCAAGGCGGCTCGGCCTTCACGGTGCGCCCAGCAATTATCGCCGAACGGTTGATGCAGGGCGCCACACCGCGCGTGGCCCGTGCCGTTGCCCTCGGATCGGCGACGCCCGCACCGGCCGACGGCACGCCGGTCGAGATCGTCGCGATTCCCGGCATGCCCCGCGTCGGTATGATGGCGAAGAACACCGGCGGTACGACCCAGGTGCCGCGTTCGATCGGGCATCCTGACTATGCCTCCCTCATCGATCAGGACCAGGCCGGCAGAGAAAAGAAATGCCTAGCGGAGGCGATCTATTTCGAAGCGCGCAGCGAGCCGGAAGAGGGGCAGGCAGCCGTCGCCCAAGTCGTCCTCAATCGTGTCTCCAGTGGCCTTTACCCGGCCAGTGTCTGCGGTGTCGTCTACCAGAACCGGCACCGCTGGCATGCTTGCCAATTCTCCTTCGCCTGCGAAGGCAAATCTCTGCGGATCGTCGACCAGGATTCATGGGCGACCGCACGACGCATCGCCGACGACGTCATGGACGGCAGGACTTATCTCGCCGACGTGGGCGGCTCGACGCATTATCACGCAAACTACGTGCGTCCGGGCTGGGCAAAACGGCTGAAGAAGATGGATGTCATCGGGCACCACATCTTCTATACGTTGAGGCCGGGACAAACATAGCTGCACTTCCCGCAAGCTTGCCGCAGGGCTTGCCGCAGGGTTTGCCGCCGCGCTTGCCGCCATGGCCCAAATTGGCCATGTTCCTCGGTCAATGGCCACTCTGCCGGGCTTGCCGCCCTTTTGGAATTCGCTCCCCGTGATTGCACTCAAGCTTCCGCGCCGCACCGGTTTCGGCCGTCCGCTCGTTCGCCCATTCGCCGCCGCTGCCGCCGGCGCGCTACTCCTCACCGGACTGGGCTTCGATCAATCCGCCACGGCCCGTGCCCGCGACAACCTTGCAATCGCCACACCTTTCGAGGTGGGGGATAGCCCTGCCGGCAATTACCTCGCCGCGTTGATCGCCGGTGCGGAGCGCGACACCCTCGCCGCAGCGACCTTTTTTCGCGAGACGCTGCGCTATGATCCGCGCAATCCGGAGCTGATCGAACGCGCGTTTGTCGCCTCGCTGGCCAACGGCAATATGCCTGATGCCTTCAGTTTGGCCGAGCGCCTGCTGCAGCGCGATCCGAACAACGGTCTTGCCCATCTCGCCCTCGGTATCCGCGCCATCAAGCAGCACCAATATGCTGGCGCGCGCAACAGCCTCTCGAAAGGCGGCGCGGGCCGTCAGCGCGACATCACCGCGACGTTGCTCACCGCGTGGTCCTATGCCGGCGGCGGCGATTACAAGCGGGCGATCGCGCAAGTCGATAAGCTCAAGGATGAGGGCTTCGGCACCTTCCGCGACTTCCACGCTGCCCTGATCGCCGATCTGGCGGGCAACGTCGCCGAAGCGACGAAGCGGTTTCAAGCCGCCTATAACGGCGAGAAAAGCACGCTGCGGCTTGTCGATGCCTATGCTCGCTTCGAGGATC
The DNA here is from genome assembly GCA_019244955.1 of Methylobacteriaceae bacterium. Taxonomy (GTDB): domain Bacteria; phylum Pseudomonadota; class Alphaproteobacteria; order Rhizobiales; family Beijerinckiaceae; genus JAFASC01. The sequence goes on along the minus strand of JAFASC010000152.1, from coordinate 8,404 downwards.
GTCACGGGCATCGTGACGAGGCGATCCGCGCCTACGAGGCGTTCGATCAGATATTACCCCGTCATCCGATCGTGACCGCGGCGCTGGCGGACTTGCGCGCCGGCAAGCCCCTGGAACCGCTGATCCGGAGCGCCGACCAGGGTGCGGCTGAGGTGCTCTATGGATTGGGCGCCGTAGGCGGGCGCCAGGGCGATGAACTCGCCGCGATCGTGTATCTGCGGCTGTCGCTTTATCTCTCAACCAAGAACGGGCTTGCGACCATCACGCTCGCCGACATTTTCGAGCGGCTGAAGCAATACGAGCAGGCGATCGAAGTGTATGACAGCGTTGCCGAGGACAGTCCTCTGCGCGTCAATGCCGACATTCAGACAGCGCTTTTGCTCGAGACTTTGGGGAAGACCGAGGAAGCGCAAAAGCGGCTCCAGGATATCGTCAGGGAGAAGCCGAAGAACGAAGAAGCGCTGACCGCGCTCGGCAATTTGCAGCGCTCGCGCAAGCAATTCGCGGATGCGGCGGCGACATACACAAAAGCGCTGGAACTCTCGACGAAGCCAGAGAAGAGCCTGTGGTCGCTTTATTACTATCGCGGCATTGCCTACGAGCGACAGAAGGCCTGGCCGAAAGCGGAAGCTGATTTCAAGAAAGCGCTCGAGCTTTTCCCGGATCAGCCGCTAGTTCTCAACTATCTCGGCTATTCCTGGGTCGATCAGGGCATCAATCTTGACGAAGCATTCAAGATGCTTCGACGTGCCGTCGAACTGCGGCCGACGGACGGTTATGTCGTCGATAGCCTCGGCTGGGCCCATTACAAGCTCGGTCAGTACGATCAGGCGGTGAAAGAACTCGAACGTGCGATCGAACTGAAATCGTCGGATCCTGTCATCAACGATCATCTCGGCGACGCCTATTGGCGTGTCGGCCGCAAGCTCGAGGCGCACTTCCAATGGAATCATGCGCGCGATCTGAAGCCCGAGCCGGAAGATCTCGAGCGTATCTTGAAGAAGATCGACAACGGTCTGCCCGATGACGACAAGCCCGCTGCGGCCGAGGCAGAGCCGAAGAAGCAAACCGAATCCAAGAACGGGGGCTGAGCGCGCCATCGCGCTCAATGCACGCCGGTAATGCTGACGGCGCGTGCACCCGCCAAAATCAATTTGACGCTGCACGTCTTAGGACGTCGTGCCGACGGCTATCACGAGCTTGAAAGTCTCGTCGCCTTCGCAGGTATCGGCGATAGTCTCAGCTTCGAGGCGGGTGACGGGCTGACGCTCGCCGTCTCAGGTCCACACGCCGACGCAGTCGGAGCCAGTGCAGACAATCTGGTTTTCCGCGCGGCGCGCGAACTTGCAACCCGCGTCGATAACCTGCAGGCGGGGGACTTCCATCTCCTCAAGCGCCTGCCCGTCGCATCCGGGATCGGCGGAGGCTCGTCGGATGCCGCCGCGGCGCTCCGGCTGCTGGCGCAGCACAATCGCCTCGCAATCGCCGACGAGCGCGTGATCGCGGCCGCCCGCGCGACCGGGGCCGACGTGCCCGTGTGCCTCGATCCGCACGCGCGCATGATGAGCGGCATTGGCGAACGGCTTGGCGCGCCTCTGATGTTGACGCCGCTCTTCGCGGTGCTGGTCAATCCCGGCGTCGCGGTGGAGACCCGAGCGGTCTTTTCGCGGCTCGGCTTGCAAGCGGGCGAAAACAGTGGATCCGTCGGCCGTTCGGAGATTCCCGCATCGATAGACAGGGCCGCGCTGCTGCCGCTCCTCAAAAAAGGGCGCAACGACCTGGAAGACGCGGCTTGCAGCCTCGCACCCGTTATAGTCGACGTGCTCGCCGTCCTCAGTGCCGCGAAAGGGAGCCGGGTCGCGCGAATGTCCGGGTCGGGAGCGACTTGCTTCGCGCTCTTCGAGAATTGCCGACAGGCGGCACGCGCCGCGCGCGCGATCCGGCGCGATCACCCGAGCTGGTGGGTGAAACCGACGGTGCTGCGCTAACAAGCGTGGCGCCCTGCTTCCCCCGCGTTCACTGAGGTGATCGGCAGCTGGGATACCGGGGGCAGACGTCGCTGCGGATGATCTCCGCAAGTCTTTGCGGTGAATAACGGCGGTGCGCCTCGGAGGCTAGATCATGCGGCGATTGACGCGGGATGATCCTGCCGATGCGTCGCGCTTCGGCCTCGCGGACGGCGACTTCAATGGCCTCGGCGAGCAGCTCTGGATCAACATGCTCGATTGAGATGATGTCCGGGAAGCGTCGCGACAGGTCCTTGCATCCATATTTGTTGGTGATTGCCAACACGCCGGCCTCCGCCATTTCCAGGGGCGGGTAGCTCGGATGCGGCGAAAGCATCAGACTTATGCCGACGGCGGCACGGTTCAGATGGTCGGCGTAGTCCTCGAGAGTGGCTTTCCCGCCGATTTCGATGTTCTGCACCGGCACTGTCCAGCGCGGATCGAATTCCTCGCCAAGCGAGATAATGCGCCAGCGGCTGGCTGTGACGGGCTCGCGCTGTTGCCAGCGAAACAGTGCCTCGCAGATGACTTCGAATGCATTGCGCGAAACGGTCGGCCGTCCGTAGACCAGAATGCGCCGCTCGCGCGGCAGCGGCGCCAGCGCTTCATCGATGCGTGCATTCAGCCGATAGGGTATGAACGACGCGTCGCGGAAGCGGTACTTCGCCATCATAGTCTCGAACAGCTCCTCGGAATTGATGATGGCAAGCGTATTGCCGCCGTTGTGGTAGGCCGCCTCGGCCAGCCCATACTTGCTGCTCCAGCCGTAGAAATACGGCTCGTCGTCCTGGATGAGATAGACGAGGGGGGACTCGCGGCCGAATAAAATCCTTTGATCCGCAATCAGTTCATGGGCGAGATTGGCGGTCCACCAGGCGGTGGCGAAAAATACGTCGCCTGCGCGCAGGTCGAGCCTGCCGCCGGTGCGATCATTCGCGTCGACGAGCACGCGGGGAGCTTCGTCGCGGCTCTGAAACAGGGCCTGCGCGCGATAATCGGGAAAGCTCGCATAGCCTTCCGGCGCGATATCCGCTTCCGTCGTGACGATACGCCGGTCGAACTCATCTCCCAAATGTTCGGCCAATTGATCGAAGATTTTCAGGGCTGTCGCGACGCCGCCGAAAATCTGCCCGGGATTGACAGTGGGCGTCAGCAAGGTCAGCCGCGGTCGCTCGTTGCGAGAGGGATAGGAAAGGATTGGCCGGGTCTCGATAATCGCGAGGTCTTGCGGCCGTACGCTCCAATCGGCCCCCGCCAAGGACGGTTGGAACACGCGCAAGCGGTGCTCCAGGATGTCGTCGGGACCGGTCACGGCCAGCACGGTGTAGGGAATGGGGTAAAGTTCGCGCCGCACCACCTTCAGCCATTCATACCCGCTGCCTTCGGCGATCATGAGGATGCAGCGCTCGATGGCATGGGCCAGCGTGCCGTCTATCTGCGCAGCCTCAACTGGAAAGTCGGAGAACTGGAGATCTAGGTCGAGCAGTTTTCGAATTGCCGCCGAGCGGCCCCAAAACATCGAGCCGGAGGGAAATTCAAGCACGAGATTCTTGTTGAGCGCGATTCCCATGCGGGCCAGCAAGGCGCGCGCATGATTGTAGTCATAACCCCAGTTCAAAATGCCGCGGAGATCGAACAAGTGCTGGGGAAATACGATGCCGATCTTCGGGTCCTCAAAAAGGTGGAGATTCGACCGGGCGATCTCGGGCGAGCCGATCAGATTCTCGGTGAGGTAATGACGCCATGAGGAAAGCGGCGTGCCGCCATGCGGCGAGCGCTTGGTATGGAGATGCAGGAATATCTCGTAGCGGTCGTACACGTCCCTAAAGGTGATCAGCTTCGGCGCGATATCGCGACCACGATTCTCGCACACCCGCACCTCAATCGAACCTCGATCCCATTGCTCGCAATGCGCCGCAATCTCCACGCACTTCTCGCGCGTATCGGTCGAGATGAAGAGATCGGTCCGGCACGGAATGTTGCGGAGTTGATCGAAGAGTTCGGGCAGGATTTCCGGATAAAAGGCGTGGATGATCGCCGCCACCTTTTCATGCCGGCAGGACGGCAGTTCGAAACCAAACGGAACCTCAAGCGCAAAATCCGTTTCGTTGGTGGGTCGTCGTGAGGGCACGACACCATCGATCCGCGTGAGTTCGTAGGTGTGGAGGTAGCGTGTGGCCTTCCGGCTTACGGGCGCGTTGACCGGGTTGCGGTCGCGACCCTCCATGGGGTCGCTCACGGCTGCGATCTGGCGCAGCGCCGCGCCGACCAGGGCACGGAAGCCATATTGCCGGTAGATTCGCGGCCCTTCGCGGAAGAACTGGTTCGGCGGTAGGTAGATGCCGGTCGGACTGTCGACCGCGCCGGCAAGCAGCTTAAGGGCGGCGCTCAGGACAGCGGCGAGGCCGCGCGCCTTGAATAAGCGGTAGCCCGCCGCGAGAAGCTTCAACATGGCCATGCCCGCCCCGTTCGCATTCCTTTCGGAGACAGGCAATGGCCCCGACGGCAGCCGCGTCGGATGGGTAAGGAGCGGCGGCCAAAAAGGCGCCTCTTAACCTTCCTCGGGCAGGAGCTATCAGCCGCGGCGGGAGAAGCGCTGATCGAGCGACATCAGGACCGAGTCGAAGCGATCCGCCTGCTCGTCGCAGACCGGCGCGTAAAGCCGCTGGAGGGTTTCCCCGAGGCGTGCATTCGTCGTCGTGCGATTGGCGATGTGATCGGCCTTGACCGCTGCGTCGCGCGCAATGGACTCCAACTGCGTTTGCAAAAGACGGTGCCGCATCCGATTACCTCATGCCGTCGGTGGCAATCACCGACGCCTGGAGGAGTTCCAGCTTGGGAATTAACTTTCGTTAAAGCTGAGCCTCGCCCCAGCGCGAGCGACGCTTAGGCCGGCTCGCCTGGCTCGGCATCTCGTTGCGCCGGCGCGATGCGGAACCGGAACGCGCTTGCGCCTAGCCGGCGGAGCGGCTCCGGGAGTATCTGCTGCAGGCGGGCTGCGAACGCGAGCGGCCATGGAAACGCAATCACCGCCTCGTTCCGCGCCAGGCCACGGAGGATTCGTGCAGCGGCGTCTTCGGGAGAAAGCTCGAACGGCTTCCAGCCGAGATAGCGCGCCGCCATCGGGGTGGTCACAAAGCCCGGGCAGACGACGTTCACTTTAACCCCCTCATCGCGCAGCCGCTCCCGCATGGCCAAGCCGTAACCGAGAAGCGCAGCCTTGCTGCCGCTATACGCGGCAGCGTCGGGCAGGGGCGCCAAAGCCGCAATCGAGCTCAAGAAGACGACGCGCCCTCGTCGGCGCGCGCGCATTGATGGAAGCAATGGCAGCGTCGTTCCAAGCGCGCCCGTGACATTCGTCTCGAACAGCGCGAACGTTTCTTCTTCGCTCTCGATATCGCCGTTGGGCGAAGTTCCAGCCGAGATGCCCGCGCTGGCGATCACGCAATCGACGGGATGGGCGATGTCGAACTCGATGAGGACAGTGCGCAACTCATCGCGGCGACGCACGTCGGCGCGCAGCAGCGCAGTCGACGCGCCACGCGTGGTGCAAGCCTGGGCAGTCTCCGCGAGCCGCGCATCATCGCGCCCGATCAGCGCAAGGAGTATACCCGGTCGGGCGAGTGCGATCGCAAGCGCCCGACCGATCCCGCTCGAAGCACCGGTGATCACATAGACGCTTTCCTGCAATGTCGCTTGCCCGTTCGTTGACGCTCCAGTCCCACTATCCTATCAGCGCGACGCAAGCGAACCCCGGCGGACAGAACCATCCCAAGATCGAATTCTTCACGCCGCGGGAGCCCCGAAACGGCGATGGCGCTGGTTCCTCAGCGCGACGTCGAAGTCGTCGATGGGCGCACGTTTGCGACAGGCGAAGAGCCTTGGCTCCGGTTTAAGGACACCAGCGCATTCAGGCCGGGCGGTTTTGTCGAGATCGTTTATCGCGCCAGCTTTTTCGATGACCCCGTGCGCCCGATTCTGCGCTTCCGCACGACAGAGGGCGCGGAAATCGATCGGCTTCTGCCTGGGCCGGTTGCCGGCGCTGCAATGTGGGTGGGGCGTGTGCCCCAGCATACCCATGAGATTTGGGTCAGTCCGACGCACCATCGCGGCCGCTTCGATTTTGTGATCGAACGAGCACGCCGCCGCTACGGCCTAGCGCTCTGGCTGAACGCGCTTCGGCGCTCGCCACGTTACGCGCTGTCGGCGGCCTTTTACGGCGTGCCGAGGTTCATAGACGAATACGACATGAACCTCGATTGGGCACTCGGTTTTACGCCTCTATCGGAGTTCGAAAGCTGGCGCCGAACCCGGGCGCGCACGCTCGATCTGAAAGGCATCGATGCCCCACGCGTCGACTTGACAAACGCGCCCAGGATCCATGTCCTTCTCACAGGTGACAGCGGCCGAGAGAAAAGCCTGCGCTCCGTTCAAGCGCAGACCTACACGAAGTGGCAGCTGCATGAATCGAGAGACTTGCCGGCCGGCGCCGACGAGGATGATCTGGTGTTCGTTCTGCGTGCCGGGGACCAGCTGGCGCCCGATGGCTTCGCTGGCGCCCTCGAGCATGCGGCGCGTCATCCGAACCAGCAAATATTCTACGCCGATGAGACGGAACAGGACGAGGCGGGCAATCTTGTCCCGGTCTTCAAGCCTGATTGGAGTCCGCTCCTGCAGGCGGCGCGACCATATCTCGGACGCGCGATTTTCGCGCGGGTGCGGCTGCTGCGGAAATCCGGCAGCGGGACACTGCCCGAAGACTTATCAAGTTGCATCGGCCCGCCACAAGCTTTTGCAGGGAATTCGATCGGGCATATCCGGCGGATGTTGCTGACGCGGCGGTCAGAGCCGGAGGCACAATCAACCGCCGAGGCCCAGCCAGGATTGGCGCAACCCGCATCGCGCGCGCCGCCCGCCTTGATCGTTATTCCCACCAAGAATCGCGGCGACCTCCTGCAAAAATGCGTTAGAAGCATCCTTTCCCAGACAAGCCATCCCGCTTTCCGGGTCGTAATCGTCGACAACGGCAGCACGGCTTCCCTAAGCCGCGCAATCCTGTCGCGCCTCGCCGAAGACGCGCGGGTGACAGTCCTTCCAAGGCCGGGTCCCTTCAATTTCGCCGGCCTGTGCAACGCCGGCGCGGCCCTCGGTAGCGCGCCCGTCCTGGTGTTTCTGAACGACGACACCAGCGTCCGTTCGGCGGACTGGCTCGCCCAACTCAGCTTGGCGGCGGTCCGGCCCGAAATCGGCGCAGTGGGAGCGAAACTTCTCTACCCGGATCATCGCGTGCAGCATGTCGGCGTGACGCTGGGCTTAGGCGAGACAGCCGGGCATTTCGGCGCCGGCGCTCCCGAGGCGGATCCGGGCTGGGCCGGCCGGCACAGCGCTACCCATGAGGTCTCGGCGGTGACCGCGGCTTGTCTGGCCGTCGAGCGGCGGAAGTTCGATGCCGTCGGCGGCTTCGATTCGGCCAACCTGCCCGTTGAGTTGAACGACGTAGATCTCTGTCTTCGCTTGGGCGAAAGCGGCTGGAAGAGCCTCTGTCTCGCCGGGGTCACGCTGGTTCATGAAGAATCCGCGAGCAGGGGCGGAGCCAAATTCCGCCTGCTCAGAGTACATGAGAAGGAAAGGGCATATTTTGCCCGGCGCTGGCGAAGAATAATTCGTGACGACCCTTTCTTTCATCCTGGTTTTTCTCTGTTCCGGCGACAGCGGGCGCTGGGCTAGCTTCGCTAGACTTACAAGCAGCGGGCTCGCCTGCCGGTCTGAGGGCGATGCCTTAGAAAGGCCGCGGTGACCCCGTTTTTCTAGTGTTCTCAGGCTGGCAAATCCCCTTCGGACAGGCTGGCGGAGTGGCCTCGGATAAAGCGGACGGACGGAATAACAGCCGGTGACGCAGGTCGTTGAGAAATCCAGACATAGCATGGGGGTCGCGCGGCCGAGCTCGCTGCCCGCAGTTACCGGCTGGAAACTACCTTCAGCGCTGACAAAACTTCGCGGGCAGCTTGCCGCGCGGGCTCGAGCTTTGCCGGTGCCGCCCCGCATTCTTGTCGGCACCGAGAAGGCGCTCGAAGTCGCAACAGGCGGCGGAGCCTTCTGGAAAAGCTTCCTCCTATGCGTCGTTCTTCCCTCCTTGTGCTACCTTTTCTATGGCGCATTCATCGCCTCGGATGAATATGTCGCGGAAGCTCGCCTGACCGTTAGAGGATCCCAAGACCAAAAGGTACAGGGCATCGATGCGTCTTCGATCATTAGCAAGATAACCGGCGGCTCCAGCAAAGCGACGGTTCAGGACGCCTTTGTCGTTCTCAATTACATCAAGAGTCGCGCGATCGTCGCAGACCTTGGCGGGCGCGACTATCTGGAAAAAATCTATGCGCGCAGCGACGCAGATTTTT
>JAFASC010000273.1 GCA_019244955.1 Methylobacteriaceae bacterium | reverse complement strand
CCGCACATAAAGGTGAGCGTGCCGGCTTTGGCCCCGCCGGTGCCGCCCGAGACGGGCGCATCGAGGCTTTTCAGCCCGCGCTCCGCAGCAACCGCGTGCGCGGCGCGCGCGCTTTCCACATCGATCGTCGAGGAATCCACGATCACCGCGCCGGCTTTGGCCTGCGGGACGATCTCGGTCCAGACCGCGCGGACGTGCTTGCCGGCCGGCAGCATGGAGATGATCGCGTCGGCCTCTTTCACCGCATCGATGCCTGAGCCGGCGATCTCCACGCCGGCGGCGCGCGCCTCATCGCGCAATGCCGGCACGAGGTCGAACCCACGCACGACGTGCCCGGCTTTCACGAGATTGGCGGCCATCGGGCCACCCATATTGCCAAGGCCAACAAAGGCGATCCTCGTCATGCGCTATTGCTCATTATGAATGTCGCGTGCGCTCAGTAGCAGCTATACCCGCTGCCGTAGCCGACGAACACGCCTTGCGTGTTGTAGACGAGGTTCGGCTGCTCGACGCATGTCGCGCCCGCCGGCACCGGCGGCACCAGCCTGTAGGCGAAACCGTAATCCGGCGCGTAGGCATATCCATAGGCCACGGCGGCACTGGTCGGCAGCAGACCCGGACTGTAGCGAGGATAGGCATAGTCGCGGCTCATCACCTTGCCGGAGAACAGCACCGCCCCGTCGCGTTCAGCGCGATGCACGGAAACGGCTTTGACTAGGACATGTCTACGGGCATGGCTGCGTTTGACGATGACATCCGGGCCGGGCTCGTCCGCCCGGGCGCAGGGTGTAGCGAGCGCGGCGACAAGCGCGGCCAGTGCGAGGGTGCTCGGAAGATGCATTGTCTTTATCCTGCTGCTCGTGTGATGCCGCTTTCCGCCGCCGCCGAAGCGATACGATCTTTCTTGGCCCCCTGCCAATAGCGGTCACGCAGCAGCCGCTTCATCAATTTGCCGGTCGGGGTGCGTGGAAGTTCGCTTTCAAAGTCGATGCTGCGTGGGCACTTTAGCGGCGACAATTTCGTGCGGCAAAACGCGATCAGGTCTTCTTTCGTGCTCTCGTCGGCTGCAGCCCCCGGGACAAGCTGCACGACGGCCTTGACCTCCTCGCCCATTTCCTCGTGCGGCACGCCGAAGACGGCGACGTCAAACACGGCGGGGTGTGTGATCAAGATGTTCTCCGCCTCCTGCGGGTAGATGTTAACGCCCCCGGAGATGATCATGTAAGCCCTGCGGTCGGTGAGATAGAGATAGGCCTCTTCATCGAGATACCCGACATCGCCGAGAGTCGACCAGCCCTCGGGCGTGTAAGCACCCGCCGTCTTCTGCGGATCATTATGATATGCGAAAGCCGGGCCGCCGGAGAAATACACGCCGCCAATTTCGCGGGCCGGCAGAGGCGCGCCGCTTTCATCGAGGATCTTGATTTCGCCGACCAACGTGCGCCCGACCGTGCCGGGATGCGCAAGCCATTCCTGAGAATTCACGATGGTGATGCCGTTCCCTTCCGTGCCTCCATAATATTCGAGGAGGATTGGCCCCCACCAGTCGATCATCGCCGCCTTCACATCGACCGGGCAGGGTGCAGCCGCGTGCACGACCGACTTCAGCGATGAGAGGTCGTAGCGACGCCGCACATCCTCGGGCAGCTTCAACAAGCGCACGAACATCGTCGGCACGACCTGTGTGACCGTAACGCGATGTCTTTCGATCAATGCCAGGAATTCCTCGGGATCGAAGCTTTCCATGATGGTCGAGGTGCCGCCAAGGGCGCCGCTCATGATGTTGAAACGCAGCGGCGCCGCATGGTAGAGCGGGGCGGGCGAAAGATATGTCGTCTCCGCGCTCATCCCACACATTTTTGCGCAGAGCAGAACGAGCAGCGGATTGATTGTACCAAGCGGCTCGTTCTTGAATTGCGGCTTGACTCCTTTCGGTCGCCCTGTCGTGCCGGACGAATAAAGCATGTCATACCCGGAGATTTCGTCGGCGATTGGCGTTGCGGGTTGCTGTGCGAGGGCATGGTCCCATGACGGCAGCAACAGCTTCGTTTCTCCAGTCACATAGATTTTGACGTCGGGTCCGCAAAGCTCGGCGAGCGCCGCGCCGTCATGCCCGGCTGTCGCAGAAAGAACAAAGACTTTGGCGCCGCAATCGCGCACGATGTAAGCGATCTCCGCATCCGTGAGGTATGTGCTGATCGCCGTGTAGAAGAGGCCGGAGCGCTGGGCGGCCCAGCAGATTTCGATGAAACGGAGCGAATTCTCGACGAGAAAGGCCATGTGATCCTGTGGCTTCAGTCCGAGGGAGCGAAAAAGCTGCGCGCCCTTGTTGGAAGCCTGGTCGAGCTCGCGATAGGTGATGGCAGCCCCTGAGCCGGCCATCTGATAGGCGATCTTATCCGGGTTGATTTGCGCGTGGAGGACCGGATGCATCATCAGGCCGAAACCTCCGCAAAAATGCCCGCGCGCTTTTCGAAGTTGGCGCGGATGGCTTCGATCTGATTGGCGCCGCCGATCAGCGCTTCTTGCTCGTTCGCCTCCGCGATTAGTCCCGGTTCGGGCTCGGCGGTGCAGGCAAGATTGAGCAGGCGCTTCGCCGCCCGGATCGCGTGCGGGCTTTTGCCGGCAATATCGCGCGCAATCGCCAATGCTTCCGCGCGAGGGTCGTCTGCGATTCGTGTGATGAAGCCGAAGGCTAACGCTTCTTCGGCGGAAAATATCCGCGCGGTGTACGTAAGTTCGCGCACAATATCCTCGCGCGCGAGATGGCGCATGAGCTGTGTGCCCCCCATATCGGGAACTAAGCCCCAGTGCGTCTCGCGGACCGAGAAGCGTGCGTCGTTGTCGGCGAAGCGCATGTCAGCGCCGAGCGCGATCTGGAAGCCCCCGCCATATGCGACGCCATGCACTGCGGCCATGACAGGAACCGCGAGCTCACGCCAACCCCAGACGATGTGCTGAAATTTGTTGGCAATTCCGTGGGTGCGTTCGGCGAGCCGGCGGGTGTTCAGGCCGGCGCTCCCATTGCCGGACATGCCGCGGAAACTCTCCATGTCGAGCCCGGCGCAAAACGCGCGGCCCTCGCCAGACAGAACGACGGCGCGAAGACCTTCTTTGGCCGAGAGCTCGGCCAAAAGTCCCGTCAGGGCCTCGAACATGGCGGGGTCGAGCGCGTTCATCTTGTCCGCCCGGGCGAGCCGGACGTCGGCAATGCCGCCCGAGAATGAAAGCCTCACCCGATCGTTCATGGTTCCTCTATGGCGCCCAGGCGCAAATACTTGCCCTCCGCCCGATCCTGTCAGAAATAGCCGGTTCGAGAAAGCGCCGGGGGAGAAAACATGGTCAGTCTTGCCGAGGGCAAGCTTCTGTGGACGCCGAGTGAGGATTTCAAGCGCGCCTCGCATATGGCGCGCTACCTGGACTGGCTCGCCCGCGAGCGGGGGCTCACGTTTGCCGATTACGAGGCATTATGGCGATGGTCCGTCCATGATCTCGAGGCTTTCTGGGACTCGATCTGCGGCTATTTCGATATCCGTTTCCATTCGCCTTACGAGCGCGTCCTTGCCTCGCGCGACATGCCGGGCGCGCGCTGGTTTCCCGGCGCGACGCTGAATTACGCCGAGCACGTCTTCCGCAACGAGACGGCGGAGAAGCCGGCCATCCTGTTCGCCAGCGAAACGCGCGCGCTGCAGGAGATAAGCTGGCGCGAGTTGAAACGTCAGGTCGCCTGTCTCGCGCAGGCGCTGCGGGGGATGGGCGTCAAGCCCGGCGACAAGGTTGCAGCGTATATGCCGAATATTCCCGAGACGATCGTCGCGTTTCTGGCGACGATCAGCATCGGCGCGGTCTGGTCTCTCTGCGCGGCGGATGTGGGTAAGGTGGCGGCGGAGGATCGCTTCAAGCAGATCGAGCCGAAGGTTCTGGTTGCGGTCGACGGCTACCGCTATGGTGGCAAGGACTACGACCGCTCTGACATTGTGCGCGATCTTTCCGCGAACATTCCCGGCCTCGGGAATTTGATCATGGTGCCGGCGCTGCGCGATTCGGTAAAACTGGATAGCGCTGTCCCCGTCCACGATTTCCGGGCACTCACCGCCGGCGGGGCCAAGCTCGATATCTCGGCGGTGCCGTTCGATCATCCCTTATGGATCGTCTATTCCTCGGGCACGACCGGCCTGCCGAAACCGATCGTGCGCGGCCATGGCGGCATCGTGCTGGAAGGGATGAAGCTGACGACGCTGCACAATAATATCGGCGCCGACGACATCTTCCATTGGTACACGAGTTCCGGCTGGATCATGTGGAACTCGCAGGTCGGCGGCCTGCTGGCTGGGGCGACCATCGCCATCTACGACGGCAGTCCGGCGGTGCCCGATCTCGGCCGCATCTGGCGCTTTGTCGAGGAGGCGCGCGTCACCTTCTTCGGCTGCGGCGCGGCATTCTTTACAAACTGCATGAAAGCCGGAGTGGAACCGGCAAAAATCGCCGATTTGTCGCGACTGCGCGGCCTCGGCTCGACCGGCTCGCCGCTCGCCGCGGAAGCCTACGAATGGATTTACGACAAGGTCCGCTCGGACATTTGGCTCACGCCGATTTCCGGCGGCACCGATTTCGCCGGCGCTTTCGTTGCGGGCTGCGCCCTCTTGCCGGTCTATTCCGGCGAGATGCAATGCCGTTGCCTCGGTGCAAAGGTCGAAGCGTATGACGAGGCCGGCCAGCCGCTGATCGACGAGGTCGGCGAGCTCGTCTGCAGCGCGCCGATGCCGTCGATGCCGCTCGGATTGCTCAACGATCCCGGCGGCAAGCGCTACCGCGACAGCTATTTCGATCTGTATCCCGGCGTGTGGCGTCACGGCGACTGGATCAAGATCACCTCGCGCGGCGGTGCTATCATCTACGGCCGGTCGGATGCGACCATCAATCGCCACGGCATCCGCATGGGGTCGAGCGAAATTTATCGAATCGTCGAGGACATTCCGGAGGTGCTCGACAGTCTCGTCATCGATCTAGAATATTTGGGCCAGGAACCGCACATGGCGTTGTTCGTCGTGCTGCGCAACGGGGTGCAGTTGGACACGGGCCTGGCGGAGCGCATCAAGCAGAACATCCGCACCGACGCTCGTCTCGGCATGTGCCGAATTCCGTGCTGTAGATCGACGAGGTACCGCGCACCCTCTCCGGAAAAAAGATGGAAGTGCCGATCAAGAAATTGCTGCTCGGGCAACCGCTCGAAAAAGTGGCGAATGCCGAGGCCATGGCCAATCCCACGAGCCTCGACTGGTTTGCGCGATTTGCACCCGAGTTCGTCGCTGGCCGGCAGAAGGCGCTCGCCAGCTGAAGTCGGCTTTATTCATCGCCCGTTCATGCCGCGCAAGAGATCGGGCTCGCGGCAATTGACTTGCAAATCGCCTCTCGATCTTTCATCTCCGGCCGCTAAATAACATTCATGCCGATCTCAACTGCGTCTTTTGTCCGCTCGACGTTGGCGCTGCTCGGGGCGGGACTCCTCATCCTGATCATTGTTGCCGGATCTTCCGTTTGGCTCTCCGAGCGGACCCGCGAGAATGCCGCCGACCTTCGGGATGCCCAAAGCATTCGCTCGCGCACGTCGCGCCTGCTCGCTCTGCTGCTCGACGTCGAAACTGGCCAGCGCGGGTTTCTGCTGACGCAGGACCCGAAGTATCTGGAGCCCTACGAAGCGGCCCGGCGGCAGATCGGGCCCGACATCGCGCGCCTGCAGCAACTGCATCAGTCCGATCCGGACCAGGAAAAGGTGTTGGATGATCTTTCCCGCGCGGTGTCCGATAAACTGAGCGAGCTCGGGCAGACCATTGCCTTGGCGCAGACCGGAGACGCAGCGGCCGCGCTCAACGTGGTGAAAACCAATCGCGGTCGCGAGTCGATGGAAAGGACTCGGCAAATCCTGTCCAATCTACTCGCCCGCGCGGACGTCCGGCTGCGCGAGGACATTCAAGATATGAGCAGCGGCGCGCGCCTGCTTTCCTTCGCGACAATCGCCGGCGCTTTCCTGGTGTTTCTGGTCGGCTTAGGCTCGTTCTTCGTCGTCGTGCGCTACACGCGCGATCTCGTGCGGGCCCGCGGGGAAGTGCACACGCTGAACCAAACGCTGGAAGAGCGCGTCCAGGAACGCACGACCGACCTCGCGCGCGCCAACGAGGAAATTCAGCGTTTCGCTTACATCGTCAGCCACGACCTGCGCGCCCCGCTTGTCAACATCATGGGCTTCACAAGCGAGCTCGAAGCCGGTGTCGAGGCCGTCAGCAGGTTCATAGATGAGCTCGAGATCGATGAGGCGACTACAAGCGCGCGCGAGGCGAAGCTCGCGGTAAAGGAGGATATGCCCGAGGCCATCGGTTTCATCCGCGCCTCGTCCACCAGGATGGACGGCCTTATCAACGCAATCCTGCGCTTGTCGCGCGAGGGACGGCGCGTGTTGAAGCCCGAACGGGTGAATTTGGCAGACCTGTTCGATCTCTTGGCGGCGAACGTGGAGCATCAACTCTCCGAAGCCGGCGGCGAGGTCAAGGTGGCGCGACCGATCCCGGCAATCGTTTCCGATCGGCTCGCACTTGAACAGATTTTCGGGAACCTCATCGATAACGCCGTCAAATACCGCGACAGCACGCGGCCGCTACGAATCACAATCCGCGCCTTCGAGGCAGGCCGCCACGTCCAGTTCGAAGTCAGCGACAACGGCCGCGGCATCGCCAAGGAGGATCACGAGCGGATTTTTGAGCTATTTCGCCGCTCTGGCGTCCAGGATCGTCGGGGTGAGGGCATTGGGCTGGCTCATGTACGAGCGCTGACCCGGCGCCTCGGTGGGGATATTGTCGTTCAGTCCGAGCTTGGCTCTGGTACGACCTTTCGAGTATCCCTGCCGCGTGTTCTGCGCCAGCAAACTTCGGAGAAACCATTGGAAGGTGTAAATTCATGAGCTCTGAAGCGCAGGCCGTGACTATCGTCATGGTCGAGGACGACGAGGGTCACGCCCGGCTGATTGAAAAGAACATACGGCGCGCCGGCGTGAACAACGAGATCGTGCCGTTCAAGGACGGGACGAGCGCGCTTGAATATATGCTCGGCAACGACGGGTCAGGTGAGGCGAGCGCGGGCCGGCACCTCCTCGTCCTGCTCGATCTCAATCTGCCGGACATGACGGGGGTCGATATTCTCGCCAAAGTGAAGGCCAATCGACATACGCGGCGCTCGCCGGTCGTAATCCTGACGACGACCGACGATCAGCGCGAAATCCAGCGCTGCTATGATCTCGGAGCCAATGTCTATATCACCAAGCCGGTCAACTACGACAGCTTCGCTAATGCCATCCGGCAACTCGGGCTTTTCTTTTCGGTCATGCAGATTCCCGAAACGGATTGATCGTGCCGGAGCCAACCCACATTCGGGTCCTCTATGTCGACGATGACCCTGCGCTTGCGCGCCTCATCGAACGCACGCTCGAGCGAAGGGGGTTCAGCGTTACGCATGCGCACTCGGGCGAAGAGGGACTGAAGGCGCTGCAGGGCGGCGGCATCGATGCCGTCGCGCTCGACCATCATCTCCCCGATCAAACCGGGCTGAACCTGCTGGCTCGGATAAAAGAGCTGCCCAACCCGCCACCTGTGATCTATGTCACCGGCTCGGACGATATCCATGTCGCCGTCAGCGCGCTGAAGCAGGGCGCCGCGGACTACGTTTTCAAGGACACCGAAGGCCATTTCCGCGAGCTCCTCGGCAGTTCGATAGAAGCGGCACTCCGGCAAGAAACCCTGCGCAAGGAAAAAGAACGCGCTGAACGGGAAATGCGAGCGGCGCGCGACCGGGCCGAGCTCTCACTGCGGGAAGTCAATCATCGCGTTGCCAATTCCCTGCAGCTCGTCGGCTCGCTGGTGCGATTGCAGGCCTCCTCGGTAAACGATCCCGCTGCGCGTTCGGCGTTGGCGGAAACGCAGGTGCGCATCGCTGCGATCGCAGGGGTACATCGCCATCTCTATACGTCCGGCGACGTGCGGGTGGTCAATATAGCCACCTACTTGGAAAGCCTCGTCGAGGAACTCGAGACGGCGATGCGGGCGAGCGGGCGCGAACATGCAATCCGGCTTTCTGCCGACCCGCTCGAAATCGCGACAGACAAGGTCGTCGCCATCGGCGTGATCGTCACCGAGCTTGTCACCAACGCCTACAAATACGCCTATCCGGAAGGCCGGCGCGGCGACATCCGCGTGAAGATCGGGCGAGATGGCGCCGATCAGGCGACATTGATTGTCGAGGACGACGGCGTCGGTTGGGCCGGACGGGGGACCGTGCGAGGCTCCGGTCTTGGCACGAAGATCATCAAAGCGATGGCGTCAAACCTGAAATCGGCCATGCAGATCGACAGCGCGCGCGGCACGCGGATCAGCCTCGCCTTCGCCCTTTAGGCTTGAGATTCCGGCTCACGGGCATAGTCGGCGTCGGACACTTGTTCGAGCCAGGTCACGTGCACTCCGTCCAGGTTTTCCTGAAGCGCGAAATGGCACATCGCGGTCTTCGGACCGGCGCCGTGCCAATGCTTTTCATTCGGCGCGATCCATACGGTGTCGCCGGCGCGGATTTCCTGAACCGGACCGCCCCACAGCTGAACGCGGCCGACGCCAGTTAGAACATGCAGCGTCTGACCGAGCGGATGCGTATGCCAGGCCGTGCGAGCGCTCGGTTCGAAAGTCACGCGCGCCGCACGAAGACGCGCCGGTGCCGGCGCGTCGATAATCGGGTCCTGCCAGACTGTTCCGGTGAAAGCGTCCGCGGGACCGCGGCGCGCGAAGGTCGCCGCCGCCCTTTTTATTTCCATTGGAACAGTCCGTCTGAGTAAGTTGCTTCAGCCGCGTGAAACGGAGCCGCCGCGGCCTCTGCCTTTCACGATGCGCTCATCTTCGAGAAGGCTGGCGTGCACTTTCCAATAACGCGATTCGGCCCAGCCAAGCGCCTTCCGAAGGGCGCCGTTGCCATGAGTCTCCCTGCCAAGGGCCTGCAAGAACTTCTTGCGATCTTCTTTGATGTCCGGACGGGCCATCGTGTTTCCTCATACGATTTGGAACGGCTTGCGTAACGCAAGCTCATTCTAGCAAGATGCCATATGGCGATCTAAGCTTCATGGGCAATCTTATCGATGAAGTCAATGGCAATGCGCACTAAACAGCCTAAAGCTCTTATCGATTATTTGCTAAACTCGCTTGGACTAGTTGCGGCTTTGTACACACGCACGCATTAATTTTGGTATCGTGCGTTTGGCATATGTATCGGGCGATAATAGTGTCGAACACGGACTAAGGCGATTCCATCGCCGCTCTACGTTTTGATTTCAGCGGCTTCGAAAGTTCCGGCTTCCGATTAGAAAATAGTCCCTGCGGGTATGCCCAAGCTTATTCGGGCGATCCGCTGGACAAGCCTCGCCGTTAGAGCGCACTCGCGCTGTTTCTCGAGGCAAGCAGCTGCTCCGGGCGAGGCGAGGCGCTTTTCAACGCCGCTTGCGCATCGTTTAAGCCTCACCACATATCGTCCTGAGACATGTGTGTCCGCGCCGATCCGGGCGGATACGTTTGGGCTTGAGGGCGAAGACTAGGATGCGTGATCCCTATGAGGTTTTGGGCCTCGCCAAATCGGCGAGTGCCGGCGAGGTCAAGAAGGCGTTCCGCCGCCTCGCCAAAAAACATCATCCCGATCAGAATAAAAACGATCCCAAAGCGCAGGCGAAGTTCGCTGAGGTGAACACCGCCTATGAGATACTGGGCGACGAGAAGAAGCGCGCCGAGTTCGACCGCGGCGAAATCGATGCTGAGGGCAAGCCACGCCATCCCGGCTTCGATGGTTTTCCGGGGGGCTTCCGGCGTTCAGGCGCCGGACAAGGTCAGTCCGAGCACTTCGAATTCCATTTCGGCGGCGGCCACCCGTTCGGCCGTGCCGGACGCGCCAATACGACAAATATCGATCCGTCCGATTTCCTGTCGGACCTATTCGGCGGGTTTGGAGCAGGTGGGGCTGGCGGGCGTTCCCAGGCCCGCTCAAGTGCCCCGCCGCGCGGCTCCGATATTGCGGCAAGCGTCGAAGTTCCGCTTGTCGATGCCGTCAAGGGTGGCAAGGTGGTCGTTAGTTTGCCGAGCGGCAAGCGACTCGAGGTCGCGGTTCCCGCGGGCATAGAAGAAGGCAAGCAGATCCGCCTCAAAGGGCAGGGCGAACCGAGCGGAGTGGGCGGACAGGCCGGCGACGCGATCGTCACCGTGCACATCGGCAAGCACCCGCAGCTGCGCGTCGACGGCCGCGATCTGCGCCTGGACTTACCGATTACACTTTACGAAGCCGTGCTTGGCGGAAAGGTGGATGCGCCGACGCTTGACGGCCAGGTTGAACTGACCATTCCGCGACATTCGAATGGTGGCCGCACGCTCCGGCTTCGAGGCAAGGGCCTCCCGGCAAGCGGTGGCAAACCGTCGGGTGATCTTCTCGTGAGCTTGCGCATTGTGCTGCCGGACGGTGCCGATGCGGAGCTCGAGGCGATGGCGCGGCGCTTGCGCGAGGAGAAGCCGTATGACCCCCGAAGGGCGGGCTAATCTACGGCGTCGCGGCTCGGATCTGGTTCACCAGGTGCTGGGCGACTTGCTTCCACCGCTCGTCCCCAAGTGAACCGATAATTGCCCAGTACGTGCCCTTCTCACGGCCGTAAAGGCTCGTGTTGCGATCGCCCGGAGTGGCTCGCACGGATTCCGCCGCACTGTCGTCAGGCGCACGTTCCAGAAAAACGCCAATGCGTTCGCCGGTGGTCATCTCGTAGAGAAGAAACGCCGCCGCGCCGAACTCTCCCGGTGTGACACGCCCGCCGACCAGCGCTAACCCTTCGGAAGAGAAATCCGGGATGAGCGACAGGCCCGTGCGCTCGGACAGCCATCGTCCGAGCTCTGCTTTCTGAGCAGCTGCGATTTCTACCGGTCGTGTCCGATCGTTGGCGAAAGTTCGGTACATCGCAGCGGCTCTCGTCGCGATGCGCCGCCCGACAGTGGTTGAGATACTCGTCTCCGCCCGAAACAGATTGGGCAGGTGTTGGACAACAATCGCGCCGGTTGCGGCCGCGATGGAGCCGGCGAGGAAAGCGATTGCCGAGGCGATCGCCACTCGCCGCTGGCGCGCGGTTCGGGCGAGGTCGAGGCGGCGGGTGCTGATCGGGACGGTGGTTGCCCGGACCGTCAGCGGCTGCGAAAGCGAGAGCGACAGGGGCACTGCCTCACGCGCAATACGCGCAAAGGCGCCGCGGAGCGCCTCGTTCTGCGCCCGCCAAGTCTCCACAAGGGCGCCATCGAGCGGTTTCTGCTCGAGATGTTCGGCGACCTTGGCGCGGCGCTCTGCGCCGATCTCCTCGTCGAGGAAAGCGTGTAGGTCAGCCTCTGTTACGGGCTCCTGCCCCTTGCCCATTCGACTTTATTTCACGACGCGCAAATGATCCGGCCTGCGTTGCAGGACCGCCAGGTTTGGGCGCGAACGCGGGTCAAGGCCTTGCGCCGCTGCAAGCGCAGCGCGGGCGCGCATCAGGCGGGCGACCAAAGTTGCTTTCGGCGCGCCGATTATTTCCGCCGCCTCCTGGTAGCTGAAGCCTTCGAGCACGACGAGCAGAAGCGCCTCGCGCTCCTCCGTCGCGAGCACGTCGAGGGCTTTCGAGATCGCCTCCCGTCGGGAACCGGGTTTGGTGCCAACCCCGCCTCTCCCAAGGGGCGCTTCTCCCTGCCGCCGCACCGCCTGAGCGCGCTGGCGCTGCCGATTGAGCTGCGTCAGGGTCCCGTAGACACGCATTTTGAGTTCGTCGTCGCGCCAGCGTCGCTCTTCCTCAAGCGTGCGCATGAGAGTTGCCTGAACGATCTCATCGGCAGCATTCCCGAGCCCGGTGAGTGCGCGCGCGTAGCGGCGCAACCCGGGCGTTAAAGTCTCGATCGCCTCACGCGACGTCACATTCCTGCCTGCAGCAAACAAGATTGGCGCGAAAGAGCACGCCGCAGCGATATTAGGCCGGGCAAGGTCGCTTGACCATGACCTCGCGCCAGTCGCACTGACATTTTTCCGGCCCCTGGCGGGCGGCGGTGCCGACCTTGCGCTTCCGAGAGGCACACTCTAAAGCCGAACCATCGCCGCCGCTACGGCCAAGCTTTGAAGGCACGTGAATGAAATGACCACGTCCAAGCCGACAACCGGCATCCTGGCCGGCAAGCGAGGACTCATAATGGGCGTGGCCAATACTCGGTCGATCGCCTGGGGTATCGCCAAAGCGACACATGACGCGGGTGCGGAGCTTGCGCTCACCTTCCAAGGGGAGTCGCTGGAAAAGCGAGTGCGCCCGCTGGCGCAAGAGCTTGGCGCACACGTCCTCGGCAATTGCGATGTGACCGAGCCGCCGACCCTCGATGCCGCATTCGCGGAAATTGAGAGGGTTTGGGGCGGACTGGATTTTGTCGTGCACTGCGTCGCCTTCTCGGACAAGGACGAGCTGACTGGTCGCTACGTCGATACCTCGCCGGAAAATTTCGCGCAGTCGCTCTTGATCTCCTGCTATTCCTTTACGGCCGTCGCGCAGCGCGCCGAAAAGCTGATGAACCGGGGCGGCTCGATGTTGACCCTTACCTATTACGGCGCCGAGAAATGGATGCCCCACTATAACGTCATGGGGGTCGCCAAGGCCGCCCTCGAAGCCTCCGTCCGCTATCTCGCCGCCGATCTCGGTGTGAAGAACATTCGGGTCAATGCCATCTCCGCCGGGCCCATCAAGACCCTGGCGGCCTCGGGAATTGGTGACTTCCGCTACATTCTGAAGTGGAACGAATACAACACGCCCCTGCGACGCACAGTCACGATCGATGAGGTCGGCGAGAGCGCCGCCTATCTCCTCTCGCCCATGGCCCGGGGGGTGACGGGTGAGATTCTACATGTTGATGCGGGCTATCACGTTGTCGGGATGAAGCATCCCTCCGCCCCGGATATTGCTGCAGCACGGGACTGATCCCTGCCATTCGGGAACCGTTCACCTCTGAACGAGTATGTTCCTTCGAGAACTTATGTTAATCGACCGTGTCCACTGCGCCACCGGTTGCGCTTCCCGGGATGGACGGAACGTGAAAGCAAGCTCGCGAGAATATCTCCCCCGTCGCCAGATTTCTTGGGGGCCCGGCGCTCTCTCGAAGGCTCGCCACTGAGAGTGGTGGAACCATCCTCGCATGACCCACACGGCATTGGACATCACCGCAGAATCGGCTCGCCCGCGAACCCAAGTCCAGATTCCCACGCTATCCCGACCCGATCAGGCGAGGTTGCACGGCGTTAGCCTGCCGGAACTCCTCCGCGACGAGATTCTTTCCGAGATTTTCAGCGCTACAGTCGCCGCGCATCCCGATAAGACCGCGATGAGCGGTCCGGGACGCCATCTCACCTATGCCGAACTCGACCGAGAAGCGACCGGGATCGCGCGCGGACTTATCAAGCGCGGCGTGCGGCCAGGCGATGTCGTCGGGCTGTGGATGCCACGCGGCGTCGATCTTCTCGTCGCTCAGATCGGCATCGCAAAGACCGGAGCGGCGTGGCTGCCGTTCGATGCCGATGCGCCCGTCGAGCGCATCGCCGTTTGCCTGCAGGATGCCGAAGCCAAGGGACTTGTGGCCACAGCCGCGTATGCCGAGAAGACGCACGGCAGTATGCCGTGCCCGCTGCTCATTCCCGCCGACATTCTCGATACCGACGAGAGCCAAATTGTGGACGCGCGCACCCTTGGCGCCAGTCCGGATCACTCGGCTTATCTCATCTACACCTCTGGTTCGACGGGAACGCCGAAAGGCATCGTCATAACCAATCGCAACATCTGTCATTTCCTGCGCGCCGCCAACGAAGTCTACAAGCTGCGTTCTTCGGACATCGTGTTTCAAGGCGCGTCGGTCGCCTTCGATCTTTCGATGGAAGAAATCTGGCTGCCCTATCTCGTCGGGGCTACGCTTTTTGTCGCCACACCGGAGATGATGGGCGAAGCCGAAAGGCTGCCGGACGTTATGGAGGCAAACGGCATCACCGTTTTGGATACCGTGCCGACGCTTTTGGCGATGATGCCCCGCGATATCCCGTCGCTGCGCGTGATTATTCTGGGAGGCGAGGCTTGTCCGCCGATTGTTGCGACCCGCTGGTGCAAATCCGGGCGGTGCATTTTCAATTCATACGGTCCGACGGAGGCGACGGTGGTTGCGACCGTCGCGGAGGTGCATCCGCACGAGCCCGTGACGATCGGAAGGCCTATTCCAAATTACACCTGCTACGTTGTCGATGAAGCGCTGCAGCTCCTCGGACCGGGCGTCGAAGGCGAGTTGTTGATCGGCGGACCGGGCGTCGCCAAGGGCTACTTGAAGCGTGATGAACTGACTCGTGAAAAGTTCATCGATAATCCGTTCGGCGGCGACGACTGCGACCCGATTCTTTATCGATCCGGCGATGCGGTTATTCTCGATGGCAATGGCAATATCTGTTTTCGGGGCCGCATCGACGACCAGGTCAAGATCAGGGGCTTCCGAGTCGAGCTTGGCGAGATCGAGTCTGCGCTGACCCATCTGCCCGGTATCTCGCATGCAGCGGTCGTGCTGCGCACCGACGATGGTATCGATGAACTCGTCGCATTCGTCGTCGTCGAAAGCGGCGCCAATCTCGACGCCAAAGCACTTCGCGGCCACCTGAAAGAGCGGCTGCCCGCTTACATGCTGCCGCAGCGCTACGAATTCATCGACAGCCTCCCCAAGCTCGCTTCCGGCAAAGTCAATCGCAATCTGTTGAAGAAAATACCGCTTGCCGTCGTGGCGATCGCGGACGAGCAGGAGGAGCCGCGCACCGAGACGGAGGCCGCTTTGTTGGCCGCGGCGAAGCGCGTGCTGCCGCCGCAATCCATTCCTTTCGACGCGGATTTCTTCACTGAACTCGGTGGGCACTCGCTGCTCGCGGCTCGCTTTGTCTCCGCCGTGCGCGGAACGCACCGACTGGCGTCAATCACTTTGCAAGACGTCTATGCGGGGCGAACGCTGCGCGCGATAGGCGGTCTCCTTGACGGCAAACGTGCCGTTGCTGCTCCGGTGCAGGACCTTTCGTTCCACCCTCCGCCTCTGATGCGCCGCTTCCTCTGCGGCCTCGCGCAAGCAGCGGCGCTGCCCATCATCATGGCGATGCTGACGGCGCAATGGCTCGGCGTCTTC
This sequence comes from Methylobacteriaceae bacterium, assembly GCA_019244955.1. Taxonomy (GTDB): domain Bacteria; phylum Pseudomonadota; class Alphaproteobacteria; order Rhizobiales; family Beijerinckiaceae; genus JAFASC01. Next base: position 3,255 of record JAFASC010000273.1, on the reverse strand, counting down.
ATCAGCTACATGCTGCTGACGGACCCCGATACGAGTTTGTTTCAAGAAATCATTTCGCTGCTGAGCGTCTATTCCTGCATCAATGTCGCGACCGTGCTGATCGCGATTGGCGGCAAGTGGCTGATCATCGGACGGATCAAACCAGGCCGGTATCCGCTCTGGGGCGTCTATTATTACCGGCTGTGGCTCGTGCAGCGGCTGATGACGCTCACGCATCTGAAATGGTTTCAGGGTTCGCCGCTGATGCGCTACTTCCTGGGCGCGCTTGGTGCCAAGGTCGGGGATGACGCGCTGATCGGGGACATCGAAATCGGCGCCGTCGATCTCATCACGATCGGCGCCGGCGCGAGCATTGGTTCGAAGGTGCGCCTCGGCAATGCGCGGGTCGAAGGCAACGAACTCATCATCGGATCGATTGAGATCGGCGACGACGCCTATGTCGGGTCGTCCTGCATGCTTGAGGAGAATGTTGTTATAGGTGAGAGCGCGGAACTGCGCGACCTCACGTCCGTGTCGTCAGGCACAAATGTGCGGGATGGCGAAATCTACGACGGGTCGCCCGGACGGAAGATTGGCAACGTAGACCTCGCCGCGTTGGACCGGTCGGCAACCGCGTCCGTGGCGCGGCGCAGCATGAACACGTTCATCCATACCGTGCTTCTCCTCGCGATTCCGCCGCTTGGATTGCTGCCCATCTTCCCTGCATTTTGGGTCTTCGACCAGGTCGACAGCATCATCGGACTGAGCTCGATCGATCGCGTCCGCTATCTCATGTCGATCCCACTCATGGCGTGGCCGACGTCCTTCGCGCTGGTGCTTGTGACCGTCGGCCTCATCGCCGCGTGTCGGTGGATCATTCTGCCGCGGGTCACGGAAGGTAAGTATTCGGTTCATTCCAGCTTCTATATGCGCAAATGGACAGTCGCGCTGACGACCGAAGTTACGCTCGAGACACTGTCTTCGCTCTTCGCCACGATCTACATGCGCGCCTGGTATCGCTTGATGGGCGCCAAGATCGGCAAGGATTCCGAAATTTCCACCAATCTTGCCGGGCGCTACGATCTGATCGAGATCGGCGACAAATGTTTCATCGCCGATGAGGTCGTTCTTGGGGACGAGGATATCCGCCGCGGCTGGATGCATCTTGAACGCGTGAAGACCGGCTCGCGAGTCTTCATCGGCAACGACGGCGTGGTCCCGCCGGGTTCGGTCATCCCGACCGGGGCACTCATTGGGATCAAATCGAAGCCGCCGGCGAATTCGGAGCTGTCGGAGGGCGACACGTGGTTCGGCTCGCCGCCGATTAAGTTGCCGGTGCGACAAAAATTCGAGGCGGCCGGCAATTGGACCTATGAAGCGCCGCGCTGGAAGAAGCTTATGCGCGCCTGCTTTGAGGCCGTTCACATCTCGTTGCCGAACATGCTTTTCATCACGTTCGGGACATGGGCGGTCGAATGGTTCGGCCCGAACCTGATTGAAGGTCGGTTTGCTCTCGTCACCGGCCAGTTTCTTCTCACCTCAGTCGTGATCTCGATCGCGATGGTGCTGATCGTCATCGCGGTGAAATGGGCGACGATGGGGCGCTATGAGCCCGTCGTGAAGCCGATGTGGTCCTTCTGGGCAATGCGGACAGAAGCGGTCGCCGTGCTCTATTGGGGGCTCGCCGGACGCGTCCTGCTCGAACATCTGCGCGGGACGCCGTTCCTGCCATGGGTGCTGCGTCTGTTCGGCGCGAAGTTCGGCAAAGGTGTCTATTCCGACATGACGGACATCACCGAGTTCGTTTGCGTCACCGTTGGGGATTATTGCGCGCTCAATACCGCCTCGGCTCTGCAGACGCATCTCTACGAAGACCGCGTGATGAAGGTCGGCCGCGTGCATATCGGCGATGGCGTGTCGGTTGGAGCCGGCTCGACCGTGCTCTACGATACCAATGTCGGCGATTATGCGAGGCTCGGCCCGCTAACCGTCGTTATGAAAGGTGAGGAGATTCCGGCGCATACCGAATGGGTAGGCGCTCCCGCCGTTCCGCGAGCCGCGGCAATTCCGCCCGGTATTCGCGAAGCGGCGTGACAACGCGGCCGCAATGATCGTCGCTTGAATCGACTTCATCATCCTTTCCGCGTCGCGGTCGACCCGCCGACGCCACCTCCGGGTTTGGCCGGCGCGGTCGTAGCCATCGGCAATTTCGATGGTCTGCACCGCGGCCATGCGGGCGTGATCGTGCGGGCGCTGGGCCTTGCCAAGCGCCTCGGCCGGCCATGCGCGTTGCTCACCTTCGAACCGCACCCCGCCGACTTCTTCGCCGGCAAGAGCGTGATATTCCGGCTGACGCCGCGCGAGGCCAAAGAAGCGATCCTCGATCGCATGGGGCTCGACGGCATGATCGTTTTGACCTTCGATGCCGCGCTCGCCCGACTGTCGGCGGAAGACTTCGTCGTCAAAGTGCTTGTCGAGCGGCTTGCGATCGGCGGCATCGTTGCGGGCTACGATTTCCATTTCGGAGCCAAGCGCGCCGGCACGCCGGACGTCCTCAAACAAGCCGGGGAGCGTCACGGCTTCGCCGTCGAGATCGTCGACAAGATCACCTACGATGCCTCAGGCAGCCTCGACGCCGTGTCCTCGACCGCAATTCGCGAGGCACTGCAGGCCGGCGATGTACGGCGGGCGCGCGAGCTTTTGGGCCGTCCCTTTCTGATCGAAGGTGAAGTAGTCGGCGGGGCACAGCGAGGCCGCGAACTCGGATTTCCGACAGCCAACATCGTGCCGGACTCCTCCTGCCGCCTGAAGCACGGGATTTACGCAGTTACGATAAACGTCGAGGGCGTGACGTATGGCGGCGTAGCCAGTTTCGGCCGCCGCCCGACTTTCGACGATGGGCCGGCGCTGCTGGAGGTTTATCTCTTCGATTTCAGCGGAGATCTTTATGGGAAGATGGCCGAGGTCGCGTTCGTCGATTTTCTGCGTGGCGAAGAAAAATTCGACAGCGCCGAGGCGCTGGTTGCCAAGATGAAGGAAGACGCAGCGCGGGCGCGCGAGATGCTTGCCTCGCGCAAGCCTGCTCAATAGTGCCGCGTCAATAGTGTCGTTCCCGCAGTATGACCACCTTTGGCCGTGATGGCAGGTCTTGGCGTGAGACCTCGATTGTTGAGCCCGGGCTGAACTCGATCTCGTATTTGCCGCGCGCCACCTCCAGAAAGCGGTTGAGGGTTGCCGGCCCGAAATAGTGCATCGGCAGCATGAGCGGCGCGCGAA
>JAFASC010000271.1 GCA_019244955.1 Methylobacteriaceae bacterium | reverse complement strand
CATCTCGCAATGGAAGCCTCCTCGCATGGCCTCGAGCAGCGCCGTCTCGACGGGGTACGGCTGAGCGCCGGCGCGTTTACCAACCTTTCGCGCGATCATCTCGATTACCACGCGTCGCTCGACGATTATCTCGCCGCGAAACTCCGCTTGTTTGAGGTCTTATTGCAGCCCGGTCAGCCGGCCGTCATCGATGCAGACAGCGACATAGCGGCGAAAGTGATCGCCGCCTGCCAGGCGCGCGGCCTTGCTATCATGAGCGTCGGCAGCCGCGGCGAAGGTTTGCGCCTTCTCTCGAACGAGCCGGAAGGCCTGGCTATGCGGCTTTCCGTTGGTTTTGGCGGCAGGACGTATTCCGTGCGCCTGCCCCTCGCCGGTTCCTTTCAGGCCTCAAACGCACTCGTTGCCGGCGCACTTTGTATAGCCACGGGCGAAGCGCCGGAGCACGTCTTTGCCGCGTTGGAACGGCTCGAGGGCGCGTCCGGGCGGCTTGAGCTCATCGGCACGCGCGAAGGGGCACCGATCTTCGTCGATTACGCGCACAAGCCTGATGCTCTCGAGAAAGCACTTGCGGCTTTGCGTCCGCTGGCGCGCGGGCGTCTCATCGTCGTGTTCGGCTGCGGCGGAAACCGCGATCGCGGCAAGCGGCCGCTCATGGGTGAGATCGCTGCGCGACAGGCGGATATTGTCATTGTCACGGACGACAATCCGCGGTCGGAAGCTCCCGGCGACATTCGCGCCGCAATCCTTGAAGGCGCGCGGAAAGTGGCGGCAAGCAAAGTCGTCGAGATCGGTGACCGTCGCGCCGCAATAGCGGCGGGCATAGCCGATTTGCGCGCTGGTGATGTCCTTGTCGTGGCTGGCAAGGGTCACGAGACCGGGCAGATCATCGGCGACAAGGTGCTGCCGTTCTCCGATCACGAGGCGATCCGCGACGCCTTGAGGGAGCATGCGGCATGAGGCCGCCGTTGTGGACCGGCCTCGCCCTCGTCGGCGCACTCCATGCGCGCGTCAGCGGCAACTTGCCCGCAGGTGTCGGCGGCGTTTCCATCGACACACGAAGCCTGGAGAAGGGTGAGCTGTTCTTCGCCATCAAAGGCGAAAACAACGACGGCCACGACTATGTCCTGGCCGCGTTTGAACGCGGCGCCGCGGCTTGCGTCGTCGACGAAGCACATGCCGACGCGTTCCTTGGGAAGGGCGCCTGCTTTGTCGTGCGCGACACGCTGATCGCACTCGAGGCGCTCGGGCAGGCGGCGCGCGCGCGATCGCATGCGCATGTCATCGCCGTCACGGGATCGGTCGGCAAGACCTCGACAAAGGAGGCGCTGCGCACTGTGCTTTCGACCGCGGGCGCGACGCATGCGTCGGCGGCCTCCTACAACAATCATTGGGGTGTCCCGCTGACGCTGGCACGCATGCCGGCCGACACACGCTACGGCGTCTTTGAGATCGGCATGAATCATCCCGGCGAAATCACGCCGCTGGTTGCGATGGTCCGGCCCGATATCGCGATCATCACCAAAATCGCGCCGGTTCATCTCGAATTTTTCGACTCGATTGACGGGATTGCCGATGCCAAGGCTGAGATTTTCTCCGGGCTGGTCGAGAATGGCGTCGCCATTCTCAATCGCGATGACGAGCAGTTCGCGCGCCTCCGCGATCGCGCGCGGCAATCGCTCGCCGGTCGCATCCTGAGCTTCGGCGAGGACCCGCAAGCAGATGCGCGGCTCACCGACGTCGAGCTCAGCGAAGACTCCTCACTCGTGCACGCCCGGGTCCTCGATCGCGATCTCGTCTACGAACTTGGCGTGCCGGGCAGACACTTCGCGTTGAACTCGCTGGCGGTTCTGCTCGCCGCTCATTCGGCGGGCGTCGACCTCGACCGCGCGTCTTCGGCGCTGGCTTACATCGAAGCACCGCCGGGCCGCGGCCGTCGCGAAAACCTGCAGACGCGTGAAGGTCAGATCACGCTGATCGATGAGAGCTATAACGCCAATCCGGCCTCGATGCAGGCGGCGCTCGATTTGCTTGGGTCGGCGAAGGTCAGCGGCGAGGGGCGACGCATTGCTGTCCTCGGCGATATGCTGGAACTCGGGCCCCAGTCGATTGCGCTGCACAGCGGCCTTGCCGAGCATATCGAGCGCAATTCCATCGATATGGTTTTCGCGGCGGGCAATGACATGCGCCACCTTTTCGACGCATTGCCCCAGCGGATACGCGGTCGTTGGGCGCCGCGCGCAAGCGAACTTCACGCGCCGGTGATCGAGGCGATCCACGGAGGCGATATCGTCATGGTCAAGGGATCGAACGGCAGCCGCATGGGCCCGCTCGTTGCCGCTCTGCGCGACCATTTCCGCGCCCGCCCCGCGTCGGCCGAAGGATGAATGCATGCTGACGTGGCTTGCGGACTTTTCGCATTTATTCAGTCCGCTGAACCTTTTTCGCTACATCACGTTTCGCACGGCCGGTGCCGCGACGACGGCGCTTTTGTTTGTGTTCTTTTTCGGACCGAGCATCATCGCCGCGCTGCGCGTCAAGCAGGGCAAAGGCCAGCCGATCCGGGAAGACGGTCCGCAATCGCATTTATTGACAAAAAAGGGCACGCCGACAATGGGCGGGCTCATGATCCTTTCCGGGCTCGTCGTATCGACGCTGCTCTGGGCCAATCTCAAGAGTCCCTACGTTTGGATCGTTCTGCTCGTCACGATGGGTTTCGGCTTGATCGGATTCTATGATGACTATCTGAAAGTGACAAAGCAGTCGCACAAGGGCTTCTCCGGCCGCTTGCGCCTTGGCTTTGAAGCGCTCGTCGCGCTTATCGCAAGCGTGCTGATGGTGCGTTTCGGAACCGTACATGCAACCGCACTCGCGGTTCCCCTGATCAATGGATTTGTTGTCGACCTCGGTTGGGCATTTTTTCTATTCGCGCCGCTCGTCGTCATCGGCGCTGGCAATGCCGTCAACCTGACCGACGGTTTGGATGGGCTGGCAATCGTGCCGGTGATGATTGCGGCGGCGACCTTCGGTGTTATCGCATGGGCGGCGGGAAACGCGATCTTCTCCAATTACCTCGGCATCAACTTCATCCTCGGCACCGGCGAGCTGCTGGTCGTCGCCGGCGCAGTGGTGGGCGCGGGCCTAGGTTTCCTCTGGTTCAATGCGCCTCCCGCGCAGATCTTCATGGGTGATACGGGGTCGCTGGCGCTCGGCGGGCTGATCGGAACGATCGCAGTCGCGATCAAGCATGAGATCGTGCTTGTGATCGTCGGCGGTTTGTTCGTCGTCGAGGCGCTCTCGGTCATCGTGCAGGTCATTTCGTTCAAGCTGACCGGCAAGCGCGTGTTCCGGATGGCGCCGATCCATCACCATTTCGAGCAGCTCGGCTGGTCGGAACCGCAGATCGTCATCCGTTTCTGGATCATCGCCTTCGTGCTGGCGCTCGTCGGCCTCTCGACCCTCAAGGTGAGATGATGACGCCGGCGACAAGCTTCCACGGTAAGCGGGTTGCGCTATTCGGGCTTGGCGGCTCGGGACTTGCGACCGCGCGCGCGCTTCTCGCCGGCGGAGCCGATGTCGCCGCTTACGACGATGATGAAGCCGCCTGCGACGCAGCGCGCGCGCAAGGACTGACGATCAGTGAGCTCAAGCTTGCCGATTGGGACGACTTCGTCGCGCTTCTCTTGTCGCCCGGTGTTCCGCTGACGCATCCCGAGCCGCACTGGAGCGTTCAGCGCGCCCGGGCCGCCGGCATCGAGGTGATCGGCGATATCGAGCTGTTCTGCCGCGAGCGCGCCAATATCGCGCCAAATGCGCCCTTCGTCGCGATCACCGGGACGAACGGCAAGTCGACCACGACGGCTCTTATCGCACATCTCTTCCGTGCGTTCGGGCAGGACGTGCAGCTCGGCGGCAACATAGGCACGCCGATCCTCGAGCTAGAGCCGCCGTCGCGAAAGCGCGCGCATGTGATCGAGCTTTCGTCGTTCCAGATCGATCTTACCCCATCGCTTGCCCCGTCGGTCGGCGTGCTTCTCAACCTTACGCCGGACCATCTCGACCGGCACGGCGCCATGGCAGCGTACGCCGCGATCAAGGAACGTTGCGTCGCCGACGCCGATCGCTCGGTCATTGCGATCGATGATGAATATACGCGCCTCATTGCCGGCCGGTTGCGCCGAACGGGTAAGCCGCTCACGCGCGTTTTGACGACGCATCATGAACTTCGCGACGGAATCGTCGTCGAAGGCGAGCAGCTCCTGGAGCGCCGACGCGGCCAATCCAGGCCGATCGCGAGTCTCGCCGGAATCCCATCTCTGCGCGGCCGCCATAATGCGCAGAACGCGGCTTGCGCCGTCGCGGCGCTCGGTGACCTCGCAGAGGATCGCGCACGCCTACAGAAGGCGCTGCAAACCTTTCCGGGCCTGCCGCATCGAATGGAGGAGGTCGGCCGGCGCGGCCGCGTTCTCTTCATCAACGATTCCAAGGCCACGAATGCCGATGCCGCCGAGAAGGCGCTATCCTCGTTCGAGCCGATCTATTGGATCGCCGGAGGGAAGGCGAAAGAGGGCGGCATCGAGCCGCTGCGGCCGCTGTTTCCGCGCATCGCCGGCGCATATCTCATCGGTGCGGCAGCAAACGATTTCGCCCGCACGCTCGAAGGTAGCGTCCTCTACGATATGTGCGGCACACTTGATGTCGCGATCGATCATGCGGCCCACGACGCCGCCGAATCGAAAGCGCAAGAGCCGGTGGTTCTTTTGTCGCCCGCTTGTGCCTCATACGACCAGTTTGCCAATTTCGAGAAACGCGGCGATCGCTTTCGCGAACTTGCGCGTGCTTACGCGACCCCGACAGTTCCAGCTTCCGGAGATGCAGCATGATCTCGCGCGCGGCCCGCAGCCCTTTTGCCGAATGGTGGTGGACCGTCGATCGCTGGCTTCTCGCCGCGCTCGGCATTTTGATGGTGATCGGCATCGTGCTCGCGATGGCGGGTAGCCCGCCGGTTGCGGAGCGGCTCCATCTCTCGATGTTCCACTTCGTCAACCGGCAGGTTCTCTATCTCGTACCGGCAGCCACGGTGTTGATTGCAACGTCCTTTTTGACGCCGCGGCACGTGCGCCGCGCGGCGCTCATTGCGTTCGTCGTGGGGATGGCGCTCGTTATGGTGACGATCCTCTTCGGCCAGGAAGTGAAGGGCGCGCGGCGTTGGATTTTCGGCATTCAGCCGTCGGAATTCGTGAAACCGGCCTTCGTGATTGTTGCCGCCTGGGCTTTCTCGGAAGGTGCCAAGCACCGCGGTTTTCCGGGCACCACGCTTGCCGTACTGCTTCTGCCCATCACGATCATCCCGCTCATGCTGCAGCCGGATTTCGGCCAGACGATGCTGATCTCGCTGGTATGGGCGGCGCTTTTCTTTACGGCGGGACTCCATCTGTTCTGGATGGTTGGGATCGGCGGCCTAGGTGCTGCCGCCGCGATGCTTGCGTTCAAATTCGTGCCGCATGTGCGGGCACGAATCCTTCGCTTCATGGATCCTTCCGTCGCGGGCGGCAGCGTCAGCGACACGTTTCAGGTCGATACCGCACTGGAGAGTTTCATCGGCGGCGGCTGGTTTGGAAAGGGTCCCGGCGAGGGCACTTTGAAGCGCATTCTTCCCGACAGCCACACGGATTTCATCTTTGCCGTCACCGGCGAGGAGTTCGGCATCATCGCCTGCATGCTGCTTGTCGCCGTCTTTGCCTTTATCGTGTTCCGCGGCCTGTCGCTCGCGTCGCGCAATGCCGATCCGTTCTGCCGTTTCGCCGCGGCGGGATTGATCCTGCTGTTCGGTATCCAGAGCTGCATCAATCTTGCCGTGAACCTGCATCTCATGCCGGCCAAGGGCATGACGTTGCCGTTCATTTCGTATGGCGGCTCGTCCCTCATCTCGCTTGCGCTCGGCATGGGGTTCCTCATCGCCGTCACCCGCAAGCGGCCGCGCTCCGAAGTCATGCTCGAAGCAAATGGCGGCATAGGCGACGATGGCGAGTAGCGGCCCGATCCTCATTGCGGCGGGCGGTACAGGTGGTCATCTTTTCCCCGCTGAGGCTCTGGCGCATGCGCTGACGCGACGGCACGCGCCGGTGCATCTCGTCACCGACGAGCGCGCGACGCGCTATGGCGGCGCGTTTCCCGCCGAGGCGGTGCACGTCATCAAAGCCGCGACGCCGACAGGTGGCAATATTTTCGCGCGCGCCTGGGCCGTCCTCACGCTCATCGGCGGCACGGCCAACGCGCGAACGCTGTTGCGGCGCTTGAAACCGCGCGTCGTTGTCGGGTTCGGCGGCTATCCGACGGTACCGCCGCTGCTTGCGGCAACAATGCTCGGCATTCCCACTATCTTGCATGAACAAAATGCGGTCCTCGGTCGCGCCAATCGGTTGCTGGCGAGCCGGGTGCAACGGATCGCCACCGGTTTCCCGACACTCGGACGAGTCAATCCAAAGCTGAAGCCGAAATGCATTGAGACCGGCAACCCGGTGCGCCCAGCCGTGCTCGATGCGGCGCGCCTGCAATATCCGGGACTGGCGGATGGCCGCTTCCGTCTTCTCGTGGTTGGCGGTTCGCAGGGGGCGCGTGTCATGTCCGACATCGTGCCGGCGGCAATCGAAGCGCTTCCTGCGGATGTCCGCGCGCGGCTCGTGCTCGTGCAGCAGGCGCGCGGCGAGGATGAGGTGCGCGTGCGCGAGATATATGCGCGGCTCGCCGTGGAAGCAGAGGTCGCGCCGTTCTTTGCCGATCTGCCGCGAAGAATGGCCGAGGCGCATCTCGTGATCGCGCGCGCCGGCGCATCGACCGTCTCGGAGCTCGCGGTGATCGGGCGCCCCGCGATCCTCGTGCCCTATCCGCATGCGCTCGATCAGGATCAGAGTGCGAACGCCGCGCACTTGGCGTTGACTGGCGCTGTCGATGTCATCGCGCAGCCCTCTTTCACAGCTGAATACCTGACCGGCAAACTTGGAGAAGCCTTGACGAGCCCGGAAAACTTGACGAAACGCGCCGCCGCCGCGAAACAGGCCGGCATTCCCGATGCGGCAGATCGCCTGGCCGACGTCGTGTTGCAGGTTGCAGGGAAATTCCGGCCGGAGTCTTTGAATGAAACTGCCGACTGAATTAGGTCCGGTTCACTTTGTCGGCATCGGCGGTATCGGCATGTCGGGAATCGCCGAGGTGCTTCTCAATCTCGGCTACAAGGTACAGGGCTCCGATGCGTCCGAAAACGCCAATGTCAAGCGCCTGGCCGCAAAAGGCGCAACCATCCATATCGGCCATGACGCGGGCCATCTCGGCGATGCCGAGGTGGTTGTGGTTTCGACGGCGATTCGGCGCGATAATCCCGAGCTTGTTGCCGCGCGCGAAAAGCGCCTGCCGGTGGTGCGCCGCGCCGAAATGTTGGCCGAGCTCATGCGGCTCAAGCAATGCGTCGCCATCGCCGGCACGCACGGCAAGACCACAACGACATCGATCGTCGCCACTTTGCTGGACGCGGGCGGCTTCGATCCGACGGTGATCAACGGCGGCATCATCAATGCCTACGATACAAACGCCAGGCTAGGGACAGGCGACTGGATGGTTGTCGAGGCCGACGAAAGCGACGGTACCTTTTTGAAGCTGCCCGCGGACGTCGCGATCGTTACGAATATCGATCCGGAACATCTCGATCATTTCGAGACCTTCGACGCAATCAAGGAGGCGTTTCGCGCTTTCATTGAAAACCTGCCGTTCTACGGCTTTGCCGTGATGTGTCTCGACCACCCGACCGTGCAGGAACTTGTCGGGCGCATAGAAGACCGCCGCGTCATCACCTACGGCGAGAATCCGCAGGCCGACGTGCGGCTGCTCGACGTCGACCTCTCCGGCGGCGCATGCCGTTTCAACATGATCATGCGCGAGCGCAAAACCTCGAACGCCGTGTACATGGAAGATCTGCTGCTGCCGATGCCGGGACATCACAATGCGCTCAATGCGACGGGCGCGATCGCCGTCGCTTATCAGCTCGGCATGTCGGTAGATGCGATCCGCAAGGCGCTCGCCGGGTTTAGCGGCGTCAAGCGGCGCTTCACGCGGACCGGTGAATGGAACGGCGCGACCATATTCGACGATTACGGTCACCATCCCGTCGAGATCGGCGCCGTGCTGAAAGCCGCGCGTACCTCGACGAAGGGCCAGGTGATCGCCGTCATGCAGCCGCACCGCTACACGCGGCTGCAGTCGCTGTTCGATCAGTTCGCGACCTGTTTCAACGATGCCGACGCGGTGATCGTCGCTGATGTCTATCCCGCCGGCGAGGCACCAATTCCCGGCATCGATCGCGATCATCTCGTTACCGCAATCAAAGCACACGGTCATCGCCAGGTGATCGCATTGCAGGGTGCGGAAGAATTACCGCGGGTCGTGCGCGACCTCGCGCGGCCGGGCGATTATGTCCTCTGCCTTGGCGCCGGCTCGATCACGCAATGGGCCTACGCGCTGCCGGGCCAGCTTGCGATGGGAGAGGGGGCATAAGCAGCCTCGCGGAAAAACTCGCGCGAGAGCTGCCGAAAGTCCGCGGCCGGATCGGCGCGAACCAGCCGCTCGCGCCATTCACCTGGTTTCGGGTTGGCGGCTCCGCGGAGGCTTTGTTCTCACCCGCTGACGAGGAGGACCTCGCCTATTTTCTGGCCAATCTTGCGCCGGAAATCCCCGTTAGCGTCATTGGGCTCGGCTCCAATTTGATCGTGCGCGACGGCGGCGTGCCGGGCGTGGTGATCCGCCTCGGCGGGCGTGCTTTCGGCGAGGTCACGGCGCAGAACGACTATCGGCTGAGCGCCGGTGCTGCGGTTCCCGATACGAGGCTTGCGCGCGCTGCCGCCGATGCCGGCATCGACGGGCTCGCCTTCTACCGCGGCATTCCCGGCGCGCTTGGGGGTGCGCTGCGGATGAATGCCGGCGCGCATGGCGGCGAGACCAAGGACGTGCTTATCGAAGCACATGGGATCGATCGGCGCGGCAATCTCCGTACGTTCACAAATGCACAGATGGGCTATGGCTACCGCCATTCCTCAGTACCGGATGACGTGATTTTCACGCGAGCGCTGTTTCAGGGGCATGCCGGCGAGCCCGCTTCAATTCTCGCTGAAATGGATCGCATCACCGCGGCGCGCGAGGCCTCGCAGCCGATCCGAGAAAAGACCGGCGGCTCGACCTTCAAGAATCCCCCAGGGCATAAAGCCTGGCAGCTGATCGATCAGGCGGGCTGCCGCGGCCTTGTGCTCGGCGACGCACAAGTTTCCGAAATGCACTGCAATTTTTTGATCAACCGCGGCGACGCGAGCGCGGCCGATATCGAGACGCTCGGCGAAGAAGTCCGCCGTCGTGTGCGCGAGACGAGCGGCGTCGAGCTCGAATGGGAGATCAGGCGAATCGGGTCCGCATCCGCAGAAAAATGAGCGAAGCTGCAAGGCCGATCTCGATCTATGTCGACGCGGACGCCTGCCCGGTCAAGAACGAGATCTATCGCGTCGCCGAGCGGCACGGGCTGAAGACGTTCGTCGTCTCGAACAGCTTTATCGCGGTGCCGCGCACCGATCTCATCGAGCGGGTGATCGTCGGCAGTGGACCGGACGCGGCGGATGACTGGATCGCTGAACGCGCCGTGCGCGGCGATATTGTGGTCACGAACGACGTACCGCTCGCCAGCCGCTGCATCAAGGCCGGCGCGCAGGTGCTCGGATCGAGTGGACGCGAGTTTACCGAAAGCTGGATTGGCATGGCGCTCGCGACGCGCAATCTCATGGATGAGCTGCGCTCCGCGGGCGAGATCACGCGAGGCCCGAAGCCGTTCTCCGCCGCCGATCGCTCGCGTTTTCTCGACGCGCTCCATCGCGCCATCGTTCGTCTAAAACGGGAAAGCGCTCAGCTGCCGTTGAGGTCATGAACCTCGGGAAAGAAGAATTCCTTCCAGTCCGTAGGTTTCTGCTTGATGTATCCCGCCCGCGAGAAAAACTGCGCCGCCTGCAAAAGCGCCAGCGGCGCGGCGGAATAAATCATGTCAGGCTGGTTGAGAATCTCGGTCAATTCATCCTGGCCGATGCTTTCCTTGTTCACTTCCAGATAAATCTCTGCGGCGCGTCGCTTGTCCGCCTTGATCAACTCGATAGCCTCTTTGATCGCATCCACCAGCGCCTTGACGACGACGGGATTCTTGTCGCGAAACTCCGTCGTGCTGTAGAAGCATCCGTTGGTCATGCCGCCGCCGACGACATCGAACGAGTTCAGAACCGTGTGCACACCGGGAATTTTGAGCTCCTGGTTCTGATAGGGCGGCTGCGAAAAATGCGCCGTGATGCCGCCGCTGCCCTTGGCCTGAAGCGCGATCATCGCGTCGGGATGGCCGAGCGAAACCGTCAGGGAATTGTAGCGCTCGACCTGCGCCAGCCCGAACTGCTTCTCGACCGCTATCCCCAGCACGGCCGGTTGCGTGCCGACGCGGATTGTCGGCACCGCGATGCGATCGGCCTCGGTGAAGTCGGCAATCGTCTTGACATTGGGATTGTTGGTGACGAGCAGCATCGGCAGCGCGCCGGTGGCAACGACGCCCTTCACGCGTCCATTGGTCTTGGCCCACAGGATCAGCATGTTGGGGCCGCCGCTGATCACCATGTCGACATTGCCTGAGAGCAACGCGTCGTTGCTGGCGCCGCCATTCGTCAGGCGGGTCCAGGTCGTCTTGAAATCTGCAAGGCCTGCGGCACGGGCGTGCTTTTCGACAAGCTGCAGTTTTTCTGCGATCACGGCGGGCAAATAAGAAAGCCCTGGCTGCTTGGCGATCCTGAGTTCGTTCGTGTCGGCCTCGACGGCGGTCGACAGGACGAAAATTGCACCCAGCGCAATAGCAAGTCGTTTCATCGTTCCCCCAATTGAGGCGTCGACCGAAGCCATGACTGACCTTCGCATGTCCGGGTGAAGAGAGCCGACATGCATCGGCTCAGCCGCACGCCAAGCCGTACGAAAGCCGCAGGCGGTGCGATTAGCCGCCGCCGATGCCTTCC
>JAFASC010000024.1 GCA_019244955.1 Methylobacteriaceae bacterium | reverse complement strand
TGGATGTTTGCGCATCGCCCGCAGGCGATAGGCCTCTGACCCATAGCCCTTCTTTCGCGGTGATACCTCGATTTCGTATCTTTCTAAGAGAGTACCAAGCGTGAGGGTACGAAGCTTCTTGTGGTGGAGCGCAACGCCGCCGCGTTGGATTTCGATTTCGCGCTCACGTCCCCATGCCTGTGCGTCTCGCTTATGCACGAAGCTGCGACTGATTGCTTTGTGGCCTTCGATCCGTACTTGGACTTGCCAGCGATTATTGCGTTTCCTGAGTGTTGCCATGTCCGTCACTGTGACCCTGGTGTGACGGATTGCTTTCGAGAGTTGTGTGACGCTCGGTGTGCCCTGTACGAAGCTAGTTAAAACATGAGTTTAACTGGCGCGCCCGAAGGGATTCGAACCCCTGACCTCTGCCTTCGGAGGGCAGCGCTCTATCCAGCTGAGCTACGGGCGCGAGCAGGTGGCTTGTAGCCGATGAGCGGGCGAGCGGCAACGCCGCCCGCGGCTTGCTCGTACTCGCCCAGAGTGGCACGCTCAGAAGCGGAGGATAGACATGCCGCAATCCGCAAAAATCGCCGCTCTCGACGCGCCGCGCGACACGCCCGAATCGGTCGGCATGAGCTCGGCGCGGCTCCAACGCATCCGTCCCGTGCTCGAACGGGAGATCGCCCAGAAGCGCATTCCCGGCGCGGTCGTTGCAATCCAGCGGCACGGCAAGCTCGTTCATCTCGATGCGATCGGCGCGCGCGATGCCGCAGCCGGTGCGCCGATGCGGACGGATGCGATCTTCTCCGTCGCTTCGATGACGAAGCTCATGGTGTCAGTCGGGATCATGATGCTCTACGAAGAGGGCCGTCTGCTTCTGAGCGATCCCGCGAGCAAATATCTACCGCAACTCGCCGGCATGAAGGTTGCGCGCTCGCTCGAAGGTCCGCTGAGCACGGTCCCGGCGCATCGCGAATTCACCATCCAGGATCTGCTGCGGCACACATCAGGTCTGACATATAAGACGCGCGGCACAAGCGAGGCGCATAAAGCTTTCCCCGATGGAATGCGCGACCTCGCGCGATCGAGTAAAGCCGATTTTCTGGAAAGCCTGAGCCAAGCGCCGCTGCTTTATCAACCGGGGACGGCGTGGGAATACGGCCTCTCCACTGACGTGCTCGGACTGATTATCGAAGCGATCACCGGCGACACGTTGGGCAAGTATTTGCACGAGCGGCTTTGGTCGCCGCTTGGCATGATCGACACATCTTTCACGCTGCCGCAATCTAAAGCCGATCGGTACGCGCGCGCTTATCCCACCGATTATCTCACCGGCGAACCGGTGACGATTCCCCATGCCAGTCCCGACTTTAAGCCGCGCTGGGAATCGGGCGGCGGCGGCGCGACATCCACGGCCGCCGATTACATGCGCTTCCTGCAGATGCTGTTGAACGGCGGCGAATTGGATCGCCGGCGCTACCTCAGCCGGCCGACGGTCAATTACATGACCTCCGACCATCTCGGCGCAAAAATCGAAAATCGCGTCACCACGATGGATCCATCGTGCGAAGGCTACGGCTTCGGGCTCGGCGTCGCCGTGCGTCTGCAGACGGGAATTGCCGGCTCGATCGGTAGCGCCGGCGACTATTATTGGTCGGGCGTGTTCGGCACCTATTACTGGGTCGATCCTGCGGAAGACCTGGCGGTCGTCTTCATGGCGATGGCGCCGGGGCAATTGCGCCTGCGCTATCGCGCGCTGATGCGCCCGCTGGTTCTGCAAGCGATCGTCGATTAAGCTTATCGCTGCGACGGCGCTCTCCTGCAGCTCCCAACGCGCAGCAAACGCTTCCGCTCAGCGCCCGCCTAACAGCTTTCCGAGCGGATTGAGGCTCTCGGGCCCAGCCTCCTTCGGCGCGTAGCTGAGGCTCGTATTTGTAGCATCGTCGGGGGCCGGTTCCCGTTTACGTCTGACGTGGGCCGTTCTCTTTGCGCTGACGACCGGTGACTTTGCACGAGCTGTCCTCACGCGGGAGACAGCCCGGTCCTCTGCGCTCGTTGCGGGAGGCGTGACCGTTTTCGGCGCGGCGGCGGCTTCGCTCACTGGCGGTGTGCCGGACTGGTCGTTAGCGGTCGCGGCGTCCTGTCGCTGCAGGTCTGCAGCACTCGCGGCTTGCTCGGCCTGCGTGGTTCCGAGCGGACGCTCCGGATCGATCCGCACGGTTTTCACGCGCACGACACTAGCCGCCGTCGGCTCGTTCGTCGGCACGGCGGCAGCTTGCGCGGTGTGCTTCTCGATTTCACTGTTCAGGGCAGGAGCGGGTGACGCAGCCACCGCCTCGCGCGCTGCTGGAACTTCTGGAGCCGAGAGCCGGATCACCTGAACCGACAAGGCAGTCCCTGTTGTAAGCAACGCGGCGGCAGAGATGGCAAGAAGAAGAGGACGCATCAGAAAGGGTCTCGATGGCTGAGTTCGCCCCCCAAGGACCGCCTGAACTGGGAGGAACTATGGCGAGCCGCCCGCCGTCCGAGGGCAAAACAACGACACTTGCCTTCCTCGGCTGAGCCAGCCTTCAGCTCTGCTGCTCAAGCGGTTCGACTAAGCTTCGAAACCGCGCATCAGCGCTCTTCGTCCCCCTCGATATCGCCGTCGATCAGCGTCGAGACATCGTCGGAATCCTCTTCCTCTTCTTCGAGGAAGGTGTCGTCTTCGGCAGCTTCCTCCTCGACCTCGATGTCGTCGTCGGGGAGCACGGCTGCGACCTTCTCGTCGTCGGCTGCGTCGGCCTCCTCGAGCGGGACGAGCTCGGTTTCGGGAGTCTCAACCTCGGGTTCCTCTTCCTCGACCGCCTTGCCGCGGGCGCTCGAGCGCGCCGGCAGCGATGCTACCTGGTACACGGTTCCGCATTTCGGACAGACGATCGGATCTTTCGCGAGGTCGAAAAACTTCGCACCGCAATTCTGGCACTGACGCTTGGTGCCGAGTTCGGGTTTGGGCACTGTCCCTCAATCCTTGGGTAAAAGACCGAGCCGCCGCGCACGCTCGGGCGCCTCGGTTATGCAAGCCCTGCCGCCCTGTCAAATGGGAATCGAGGCGATTTTACCGGCCGGCACAGCGTAATGACACGGCGCTGCCGGGCATGGTACGAGCGCTCGCAAAGATCAGCCGAGGATCCAACTGCCCGTGCAAGTGAATACCGCGCACGCGCCCGAGCGCGCCGTCAGCCTCTCGGCGCGCCGCAGCGGCCCGCTTACCGGGCGCGTCCGGCCGCCCGGCGACAAGTCGATCTCGCATCGCGCCTTCATCCTTGGCCTGCTCAGCGTCGGCGAGACGCGAATCGAAGGCCTGCTCGAAGGCGATGACGTGCTGCGCACCGGCGCGGCCTGCCGCGCCTTGGGCGCTGCGGTCGAGCGGCTTGGCGAGGGCCGGTGGCGCGTGCGGGGAAGGGGCATCGGGGCGCTGCGTGCGTCGGCCGAGACGCTCGATTTCGGCAATGCCGGGACTGGAACACGGCTCATGATGGGTGTGACCGGCGGCAACGGCGTGCTCGCACGGTTTGACGGAGACGCGTCGCTGCGCAAGCGACCGATGCGGCGCATTCTCGATCCGCTGATTCAGATGGGCGCCGAGGTGAGAGCGCAGGCCGATGGCGGTCGCTGTCCGGTTCTGCTCCAGGGCACGCACGAGCCGGCGCCGATCGAATATCGGACGCCGGTCGCGTCCGCGCAGATCAAATCGGCGATTCTGCTCGCCGCGCTCAATTCGCCGGGGCAGACGATCGTGATCGAGACCGAGGCCTCCCGCGATCACACGGAAAAAATGCTCGCCTATTTCGGTGCGGAAGTCGCTAGCGTGCCGGAACGCGAAAGCGGCCGCCGCATCAGTCTCAAAGGCCGCCCCGAGCTTCAACCGGCGCCGATCGTCGTCCCGGCAGATCCCTCTTCGGCGGCCTTTCCGCTGGTTGCCGCGCTGATCGTGCCGGGCTCCGATATCGTTATTGAAGGCATGATGATGAACCCGCTGCGCACCGGGCTTCTCACCACACTGCAGGAAATGGGCGCGCGGATCGAGGTTCTCGATTGCCGCAGCGAAGGGGGCGAGGACGTTGCCGATCTTCGCGTGCGCGCCAGCGAACTCAAGGGCGTAGATGTGCCGGCTGGCCGGGCACCCTCGATGATCGACGAATATCCAGTTCTGGCAGTTGCGGCTTCGTTTGCGAGAGGCGAGACGCGCATGCGCGGGCTTGCCGAGTTGCGCGTCAAGGAATCCGACCGGCTTGCGGCGGTGGCTGCCGGGCTCGCGACGACCGGCGTTGCCTCCACGATCGAAGGTGACGATCTTATTGTTTCCGGGAGTGCAGGCCGGGCGCCCGGCAATGGCTTTGTTGCCACGCATCTCGATCATCGCATCGCGATGAGCTTTCTCGTGATGGGTCTTGCCGCCGAACGCGCCGTCGCCGTCGACGACGAGCGCATGATCGAGACCAGCTTCCCGACTTTCCGCGCGTTGATGACCTCGCTTGGGGCGCAATTCGCGTGATCGTCGCGATCGACGGTCCGGCCGCCTCAGGCAAGGGTACGCTCGCCCGGCGCCTGGCGGAGCATTACCGCCTGCCGCATCTCGACACCGGCCTTCTTTATCGCGCCACCGCGCGCACCCTGATGGATGAAGGGCGACGGCTCGATGATGTTGGCGCGGCGGTCAAAGCCGCGCGTGGGCTCGCGCTCATCGATTTTGACGAGGCGGCCTTACGGGGGCGCGAAATGGGCGAGGCCGCTTCCGTCGTTGCAGCCATTCCTGAAGTGCGAGCCGCGCTCGTTCAGGCGCAGCAGAGCTTTGCGCACCGCCCCGGCGGGGCGGTGCTCGACGGGCGCGATATAGGCACCGTGATCTGCCCGGACGCGACCGTCAAAATTTTTGTCACCGCGTCCCCCGAGACGCGGGCGCAGCGCCGTGCGCTCGAACTTCGCAGCCGCGGCGAGCCCTCCGATTATGTCAAGGTCCTCGCCGACATTCTGCACCGGGATCGCCGCGATTCGAACCGCGCGGCGGCGCCGCTGAAACCCGCCGCCGACGCGGTGATCCTCGACACGACCGATCTGGATGTGAAGGGCACTTTTGACGAGGCGCTGCGCCTCATTCAAAGCAAGCTCGAGGCCGGCGCGGCGCGGCGGGTGCGCTCGACCGTGCCTTGACCCTATCAGGTCGCCTTCCTACTTTGAGCTGACGAATCCCCCACCAAAGGCGCACATCATGTCGACTGCGAAAGTCACCGATTCCACCTTCGACACGGACGTGCTGAAGTCGAGCGAACCCGTGGTCGTCGACTTCTGGGCGGAATGGTGCGGGCCATGCCGTATGATCGCCCCCTCGCTCGAGGAAATCGCGACCGAGATGCAGGGCAAGGTCAAGGTTGCCAAGCTGAACATCGACGAGAACCCCGCCGTTGCCGGCAAGCTCGGCATCCGCTCGATCCCGACACTGATGCTGTTCAAGGACGGCAAGCTCGCCTCGCAGAAAGTCGGCGCCGCGCCGAAGGGCGAGCTTGTGAAATGGATCAACGCGGCGATTTAACCGCGCGGTTTTGTCTTTCCATTTCCGACGGGTTTGCGGCGGTACCGCTGAGCTCAGCATATTCTCAACTGCGCTGAGACGGCCGCGTAGGTGTAGACACGCGGGCTCGTGCATCCTACAGTTTCATATCGCACCAGCGCCCGTGCCGCTCGGCGCTCATTCCCGAGTCGGGGGTCACATGCCGCAAAGCCTTTTCGATGCCGATTTTCAAAGGGTTTATGACGGCAAGCTATCCGGCAGCAAAGGCGCTTTCCCCTCGCCTGTAGATTGGCGCGATTGTGTCATCTATTTCCTCATGCTCGATCGTTTCAACAACCCGTCGAAGCAGCCCGTACACCAGCCCTTCGACGATCCTCAGTTCAGCGGCTACCAGGGTGGCACGTTCAGCGGTGTTCGCGACAAGCTCAAATATATCAAGAAGCTTGGGGCCGGCGCGATTTGGCTCCAGCCCCGTTCTGAAAAATCTACAATTTTCAACTGGCTCATATCATGGCTACGGCATACACGATTTTCTGCATGCCGAGCCGCGGTTCGCAGACGACCCGACCAGAGCCGATGACGAGCTCCGCGCGCTGGTCGACGCGGCCCATGCTGGAGGCCTTTACGTCATATTCGATATCGTCTTGAACCACACCGGCGACGTGTTCGCGTATCAGTGCGATGCGTCCGACTCGACCTGCATTTCGACGAATGGTGCGGAGGCAACCTTCCATTCATCCGTGCAAGCCGTCCGTTGGCGCGATGGCAAGGGTCTCGCGCATTCCGATTGGACCGACATCGGAACCATTGCGAATCCCACGAGCGACGCGCTCGTCTGGCCGAGGGAATTGCAGCGCAATGCTTTCTTTCGCATGCAGGGCGGGGCATCTCCGCAGGACGATACGATTGGTGACTTTGCCTCTCTGAAACAGATGCGGACAGACATCCTCGAACTGCAGAACCACCTCATCAGGGCATACCAGTATATCATAGCACGATTCGACGTGGATGGGTTTCGCATCGACACGCTGCGCTATTTGAAGAACAATCTCGCGCAGACCTTCGGAAACTCGATCCGCGAATTCGCTCTCAGCATCGGGAAGAAGAATTTCTTCACGTTTGGGGAGGTCTGGACCGGCGATTCCGAAGCCACGATTGCCCAGTTCATCGGACGCAACACC
>JAFASC010000008.1 GCA_019244955.1 Methylobacteriaceae bacterium | reverse complement strand
CCAGGCCGCAGCCCGTTTGAGCCGCTTGGCTCCGCGGCGACCGCCGTCTCGTTGCGTGACCTTCTTGAACGCGGCGACCCCAATGTCCGCCAAGGGGCGCCGTGGACGCCGCATCGCCCGGCGCGACCGGAAAAGTCCGAAGGCGGTGTGCGCTTCGAGATCGCCTCGGAATATGAGCCGCAGGGAGACCAGCCCCACGCTATCGCGGAACTGGTTGCGGGCGTGCAGGAACAGGAGCGCGACCAAGTCCTGCTCGGCGTCACCGGCTCGGGCAAGACGTTCACGATGGCGCAGGTGATCGCGAAGACACAGCGCCCGGCTCTGGTGCTCGCACCGAACAAGACGCTCGCCGCGCAACTCTATGGGGAGTTCAAGTCGTTCTTTCCTACCAACGCGGTCGAGTATTTCGTCTCCTACTACGACTACTACCAGCCGGAAGCCTACGTCCCGCGCACCGACACGTACATAGAAAAGGAATCGTCGATCAACGAGCAGATCGACCGCATGCGCCACTCGGCGACGCGTGCGCTCTTGGAGCGCGACGACGTCATCATCGTCGCCTCCGTCTCGTGCATTTACGGCATCGGCTCGGTCGAGACCTACACGGCGATGACGTTCGGCATCAAGCGCGGCGAGAGCCTCGACCAGCGCCAGCTCATCGCCGACCTCGTCGCGCTGCAATACAAGCGCACCTCCATGGATTTCTCGCGCGGCACGTTTCGGGTCCGCGGCGACACGCTCGAACTCTTCCCCGCCCATTACGAAGACCGCGCCTGGCGCATCGGCTTCTTCGGCGACGAAGTGGAATCGATCACCGAGTTCGATCCGCTCACCGGCAAGGCGACGCAGGAGCTCGCTTTCGTCAAGGTCTACGCCAATTCGCACTACGTCACGCCGCGCCCGACGCTCTTGCAATCGATCAAGGGGATCAAGGAGGAACTGCGCGCCCGCCTCATCGAACTGAACCAGGCGGGCCGCCTCCTCGAGGCGCAGCGGCTCGAGCAGCGCACCACATTCGACCTCGAAATGTTGGAAGCGACGGGATCCTGCCAGGGCATCGAGAATTATTCGCGCTATCTCACCGGCCGCCGCCCCGGCGAGCCGCCGCCTACGCTGTTCGAATACCTGCCCGACAACGCACTCGTCTTCACCGACGAGAGCCACGTCACCATCCCGCAGATCGGCGGCATGTATCGCGGCGACTTCCGCCGCAAGGCGACCCTCGCCGAATACGGCTTCCGGCTGCCCTCGTGCATGGACAACAGGCCGCTGCGCTTCGAGGAATGGGAGGCGATGCGGCCGCAGACCGTGCATGTCTCGGCAACGCCAGGCAAATGGGAGATGGAGCGCACCGGCGGCATCTTCGTCGAGCAGGTGATCCGGCCCACGGGCCTGATCGATCCGCCGGTGGAAGTCAGGCCCGCGCGCAGCGAGGTCGACGACCTCCTCGGCGAAATCCGCGAGGTCAGCCTCAAAGGCTACCGCTCGCTCGTCACCGTACTGACCAAGCGCATGGCCGAGGACCTCACCGAATACCTGCACGAGAACAAGGTGCGCGTGCGCTACATGCATTCCGACATCGACACGATCGAACGCATCGAGATCATCCGGGATTTGCGTCTCGGCGCGTTCGACGTGCTCGTCGGCATCAATTTGTTGCGCGAAGGCTTGGACATTCCCGAATGCGGATTGGTAGCAATCCTCGACGCCGACAAGGAAGGCTTTTTGCGCAGCGAAACATCCCTCGTGCAGACGATCGGACGCGCCGCGCGCAACATCGACGGCCACGTAATTTTGTATGCCGATCAGATCACCGGCTCGATGGAACGCGCGATGGCGGAAACCAACCGCCGCCGCGAGAAGCAGATGCAATACAATATCGAGCACGGCATCACGCCGGAATCGATCAAAAGAGGGATCGCCGACATTCTGGGCTCGGTCTACGAGGCCGATCACGTCACCGTCGACGCCGGCATGCTCGGCGGGCGCGACGGCAAGCCCGCGATGATCGGGCATAATCTGCGCGCCACGATATCGGACCTCGAAAAGCGCATGCGCGCCGCCGCCGCCGATCTCGAATTCGAGGAGGCCGGACGCCTGCGCGACGAGATCAAGCGGCTGGAGGCCGTCGAACTTGCGGTCGGCGAAGATCCGCTGGCACGCCAACAGGCGATCGAGGACAAGGCCGGCTCCTACGAGGGACGACGGAAGTACGGGAGTTCTGGCAATCTCCCTCCCCCTGCAAGGGGAAGGGCTGGGGTGGGGGTCAAAGGAGGCAAAGGACCCCTCCCTTACCCTGCCCTTTCAGGGGAGGGGGACATCGACGAGGGCCCGCTGCCGGCGCCGCGCGCGCGCAAACCGACCGATGCCGACATGGGCCCGCACAATTGGGGCGGCGGCGAAGCCCGCCCGCTCAATGCCCGCCCGCGGCCGCGCTCGACCGCGGGCAAAGGCGGCACGCGGGTGTTTCGCGGGAAGAGCAGGTAAAGGGCGCATCAGCTATGTCGGATTTGCTCTCGTCTTACGAAGTTTGCCTGCGGAGCGTACGTGAAAAGTCCCTATGAGGTTCTCGGTGTTGCGCCGACGGCGTCGTCCGCCGACATCCAGAAAGCGTATCGCAAGCTTGCGAAGAAGCTGCATCCAGATCTCAATCCCGGCGACAAGTCGGCGGAAGAGAAGTTCAAGGAGGTCGCGGGCGCGTACGATCTGCTCAGCGATGCGGACAAGCGCAAGCGCTTCGATAATGGCGAGATCGACGCGAGCGGCGCCGAGCGGCCGCAACAGCAATATTATCGCGATTTTGCCACCGCCGACGATGGCCATCCCTATACGAGCAGTTCCGGCTTCGCCGATTTCATGGATGCCGACGACGCTCTCGCCGAGCTGCTGCGTCGCAGCCAGCAGGCGCGGGCCAACCGGCGCGGAGAGGACCTGCACTACCGCCTTGCCATCGACTTCGTCGAGTCGATCACCGGCGCGATGAAGCGTCTGACGCTGCCCGACGGCGCAACGCTCGACGTAAACATTCCGCCGGGTCTCGTCGACGGACAAACCCTCCGCCTCAAAGGGAAAGGCGCGCCTGGGCGCGGCAAGGGCGGCCCCGGCGATGCTCTCATCGAGGTCGAGGTTCTGCCCGACCCGCGCTTTGCGCGTGACGGCGACAACATCTCGCTCGAATTGCCGATCTCGCTGTCTGAAGCCGTGCTCGGAGGAGAGGTTCGCGTGCCGACGCCGACCGGCGACGTCATGATGCGGATCCCGAAAGGATCGAACACCGGAACCACGCTGCGCCTGAAAGGCAGGGGTGCGCCGCGTCGCGACGGGGGACACGGCGACGAGTTCGTGAAGCTGAAAGTCGTCCTGCCGAGATCGCCCGATCCGGAGCTCGAGGCATTCGTCACGAACTGGAGCAGGGGCAAAGATTTTAATCCGCGCGAAGGGAGGACATCATGAACAAGGATGAATTCCTGACCTCTTCGGGCCTCAGCGTGCAGACGCTGGAATTCTGGGTCGAGCAGCAATGGCTCATTCCCGAGGAAACCTCTGCCGGACAGAATTTTTCGGACAGAGAGATCGCGCGCGCGCGTCTGGTGCAGAACCTGAAAAGCGAATTCGGCGTCAACGACGAGGGGATCGACGTGATCCTTCACCTCCTCGATCAGCTTCACGGCCTGCGCAGCGCGTTCATGCAATTGCATAGCGGCATGCGCGACACGTCGGGCTAGGGCGGGTGCGTGGGCGGGGGGCGGAAACAATGACGCAGGAAGCGCAGAAGCTCGCGCTCGCCGCATTGTAGCAGGAACTCGCCGGCCTCAGCGCCGGGCGGGACAATCAGCGCCGCACGAGGCGCGGCGCTAGTCGTCGGCGATCAGCGATAATGCCGATGGTGATGGCGCCAGCCGTAATGGTGGCCGCGGTTCCTATCATGTCTGCTCTCCTCAAGCGATTGAATGGTCCCTGCGCAAATCGGGATCAATGTTGAAAGCTCCGGCGCGAATCTGCTGGACGAACGGCTCTATTCGAGGCGTGATATGCGGGTCTTTTCAAGACGAGGGAGATCACGCCATGGCCAACCGCGAGCAGCGCGGCAACAAAGAGAAGAAGAAGCCGAAGAAGGAAAAGCCGAAGGAGACGCAAGCCGCCTCCCCCTTCTCGAAGCAGAGCACCGCCGGCGCGGCGAAGCCGACCGGCGAAAAAGGCTAGCGTCCGAGGGAAGTGAATACGGAGGCTAGCCGGGAGAGTGCCCGCTCGATCGCGCGCTCGATCTCGGTCGCCGGACCGCGCGCTGGCGCGATCATCTTCTGCAAGCGGCGCACAAAGGCGGCCGAGAAGAACGGCGAGCGGCGGTAGTCCGGCTGCATTGTGACGGCCCCACACGGAGGTGACGCGCCGTTTAAAATCGCATCAGGGCCGGGAAAGTTGCACGCCATTTGACGCAGCAATTCCTGCGCAAAAAAAGCGGCGAGACTTTCGCCCCGCCGCCCGCGATTGTGCTGCGTTTGACTGGTGCTACTTCTTGCTGGCGTTCGTGCCGCCCATATCGCCCGCCGATGTTGCGCCAGCACCAGTGCCCGCGCCGCTTGTATTCGCGCCCGCTTTGCTGGCGGCCGGCGGATCGCCGGGCTTGCCGGCCACGGGATTGCCGGTGCCTTCAGGCTTGCCGGCAACGAAATTGCCGGTGCCCTGCGGGCCGGTATTCGGGGTTCCGCCTGCCGTGCCTTGCGCAAAAGCAGGCCCTGCCGCCAGTATTCCGGCCGCGACGAGAGCGAAAGCTATTTTCATGACGCTTAATCCTCCAACAAGGTGAGCGGTTGGTCCCGCCCCAGAGGCTTAGCTAGCGCGGCGGCGGTAGGCGGGAAGGCCGCACTGGTTCAAATCGCCGCGAGGCAACGGGCTCTCTACAAAAGCGCCTGCAGGTCGGGCGGCAGCAGGCCAAACCAGGACGTCAGATCGAGAACGTCGTCGAGAAGTGCGGCAAACGAGATGAGCATTCCGACCGCCGCGACATAGAGGACCGCAAGCAGATCCTCCGTGCTGCTCTGAGTATCGCCGATGATCGCGGCAAAGAGCGGCATGGTCGCCGAGACGGTCACGATTGTCGGAACGTTCATGTCTGCGAATCCTCAACAAGGGTTAACCGGTTACGCAGGCTAGCGGCTTCTCCGAAGCGGAACGTGGCCTAGATCACATGCCATGCAGCCGGTCGCATCATCCGAACAGTGGAGGTGGGCAGGGGTCTTGGCGCTGCTCCTCCCTCTCCTCGCGAGCTTCCCGGCGCGGGCGCAGACGCAGCGACTGATCCCAAC
>JAFASC010000319.1 GCA_019244955.1 Methylobacteriaceae bacterium | reverse complement strand
GTGATGAAGCAATCGTCATCGGGTAAGGCGGATTTGGCTACCTATTCTTCCCTGGGACCCAGAGCACGTCTCCTCCCCCGTTATCCTGCGCCCGATGGTTGGCGTAGCGCGCGGCGACGAACAGGAAGTCAGAGAGGCGGTTCACGTATTTGAGTGCCGGGGCGCCGACCGGCTCCGCCGCGGCGAGCGCCACGATCAGCCGCTCGGCCCGGCGCGTGATGGTGCGGGCCAAATGCAACGCCGCCGCCGCCTTGGTGCCGCCAGGCAACACGAACGAGCGCAAGGGGCTAAGCTCAGCATTGAGGCCATCGATCTCGCGTTCGAGCCGGTCGACCTGAGCTTGCGTCATGCGCAGCGGCTCGTAAGGCGGCGGCGTGTCGGTGGGCGGCGTCGCAAGGTCGGCGCCAAGGTCGAACAGGTCGTTCTGGATCGCCGACAACATGGCGTCTAGCGGCTTGTCGTCGGCGCTCGAAAGACGGGCAAGCCCGATCGCTGCGTTCGCCTCGTCGACCGTGCCGTAGGCCTCGACGCGCAGGTCATCCTTGCGGCGGCGCTCGCCGGAGCCGAGGCCGGTCGTTCCGTCGTCGCCGGTGCGAGTGTAGATTTTATTGAGCCGGACCATGCACTTAGCCGCGGAAATAGAGGACGGCCAGGATGATCAGGATGGCCAAGAATTGCAGGCCGACGCGCCAGCGCATGATCATTTGCGAAGTGTTGGCGCTGCCCCCGCGCAGCATATTGGCAAGGCCGAGCAAAAGCGCGACGAAGACGGCAATAATGGCGACGAGGACGATGAGATTTGTGGCAAGATGCATTCCCGTCTCTTACGCCATCCGCAGCAGACGGAGTAGGAGGAGGCAAAGAAAAACGGCCGTCGTGAAGACGGCCGAAAAGTCTGGGAGGATTGGGCACGAAGCCCACCTGAACGATGCTGCCGAATCGGCTGTAATTCAATGCCGAGTATCCAATCTGATGCACTTCTATCACGCTTGTGGCTTGTGTGTCACATTAGGCACCCGGTTGCCTACAGTCGTGCTAGAACAAACGAATGGTCGAACTGCTGCGAACCAACGATCTCGTCCTGATTTCGGCGGTTCGGGCCATTCTCGCGGAGCACGGCCTGCGAGTCTTCATCGCCGACGAGCATATGAGCGCGCTTGAGGGCTCCCTCGGCTTCTTGCCGCGGCGGGTGCTGGTTGACGCCAGGGATCTCCCTCGCGCGCGGCGCGCAATCATAGCCGCCGGTTTCGGCCAGGAACTCCGGAGTGGCTGAAGCGACAACAACGCGGGACGGCTTTATCGGCGGGCGCTTGCACCTGAGCCAGCCCACAGCAGGACATCGCGCCGGCACTGACGCTGTGCTCCTCGCCGCCGCCGTGCCCGAGAAAGCCGACGGCCGCGCGATCGATGCGGGCGCGGGCGTCGGCGCGGCCGGGCTCGCTGCCGCCCGAGCCGCCCCAGCGCTGCGCATGGCACTGTTGGAGCGCGACCCTACCCTCAATGCTCTCGCGCGCGCGAACATCGCGGCCAATGGCCTCGAGGACCGTGCCTTTGTGGCAGAAGCCGATCTTCTGTCGCGCAACTCCTGCCGCGGCGCCGGACTTGAGCGCGAAGCCGCCGATTTCGTTCTGACGAACCCGCCCTTCCTTTCGGCCGAGACAGCCCGCATCTCTCCCGATCACGAGAAGGCCAGCGCGCATGTGATCGGCGCCGGGGGCCTTGAGGCTTGGATCAGCGCCTGCCTCGCGCTGCTGCGGCCGGGCGGGACATTTCTCATCATTCACCGGGCCGATGCCCTTCAGGAAGCTCTGCAAGCTCTCTCGCCAGTGGCCGGTGCGATTGTGGTTCTGCCAATTCATGCAACAGCCGACCGCGCGGCAACGCGCATTCTCATCCGCGCCGTGAAACGCCGCAGAACGCCGCTCGTACTGGCGCCACCGCTCGTCCTGCACCAGGCCGACGGCAGTTTCACAACTCGCGCCGAGGCACTGCATCGCGGCGATGCTCGCATCGACTGGGACAGATTATCGCGAGCTTAAGACGAGGTCGGCACATCGCGTCGAAGGACCGCTGGAGCGTGCGGATCTGCCCTGTTCGTAGCGCAAATACTACAAGATAAACCGGCTCAGATCCGCGTTCCTGGCGAGATCGCCGATACGCGATTCGACATAAGCGGCATCGACGGTCACGGTGTCACCTCCCCGGTCTGGGGCGGCGAAACTGATCTCGTCGAGCACTCTCTCCATCACCGTCTGCAGACGCCGCGCGCCAATATTTTCCACCGCCGTATTCACCTGCACCGCAATACGCGCGATCGCGTCAATGCCGTCCGGTGCGAACTTCAACATCACGCCTTCGGTTTGCAGGAGCGCTTCATATTGCTTGATCAGGCTAGCCTCCGTCTCCGTCAGGATGCGGCGGAAATCGTTTTCATCGAGAGAAGCGAGCTCGACCCGGATCGGGAGACGTCCCTGCAATTCCGGCAGCAAATCCGACGGCTTCGACACATGAAACGCGCCTGACGCGATGAACAGGATGTGATCGGTTTTCACAGAGCCATGCTTCGTCGCAACCGTCGTTCCCTCGATCAGCGGCAGAAGATCGCGCTGCACGCCTTCGCGGGAAACATCGGCGCCCGAGCGCGCACCTTTGGCGCAAATCTTGTCGATCTCGTCCAGGAAAACGATGCCGTTATTCTCGACATCGCGGATGGCTTCCTGGACCACCTGCTCCTGGTCCATCAGCTTCTCGGATTCTTCGGCGACGACCGGCTCGTAGGCGTCCTTCACCAGGGTCTTACGGACCTTGGTCCGTGCGCCAAAAGACTTCGTGAAGAGATCGTTGATGTTGATCGCTCCGATCGAGGCGCCCGGCATGTTCGGCAATTCAAACATCGGCATCGAGGGACTGGATTGCGCGACTTCGATCTCGATCTCTTTGTTGTCGAGTTCGCCCGAGCGCAGCTTCTTGCGAAATGAATCGCGCGTCGCCGGCGAGGCATTGGCGCCGACGAGTGCGGTCAGCACCCGCTCTTCCGCCGCCAATTGTGCGCGCGCCTGCACGTCCTTGCGGCCGCGCTCCTTGACGAGCGTGATGCCCACTTCGAGAAGATCGCGCACGATCTGATCGACGTCACGGCCGACATAACCGACCTCCGTGAACTTCGTTGCTTCGACCTTGAGGAAGGGCGCATTTGCGAGCTTGGCGAGCCGGCGTGAAATCTCGGTCTTGCCGCAACCCGTCGGCCCGATCATCAGGATGTTCTTCGGCAGCACCTCTTCGCGCATGGCGCCTTCGAGCTTGAGCCGCCGCCAGCGGTTGCGCAGAGCAACCGCGACCGCCCGCTTGGCGTCGTTCTGTCCGACGATGTAGCGGTCGAGCTCGGAAACGATCTCGCGCGGAGAAAAATCAGCCATCTTTCCTGGTGAGCCTTTCCTGATGAAAAGCCGCGCCTCGCCACGTCATTTCGACTCGATGGCTTCGATCACGACGTTGCGGTTGGTGTACACGCAAATGTCGGCGGCGATTTCGAGGGACCGGCGGGCGATCGCCTCGGCATCGAGGTCCATCGGCAAGAGTGCTCGCGCGGCGGCGAGTGCGTAATTGCCGCCAGAGCCGATCGCCATCGCGCTGCCGTCGGCGCTCGCCTCTGGTTCCAGCACGTCCCCGGTACCAGTCAGGACCAAAGCCGCGTCGGGATCGGCGACAAGCATCATCGCCTCGAGCCGCCTGAGATAGCGGTCGGTACGCCATTCCTTGGCGAGCTCGACGCAGGCACGAAGCAGCTGCGAGGGATATTGCTCGAGCTTAGCCTCGAGCCGCTCGAAGAGCGCGAAAGCGTCGGCGGTGGCGCCAGCGAACCCGGCGATCACGCCGCCTTTGCCGAGCCGGCGCACCTTCTTGGCATTGCCCTTGATGATCGTCTGCCCGAGACTGACCTGGCCGTCGCCGACGATGACCGTGCGCCCGCCCTTGCGGACGAGCACGATCGTCGTCGCGTGCCAGCGATCTTGCCCTGCGTCCTGCGGGCCAGCGCCGTTGTGCATGAAGATTCTGGGACTCCCCTGCGGAGCGCCCGATCTATGGCCGCGGCGGCATGGTTGCAAGGTCACCATAACTCGGCCCGAGGGTGGCCAATGGCCAGCCGGCTTGATAGAAGCCGCGCTCGTTTTCCTGAGCCTAATGAGCCGCATGCGCCGCGCCACGATCACGCGCAAGACGAATGAGACCGAGATCACGGTCGCCGTGGGCCTCGACGGCGCCGGGACGGCGCGTGTTTCGACCGGCATCGGCTTTTTCGATCACATGCTGGAACAGGTCGCACGCCATTCCGGGATCGATCTCGAAATTGCCGCCAAGGGCGACCTCCACATCGACATGCACCACACAGTCGAGGATACCGGGATCGCGCTTGGCCAAGCGATCCGGCAGGCACTTGGCGACCGCAAGGGCATCGGCCGCTATGGGGACGTGCATCTGCCGATGGACGAGACGCTGACGCGGGTCGCGCTCGACGTTTCCGGCCGGCCGTTTCTCGTGTTCAAGTCGGAATTCCCGGCGCCGAAGATCGGTGATTTCGACACCGAGCTTGTGCGCGAGTTCTTTCAGGCTTTTGCGATGAATGCCGGCATCACGCTGCACGTCGAGACGCTGTATGGCGCAAATAGCCATCACATCGCCGAATCCTGCTTCAAGGGATTGGCGCGTGCGCTGCGCCTCGCCATCGCAATCGACGAGCGTCGCAAGGATGAAATCCCTTCGACCAAGGGATCGCTGTGACCACGGCAAGAGTCGATCGATGACGATCTTCGCGGTTCATGCGCCGACGAATGTTGGCGATCAGGTCGCGGCTGCCGATCGCTGCGCGTTCGTCCGCGACAGTTTTTCCTGGGGCGCGCTGTTCTTCGGGCCGCTCTGGCTGCTTCGGCACCGGCTGTGGCTTGCCTTCCTTGGCTGGCTCGCGGCGGCACTTCTGCTTTGGGGCGGCTCATATTGGCTGGGGCTTTCTGGGTGGGCGGTGTTCTGGAGTCTGGCGGTTATCAACGTATTTCTCGGCCTCGAGGGCGGCATGCTGCGCAGTGCCGCGCTGCGCCGGCGTGGTTATGAGCTTGCCGATATCGTGGCGACCGACAGCCGTGACGATGCGGAACGGATTTTTTATCCGCGCTGGGTGGCGAAGCTCGACAAGGCGCGCTCGCAAAGCGAGCCGCTGTTCCGGCCGGTAACGCCTGCGCCGGTTACAACACCCAGCGAGCGCGTGATCGGATTTTTTCCAGATGCGGAGGCGTGATGGGCGTCGCCATCATCGATTACGGCTCCGGCAATCTCCATTCTGCGCAAAAGGCGCTGGAACGCGCCGCACGCGAAAGCGGCAGCAGCGCTGAGATCCGCCTCACCAGCGATCCCGAGGAAGTGCGCAAGGCCGAGCGCATCGTGCTGCCTGGCGTCGGCGCTTTTGCCGATTGCCGCCGCGGCCTAGATGCCATCGAGGGCATGGTCGAGGCGCTGGATGAGGCCGTCATCGAAAACGGCAGGCCGTTTCTCGGCATCTGCGTCGGTATGCAGCTCATGGCGACGCGCGGGCTTGAACATCAGGTCACAGAGGGGCTTGACTGGATTTCCGGCGATGTCGTTGCAATCGGGCCGGGCGACAAAAGCTTGAAAATTCCGCATATGGGCTGGAACACGCTGAACGTTCGGCGTGATCACAAGCTGCTCGACGGGATCGCCACCGGCGAGAACGGATTGCACGCTTACTTCGTGCACTCCTTCCATTTGGAGCCGTCCTCTGCGGATATCCTCGTCGCTGAGACCGATCACGGCGGCGCGCTGACGGCGATCGTCGGACGCGACAATCTCATCGGCACGCAATTTCATCCGGAAAAGAGCCAGACGCTTGGCCTGGCGCTTTTGCGTAATTTTCTGCATTGGCGTCCATGATTCTGTTTCCGGCGATCGATCTCAAAGATGGCCGTTGCGTGCGTCTTGTCCAGGGCGACATGGCACAAGCGACGATCTTCAACGACAGTCCCGCCGAGCAGGCGCTGGCATTCGAGCGGCAGGGTTTTGAATACCTGCATCTCGTCGATCTCGACGGCGCTTTTGCCGGCAAGCCGGTCAATGCAGACGCCGTCAAGGCGATCCTCGAGGCTCTCTCCATTCCCGTGCAGCTCGGCGGCGGCATCCGCGATTTGCGCACGGTCGAGCGCTGGCTTGAAAAGGGCGTCGAGCGCGTCATCATCGGCACCGCAGCGGTGCGCGATCCCGATCTCGTGCGTGAAGCCGCACGACTTTATCCCGGCCGGATCGCCGTCGGCATCGATGCGCGCGACGGACAGGTCGCGATCGAGGGCTGGGCGAAAATTGCGCAAATGTCGTCCATCGACCTCGGCCGCCGCTTCGAAGACGTGGGCGTCGCGGCGATTGTTTATACCGACATCTCACGCGACGGGGTGATGAAGGGATTGAATATCGAGGCGACGCTTGCAATGGCGGCGGCAACATCAATTGCTGTTATTGCATCGGGCGGTCTCGCTTCTCTTGGCGACGTTGCGCGCCTGCTCGAACCCGATTGCGCGCGGCTCGCGGGGGCGATCACCGGCCGCGCGCTCTATGACGGCAGGCTCAATGCGACGGAAGCACTGGCGCTGATCAAGAGCCGCGCGCATGCTTAAATCGCGCGTGATTCCCTGCTTAGACGTGAAAGACGGACGCGTGGTGAAGGGCATCAATTTCGTCAACTTGCGTGACGCCGGCGATCCCGTCGAAAGCGCGATCGCTTACGATGCCGCCGGCGCCGATGAGCTGTGCTTTCTCGATATCACGGCAAGCCACGAGAAGCGGGGCACAATCCTGAACGTCGTGCAGCGCACCGCGGAGGCCTGCTTCATGCCGCTGACCGTCGGCGGCGGCGTTCGGACCATCGAAGACATGCGCCAGCTTTTGCTCGCCGGGGCAGACAAAATCTCGATCAACTCGGCCGCCGTTGCCGACCGCAAGATCGTCAGCGATGGCGCCCAGAAATTCGGCAGCCAGTGCATCATCGTTGCAATCGATGCAAAACGGGTCGCGCCGGGCAAATGGGAAATCTTCACCCATGGCGGTCGCAATCCGACCGGCATCGATGCGGTGGGATACGCAAAGGACGTCGTCGGGCGGGGCGCGGGCGAAATCCTGCTTACTTCGATGGATCGCGACGGCACCGGCAAGGGATTCGATATCGACCTCACCCGGGCGATCTCAGACGCGCTGTCGGTGCCGGTGATCGCGTCCGGCGGGGTGGGTACGCTCGACCACCTGGTCGAAGGTATCCGCGACGGCCATGCGGCCGCGGTGCTTGCCGCGTCGATCTTTCACTTCGGCACGTACACGATCGCGCAGGCGAAAGAACACATGCGCCGTGCCGGCCTGCATGTACGCGCAGCCTGCGAGGCCGATCAATGAACCGCTTCAGTCTTGACGACCTCGCCGCGATTATCATTGCGCGCGCCGGCTCGACCGCTGAGCAGTCCTACACGAAGTCGCTGCTTGAGGCCGGCCCCGCACGCGCGGCGAAAAAGCTTGGCGAAGAGGCGGTCGAGACGGTTATCGCCGCAATCGAGGGCGATCGCACGGCGCTTATCAAAGAGAGCGCCGATGTCCTCTATCATCTTCTTGTCTTGCTCACCTCGCGAGGTATTTCTTTTGACGAGGTGATGGCGGAACTCAAGGACCGCACCAGCCGGTCCGGCCATACCGAGAAGGCTGCGCGTGGTGATTAAGGCACGAGCAACAGGCGCATGAACGAGAGCGCACCCGAGATCCGGGAGGTGACGCTTTCGCCTTATCGGCGCTTCACCCGCGCCGAATGGGCGCGGTTGCGGGCCGATACGCCGCTGACGC
Organism: Methylobacteriaceae bacterium; assembly: GCA_019244955.1. GTDB lineage: Bacteria > Pseudomonadota > Alphaproteobacteria > Rhizobiales > Beijerinckiaceae > JAFASC01. The sequence goes on along the minus strand of JAFASC010000319.1, from coordinate 1,415 downwards.
TGACTGTCGACGATCTTACCAGGCTGCAATCGATCAACGATCCGATTTCGGTCGAAGAAGTGATCGCCATTTATCTGCCGCTGTCGCGGCTCCTCGCGCTCTATGTTGCGGCGACGCAAGGTTTGTTCAAAGCGACACAGCGCTTCCTCGGGGCCGAGGACACGGGCAAGATGCCTTACATCATCGGCATTGCGGGCTCCGTCGCGGTCGGCAAATCGACGACCGCGCGCGTGCTGCAGGCGCTGTTATCGCGTTGGCCCAACACGCCGAAGGTCGATCTCGTCACGACCGACGGTTTTCTTCTGCCGAACGCGGTGCTCGAACGCGAAGGCTTGATGGACAAGAAGGGCTTTCCGGAGAGCTATGACCAGCACGCGCTGATCCGGTTCCTGTGGCAGGTCAAGGCCGGCGAGCGCAACGTGAAAGCTCCGGTTTATTCGCATCTAACCTATGACGTCGTGCCGGACGAATACATTGCGGTGGATCGGCCGGACATCCTCATCTTCGAAGGAATCAACGTGCTGTTGCCGAGCCGGCCGGGTAAAGGCGGTAAGGACGTCTCGTTCGTCTCGGATTTCTTTGATTTCTCGATTTATCTGGATGCAACGGAAGAAGCGCTGCAGCGCTGGTATGTGTCGCGCTTCATGCGATTGCGTCAGACGGCGTTCCGGGATCCGCGCTCTTACTTCCGCAAATACGCCGATCTTTCCGACCAGGATGCGGAGGAGACCGCGCTCGGCATCTGGACGCGCACGAACCTGCGCAACCTTAACGAAAACATCCTGCCGACTCGGCCGCGCGCGAGCCTTGTCTTGACCAAGGGCATTACGCACAGAATCGAGGAAGTGGCCTTGCGCAAGCTGTAGACGCCAGGCTTCTCTCGGGGTTGCGGGCTGGAGGCGCGCCAACTATGGTCCGGCGCGCTGCGGAACCCTGCCCGCGGCAGAATTGGGGCGTCGCCAAGCGGTAAGGCAGCGGATTTTGATTCCGCCATACGGAGGTTCGAATCCTCCCGCCCCAGCCCCCCAGTCCCGATCTTCGGAGACTGTACAGGGGTGCGGAAAAGTGCCCGCATTTCCGGGGGTTTGCGCGCTGAAAAAGATCGCGGAGATTGGAGACCCGGCAAAGAAGGCCGTTTCGGCCCGTTTCGACCGGTCGGTCTCCAAAGCTGACTTTCGAATCTCCGGATTTTTCTTCAAGAACAAGCTAATTACCGGCTGTGGCGGTTTTTCAGACTTTTTGAAGCTGCGTCTTCAGCGCAAAGCGAGCTGAGCTTCCTGCTCTTTCCAAGATAGTGGCAGTTTGCGAGCAAGGCTGCTCACATTCAGATCGGCGGGTGCGCGTCCCTCGGCAATGGCGTCCACGATGCGCGGTGAGAGGTATGCGAGCGGCGCAAGGAATCGCAGGTGGCGCTC
>JAFASC010000181.1 GCA_019244955.1 Methylobacteriaceae bacterium | reverse complement strand
GCAATTCATCGCCGGCTATCTGGGAATGCCCCGGCGCTACCACACCTATCCGCCGGAATTTCAGGTGTGGAACGTGATGTCATCCTCCGGTGCGGCAGTCCTTGCGGCGGCCTACTTGCTGCCGCTCGGATACCTTACGTGGTCGCTCGTCTATGAACGACGCGCGGCCAACAATCCGTGGGGTGCGACGGGGCTCGAATGGAGCACGACATCGCCGCCGCCGCCGCGCAATTTCGAGGTTCAGCCGCATGTCGACGTCGGACCATACGATTATCATCCGCAAGGCGAAGCGGCTCGACTAGGCCCGCCGGCGACGCCGCAAAATGCGCGAGAACTGCGATGAGCCATGCCGAAGCTTGGCTCAAAGAGCCGTGGTCGGACTCGCAACGCGAGCGCGATGCGGCGAAGTTTGGCATTTGGGTATTCCTTGCCAGCGAAATGCTGTTTTTCGGCGCGCTGCTCCTGACCTACACGGTGTGTCGCATTGAGGATCCGCACGCGTTCGCGCTCGCCGGACGCGAGACGAATGTCTGGTTCGGGACGGTCAACACCGCTGTTCTTCTCACAAGCAGTCTGACGATGGCGGTCGCCTCACAGGCGGCTAATCTCGACGACGCTCCTCGGCGCCTCATTGGATTGTGTCTCGCCGCGACCGCCCTTCTCGGCGTTGCATTCCTTGTCATCAAGGGATTCGAGTACAAGGAGGATATCGAGAAGCATCTCGTTCCCGGCCCCTCGTTCCCGCTCGCGGCGCGTGCCTCACAGATATTCTTTGCGCTCTATTGGATTTTGACCGTGGTCCATGCCGTGCATCTCACGATTGGGATCGGACTGGTGTCACGCCTCTCCGGATCGATCCTGCTTGGCCGTCTCACGCCCTACAGACACCCGCAAATCGAGGTCACCGCGCTCTATTGGCATCTCGTCGATGTGATTTGGATCATCTTGTATCCGCTGATCTATCTTCCTGGACGCTCGTTATGAATGAGAGCCGCCGCACATCGGCCGCAGCGCACCTATGGCGCTGCAACGGCCTCATCTGGCTGGCGCTGCTTGCGCTGCTGCTTACCTCTTTCGGCACCGCCTACATCCCGCTCGGCGGTTGGACCACGCTTATCGGCATTGCTATTGCCTTCGTGAAGGCGGGGCTTGTCGCCGTTCTGTTCATGGAGCTTTCACGCTCGCGCGCGCTGATCCGGCTCGCGGGGGCGGCGGGCCTCACCTTTCTCTTCGTCCTTTTTGGATTGGTCACCGCAGAGGTCTTGATGCGGCTCAGCGGCCGCTGAGAGAAGGCAGCGCAAATCTCTGTACGCTGGCAGACGCACGACCGCGTCCCGAAAATCGCATCCACTTGCCGCGCACTAAATCCATCGGGAGCCGAACCGAAGGGAGCACCTGCGACGGCAAAACGGCTCAGCCGGGGGTGGGAAAATGCGAACGAAGAGCGAAGGTCAAGTCAATCGCGAAGGCCAGATCAACCGCGAAGGCCAGGTCAATCGTGAAGGCCAGGTCAATCGCTGGGTTCAGCTTGTATGCGGTATCGTCTGCATGATCATGGTCGCCAACCTGCAATATGGTTGGACCTTGTTCGTCAACCCGATTGATTCCAAGTACCATTGGGGCCGAGCGGCGATCCAGGTGGCGTTCAGCATCTTTGTTGCCACCGAAACTTGGCTCGTGCCCGTCGAGGGATGGTTTGTCGATCGGTTCGGACCGAGAATTGTCGTCAGCTTCGGAGGCGTGCTCGTCGCGATCGCATGGACCCTGGATGCGCACGCGACGTCTTTGCCGCTGCTTTACATTGCCGGCGCATTGGCTGGCATCGGAGCCGGGGCGGTCTACGGCACCTGCGTGGGCAACGCGCTGAAATGGTTTCCCGACCGGCGTGGACTGGCGGCCGGCCTCACGGCAGCCGGGTTTGGAGCCGGCGCCGCAATATCGGTCGTGCCCATCCGAGACGTCATCGAAGCGTACGGATACGAGACAGCGTTCCAGTGGTTTGGGATTGGCGAAGGCATAGTCGTGCTCCTGTTGGCGCAGTTCCTCGTCGCGCCGACATTCGGCCAGGTTCGCGCCCCCTCGAAGCTGCGCATATCCTCCAGGAACTTTACCGCGGCTGAGATGCTGCGCACCCCGGTCTTTTGGCTCATGTACGTGATGTTCGTCATGGTCGCTGCGAGCGGGCTCATGGTGACGGCGCAAGTCGCGCCGATCGCACGCGATTACAAGATCGCCAACATGATCTTGATCTTCGGTGCGTCGACGCTGACCGTAGCGCTGATCGTCGACAACATTTTGAACGGGCTTGCGCGGCCGTTCTTCGGGTGGGTGTCCGATCACATCGGACGCGAATATACGATGGCCATCGTGTTCACGCTCGGCGCAGTGGCATATTGGCTGCTTGGCACGATCGGCAATCAACCAGTCACATTCGTGCTCACCGCGGGAATTGTTTACTTCACTTGGGGCGAGATTTACAGTCTGTTCCCGGCAACGTGTACGGATACCTATGGCGCCACCTACGCAACCACCAATGCTGGGCTTCTGTACACGGCTAAAGGTACAGCCGCATGGCTTGTGCCGCTCGCAAACGTGCTCAAAGCTTATACGGGCAGTTGGCACTCCGTTTTCCTGGTTGCAACGCTGATGAACCTCGTCGTTGCCGCGCTGGCCTTGTTTGTCTTGCGTCCGATGCGCCGGGGCATGCTGGATCATCAGCCTTCTGTCGGGGGTGCAGAGGACGTTGCGCTCGCGTCTAGAACCTCGACTTAGCCTGGAGCTCGGAGCGACATCGACTATGTGGTCGCTTCACGATCAACGTCTCTGGGCCTTGGCGGCCTTCTACGGCATTTTCATCGCCTCACGGGTTCACCCTGCAACAGAGATCAAGCCGTTAATCTCGAATTTGGTTTGGGACGTGTGCCAAGCCGGGAGGGTAGAAGCCGAAGCAGAGACCGTGCAAACGCATGCTCTGCTTACGTTTGAAGGCGCGTTGCTGCACAAGCTCACCGGCGGGCAGTTCTCCTCGGATGTGATTGCGATTCGGTCCAACAGCGAACCGACTTCATAAGGGACCGTTATCCGGCTTCGGAACGGACGCGAATCGCAAGCGTTTTTTTCGGAAAGCTGCAAGCGCCGGGAGATACCTATGTCCGAAACAACCACGGACCACGATACGATCAGAAGATGGGCCGAGGCTAAGGGCGGAAAGCCGGCCGCCGTAGACCGCACGCACAAAGACGGCGATGTCGGGATCATACGGATCATGTTCCCGAAAAGTCCGCGCTCAGAACACGAGAATTTGGTCGAGATTTCCTGGGACGAGTTTTTTCAGGAATTCGAGCAGCGAGAGCTGGCCCTCATCTACGATGAAGACGGCCTCTTCAGTAAGATCGTGGGGCGCGACACGGTCGAGCGGCGCGAACATGGCGATAATGAAGCCGCCAGGTCCGCGCGGCGCGGCGGCGGCGAACGCAGCGAGACTGCGCAACCCGGCAGGCAGTCGAGCGAAACCGAAGAGCGGTCGCTGAAGGCGCGCGAATACCGCGACAACGAAGGCAACGTACACCATCACACGAACACCTACATGGAACAGCACGCGGGGAAGAAGTCCGCCGGGTGAGAGTCCCGCAACAATGAGGCCGTACTTGAAGCGGAGTTAGCGGCTGCCAATGCCAATTTGGGCGACTGCGGGACTGTGGGGGCTTTTAGCGGCCTCCTCGCTGATATTCGGAGCGGCAGCCGCTTATCTGATCAACCTGCCGCAGCGGATCAGTGCCGGCATAATGGCATTCGGCTGCGGCGTTCTCATATCCGCCGTCGCTTACGACCTGCTCGAGGATGGATTCCAGGAGGGCGGAATCTGGCCGATCATCATCGGCGCCATTATCGGCACGGTTGCCTACACGCTGGCCGACTGGGTGATCTCTCGAAATGGTGGCCACGACCGCAAAAGATCGGGGGACCAGCAGGAAAACAAAGGCGAAGGCGGCGGACTGGCGATCGCCGTCGGCTCGCTGCTCGACGGCATACCCGAATCCGTCGTCTTGGGAGTAAGTCTGCTCGGCGGCCAAAGCATCAGCGTCGCGATGTTCGCCGCGATATTCTTGTCGAACTTCCCTGAGGGATTGTCGAGCGCGGTCGGGATGAAAAAGGCCGGCAGAAGCAAGGCCTATGTGTTCGGACTTTGGTGCAGCATCGTCGTGATCTCCGCGCTTGCGTCCCTGGCCGGCGCCGCGTTGCTTGGCGGCGCCTCCCGGCAGGTTCTGGCGACGGTCAATGCGGTCGCCGCGGGGGCGCTGCTAACGATGATTGTCGATACGATGATTCCCGAGGCGGTCGCCGGGGACCATAAGGCGACAGGCCTGCTCGCCGTTCTCGGGCTGCTGGTCGCATTTGCGCTGTCGAATCTAAGCGGTACGTGAAACTCGGCATCGCGCCAAAGACCAGGCGACTGCACAGCGGGTACTCCCCCTCCGCGGACAAGTGCCAGGCGCTGGCGCAATGCCCCGGCCACCATACAACCGCACACCAGGCTCGGACCGTTCCCGGCCCAAGGCGTGAGCCGTTAGACAGTTTTCGACGAAGCCGATAGCCTCCTCCTGTCACGGAGGCCCTTTCAATGGAGGTCGCGGATTGGCTGGGGCGGATCGGTTTGCCGCAATACGCCAAGGCGTTTGCGGATAACGCGATCGACGCCGGAATCCTTCAGCAACTCACCGCCGAAGACCTCAAGGAGCTTGGAGTGAGCCTGCTCGGGCATCGGCGCAAGCTGCTGACCGCCATCGAAGGACTGCGATCGCAAGCAGAGCCAAGTTCCCTCGCGAAACAGAATGAGGAACGCTCCGCGATTGACGGACTGCCTGGCATTTCTCCCGAGCGCCGGCACCTGACCGTTCTGTTTTGTGACCTTGTCGGATCCACTGCCCTGGCCGCGCGCCTCGATCCCGAGGATCTCCGCGACGTGATCCGGCGCTATCACGCCCTCGTTGCAGAGGCCGTTCGCGCAGAAGAAGGCTTTGTCGCGCAGTATTTGGGCGACGGCGCGCTGGTCTATTTCGGCTTTCCCGTCGCGGGTGAAGACGATGCCGAGCGAGCGGTGCGCGCCGCAATCCTGCTTCGTGAGGCGGTGCAGGCGCTTGAAGTCGACGGCAAGCGACTGCAAGTGCGCTCAGGGCTGGCGACCGGACTCGTCGTGGCCGGCGATCGCGCCGAAGGTTCGAAAGCGTCTCACGAACAGCAAATCATGGGTGAAACCCCCAATCGTGCCGCCCGGCTGCAAACCCTGGCGGAGCCCGGCGAGATCGTTATCGATGCCGGCACGCGAAAGCTGATCGGGCGCATCTTCGATTTGGCCGAGCGAAAGCCGGCCGAGCTCAAGGGTTTCGCCACCCCGGTCGAGTGCTGGGATGTTCTTGGTGTCTCGCAGGTCGAGAGTCGCTTCGAAGCGCTTCGCTCCGGCGAGACGCCACTCATCGGACGCGACGAAGAATTGGAGTTGCTCGAGCGCCGTTGGCAACAGATTAGGGCAGGCGCGGGGCGCGTCGTGCTGATCTCCGGCGAGGCCGGGCTAGGCAAGTCGCGACTTGTTTCCGCATTCGAGCAGCGGATCAAGGGCGATAATGCGCTTGAACTGCGCTACTTCTGCTCGCCGCAGCACGCGAATACGGCGCTGCATCCTATCACAACGCACCTGATGCGAGCGGCGAATTTTTCGCCGAGTGACACGCCGGAGCAGAAGCTCGAAAAGCTCGGCGCCTTGGCAGCGAAGCCGGAAGATATACCCTTCATTGCGGACTTGTTGTCGCTGCGAGCCGGCTCCGATGACCGCCTGGATCGCTTCGCACCAGAAGAAAAGCGGCAGAAAACTTTCGCTGCGCTCTTGGCAAGAATCGACCAGCTCGCGACGGAAACCTCTCTGTTGATCCTATTCGAGGACCTCCACTGGGCCGATGCGACTACGCAGGAACTGATCGACATCCTCGTGGCGAGCATCGCCCGCAAATCCATTTTGATCGTCATGACGCATCGCCCGCAGTTCCGTCCCGCTTGGACCGGGCAAGCCAACGTCACAAGCATGTCGCTTAATCGATTGCGCTTCGAAGATCGCGCCGCCCTCATCCGCTCGCTCGCCGGCAACATCGCTCTCTCCGGTGAAACCGTCGAGGCAATAGCGGAGCGCACCGATGGCATTCCGCTCTTTGCCGAAGAGTTGACCAAGGCGCTGATGGAATCGGGCGATATCGGACTGTTGAGGGCCGCGCCCAATCCTGCCGATCACATCCCCGCTACTCTCCACGCCTCGTTAATGGCGCGGCTCGACCATCTTGGCACGCAGGCGCGAGAAACGGCCCAACTCGGCTCCGTGATCGGAAGAGAATTCCCGTATTCCGTGCTGAAAGCACTGGCAATACGCACTCGCGCCGCGGCTGAGGGCGTCCTCGATCAGACGCTCAAAGGCTTGACCGATGCCGCGCTGATCATCTCTCGGGGAACCCGGCCATGGTCGACCTACACTTTCAAGCACGCTTTGGTGCACGACGCCGCGCATGCGACACTGCTTAGAGCCCAGCGGCAGAAGCTGCATGCCGCGGTCACGGAAATCCTCAGCGCCGACGCAAGGACGCCACCCGAGGTCCTCGCGTACCATTTTTCGGAAGCAGGGGAGCACGAGAAAGCCGCGCGACAATATTTGTTGGCGGCACGTCGCTGCAATGAGCAGAGCGCGGTGCGCGAAGCGTTGCAAAACCTCGATCAGGCAGATCGCGCGCTGCGCCTCGTGCCGAAGAGCGAAATCACCGAGGCCGTGCAGCTCGAGATCGAAGCGGAACGAATTCAGCCCACCGTGATGCATGCAGGATTCGGCAGCAAAGAAGCGCGCGCCGTCCTCGACCGTGCGGAAACTCTCGCCGAGCAGCTCGGCGCCAACAAGCCGCTATTGTTGCTCTTCCATCGATATATGGACCACGTTTCCCGCTCGGACCTTAAAACCGGGCTAGCCTTGGGCCTTGAATTCTCCGAGCGCACTTCCCGAGAGTGGCGGATCATCAGCCACCGCCTGCTCGGCAATTGTTTCATGTGCCTCGCTCGATTTCCTGATGCACTTTCGCATTTCGAGGCGATCCTCGCAGAGGAGCCATCGCATTCGGCGAAACTCCGATATTCATACCTCTACGACTCGCGAGCATTTGCGTTCATCAATATGTCTTTGACATTGTTGCTGATGGGCTTCCCCGACCAGGCGGAGAGATGCCGTGAACGCGCCTTTGCACGCGAGAAGGAACTCGCGCACCCTGTCACGACCGTGTGGGTCCTTTCGGTCGGCCTGATCCAGCCGGTACTGCTGGATGATCGCGCATCGATCGGCATTTTGTCGGCGCGCTTATCGGAACACGCGCAAAAGTTCAAAATGATCCACTACAATCGCCACGCCCGGGTGAGCATCGCTTATCTCGCGGCGTTGGCCGGGGATGGCGAGGCCGCGTTAGCGGACATCGAGGCGTGTTTGTCGGAATGGTCGGAAGCCGGGTATCGCTACTTACTCCCGGTTGTCTGGATCATTCAGATCCGCGCTCTGCTGCTCTGTGAAAAGGTGGACGAAGCTTTTGCCGCCGTGAAACGAGCCCTGTCGCATGTAGCTGAGACGGGCGAGGAGATATTCGCGGCAGAACTGCACCGCTTGGATGGCATCATTGCACTTGCCGCGAGCCTCGGGCGCGACGAGGCATCGGCCGAGCAGGCATTCAGAAGCGCGATCAACATCGCCCGTGCGCAGGACGCAAAACTGTTCGAGCTTCGCGCAACGACCAGCCTCGCCCGGCTTTGGCGCGATCAGGGCAAAGCAAGCGAAGCTGAGCGACTGCTCGCCCCGACATACGACTGGTTTGCCGAAGGGTTCGCTACACCCGACCTGCTGGAGGCCAATACGGTGCTTGCGGAGTGCCGAGCGCCATAGATGTTGTGCGGCTTCGAGGGCGCCGACAATCTTCGCCCATCGAAGCACGGCTCACTCCCTCGGGAGCGTGTCGGCCTTTCCGGAGAGAATCGAAGCAACTCTCTGCAGACCGATGCGCCAAAGCTCTTGCCTCAACTGGCCGGTCGTCTTTCCGGTTTCATGTCCTCTGGCGCACTTGATCGGGCTTTCGTCAGGCGCGCCCTCCTGCCATTGCGGTAACAGACTGACGCTGCATTTCGGGCAGGTAAAATCTTGGACGACGCTCTCTTTGGTAAACATGGGCGTACTATGCGTTACAAAGCGCGGGCTGCGCGTTAGACAGCGGCTATCTCTCAGGCCGCCTGATTTAGCTCCAGGCTGCCGAATTGAGGCTCGTTTTTCCCCGCTGAAGGCCGGGGCTCACATTCCCGAGACGGTCCCGGAGATAAGTTCCTGAGAGACGGAGCGGACGCTGACGGAGCGGTCGTTCCAACGCTGCGTCCCTCAATTGTCGCTCGGCTCGCCTCCGAATTGGCGATCGTGGACGCCGTGGCGGAGAAATTCGAGGGCACGCTGCCAAATACCTCCGGGTCGAAAATCTGCGCCTTCACTGGCGGGCTCGCCGCCTCCGAGGAGGCGCCAGCAGCTAACGCGAGAGTGTGCAACTCGCCCCCGATCGGGGCTGCATCGAAGATCTGGGCGCTCGCGCTCGGGTAGCGCTCCGTCTCGGCTGACGCCCGGAAGCTGGCGGGGACAACCAATGAGCACAGGGCGCAGGCTCCCATCGCAATGGAGGCAATCGACACAACAAGAGCACTCTTGGGCATGGCACTCTCTCCCAGACCGTCTAGCTTAGCAATTCACGAAGCTGAGCTTTGGTTCCGGAAGACGCATGCGGAGACGGCAGAAATCCGCGTGCCCCGACCAGACGCGCGCCAGGCTAATCGGAACGGTCGCTGCCGCTCAGTGCGAGCCCGCGATGATCTGCGGCAGCAGCACCTGCCGAAGCGCCTCCTCCGACAGCGGCCCGACGAAGCGATAGGCGATCGTGCCATCGGCCCTGATCACATAGGTTTCCGGCACACCATAGACGCCGAAATCGATGCCGGTTCGACCGGACGCGTCGACGCCGATGCGAGCGAAGGGATTGCCGCCCTGCCCCAAAAAGCGCCGCGTATTCTCCGGCTCGTCCTTGTAAGCGAGGCCGAAGAGCACGACGCGGTCCCTAAACTGCGGATCGCGCGCAATCTCCATCAGAACCGGGTGCTCGGCATGACAGGGTACGCACCAGGAGGCGAAAACATTGACGAGACTGACGCGGCCCTGCCGCAGATCGGCGTCGGAAAGACCCGGCGTTTGCGTGCCCGGAAGCGGCGGCAAATTGAAATGCGGCACCGGTCTGCCGATCAGCGCGGACGGCAAAAGCGAGGCGTCGCCGGCATAGAGCCGAAGGAAAAACAAAGCCGCCAAAGCGAGAAAGGCGACGATCGGCAAGAACAGGAGCCAGCGCGCGGGACGCCGCGGCACCTGGGTCGTGGTGCTCATGGCACATCGTCGCGGGTGGCATTTGCGCCCGCCATCTTGCTCAGCGCCAGCTTCAACGCGCGGTAGTCGAGTGCAATTTTCACCGTCATACCGCCGACCACGACAAAGGCGACGACATATGCCGCGACAATGAATCCCCAATGCGGGTCGCTCATCGGGCCGGCTCCGGCGCGATGTAACCGCCTGCATCGTTCTGTTCCGCCGCAAGCATCGTCAGCCGCCGCAAACGCCGCCGCAGAATTTCGTTGCGGATGCCCATCATGTGCAGCGTCAAAAACAGCAAGGTCGCCGCGAGCGCCATCACGAGGAGGGGCAGCAGCATGGACGTCGCGATCGCCGGCCCACCGAGGCGGAACACCGAGGCCGGCTGGTGCAAGGTGTTCCACCAATCGACGGAGAACTTGATGATCGGCAGATTGACGGCGCCGACAAGCGTCATGATCGCTGCCGCGCGCGCGGCGCGCCCCGGCTCCTCAATCGCTTCCCAAAGCGCGATCAGCGCGAGATAAATCAAAAACAGCACGAGCACCGAGGTGAGCCGCGCATCCCAAACCCACCACGTGCCCCACATCGGTTTGCCCCAAAGCGAGCCGGTTGCCAGGCAAACGAAGGTGAAGGCGGCGCCAAGCGGCGCGGCGGCTTTCTGCGCCGCATCGGCAAGAGGATGGCGCCACACGAGCGTGCCGAGCGCCGCCATGCTCATCACAACGTAGATGAACAGCGAGAGCCAAGCCGCAGGGACGTGCAGATACATGATCTTGACGCTCTCGCCCTGCTGGTAATCCGCCGGTGCGACGAAGAACGTCAGATAAAGCCCGACGATCAGCAGAAGAGCGCTTAGACCCGCGGTCCAGGGGAGGAGACGCCGCACGAGCGACAGAAACATCGTCGGATTGGCGATATTGGGCACGCAGGTGATCTAAAGCCGCAGTCTCATCAATGCAACGACGCAAATAGATAGGACGCGATTATGCGGAGCTTCGCAGGCGCAATGGCGCGCGGCGTCGGTTGCCCCAGGGCGGCCGGCCTGTCTGCCGCACCTGACCAGGCGCCAAATGGGCGCGGGAAGAGCAGGAAAGACGTTGAAGCCGGCGCGTAAAGCTGGGTCAGTTCAGGCGCGCCACGACAGTCAAGCGCTTCACCTCGCCTCGCAGGTACGCCTGCAGGAAGGCATCGTAATCCTTGAAGGAGACGCAGCCATTCGAGTCGCCGTTCGGGCCGAGCATGTAGGTATGTGCGAGCAGGCCGGCGCGGCCGAACACGTTGCTGTCGATCGGCGTAAGGCGCAGCGCCCGGACACCGTGGAAAAGGCTTTCGCGCAGTTTCAGCTCATAGGTGGCGGGCGGCGTCGCTCCGTGCATGCGCACGTTCACGTAGCGCGGATCGTCCAAATATTCGCGTAAGCCCGAATGGGCTTCGAGCCGCGTGCCGTTCGGCAGGTATACGGTGCGCGCGCTGATATCGTAGATCGCAGTGAACTTATCGCTGGCGGGCGCAACGGCATTCGACAGGGCACCGGGCGAAGGCTTGACCGCGCCGTCCTCGGGATTGGCATAAGCAAGCGCCTGACCCGAGGGCTGCTGGCTTTTGATGCCGAACAGCTTCTCAAAGATCGACCCTGTCTCCGCCGGCTTCGGCGGCGCCGCGGCAGCCTGAGCCACCCGGCTTGCCGCCGAGGCGGGGCGGCTCAGTTCGATCGGGCGCCGTGCCGGCAGCGGTATTGTTTCGGCAAGCTGGGTTGCGGCCGGGATCGGCGTCGGCAGGACCCGCTCCGGTGTGATAGTCGCGACTCGAATGGCCGGTGCAAGCGCCTCGAAACCTGGACGACGCGGCACACTTTCGGCGAGCGGAAGCGGCGCAAAATCGAGCGAAAACGTCAGATCGCTGAGCTGAGTGTCCGGCTTTGGTGTGACCGCCCGCGGCGTCGAAGCGAGCCGTGGCGCCGGTGCGAGCCTGGGAATGACCGGATCCTGCAACGCCCTAGTCACCCGCAGGGTACTACCGGGGTGGGCGTAGATCAGGCACGCCGCCGCCAAGCCTATGAAGCCGACCGACGCCAAGCCCAAACCAGCTAGAGAAAGAATGTCGCGGGACAAAGGCCGGCGTTCGAACGCAAACCGCGGATAGGTCGCGCAATAGGTCATCCGGCCCGCCCTGCAGATCCAGCCATGTGTAATCCCTTGAACCGACGAAGCTTGGCGGGATCAGTGAGGCTGCATTAGGGCGATTCTTGGTTAGCAGGAGCTTAAAACGCTGTCCTTTCAGAGGCCTCGTGTCTGCCGAGCGCCGACCTGCGCGAAGGACACCTGGTCGAGGCTGGGATAGGCCCATCGTTACCGCGCCGGGCGGCATTCGGCCTCACCCCAGGCGATCGGCAATCCAGAGCGCGGCGCTCAGAACGAAAGCATTCTCCACGCGGCAGCTGCGAATACCACGATTATTGCCGTCAGGATGCCGAAGCGTGGGGAGCTGTTCATTGCCGAGCCAACCGTTTGCGAAGTGGTGCAGGGACCGGACCAGAGCGGGGCGTCCGGTCCCTGCCGCCTCGCCAGAGGCCACGAGCGAGACGGCAGCTAACTTGCCCGCAAATCATTCAAAGGCGGGCAAAAATGTCGGCTCAAATTGTAGCTAGTGAAACCCGCGGGCAAAAAGAAACCCCGACTCCAGGGGCGGAAGGCGGGGTCTCTGCAAGCATCCAGCGAACTGGCGCTGCCGGTACCTGCAGTGTGGCTCGCTGAGTGTTAACGGGGCATTAATTCGATCAAATGCGGTCCGGTACTCGCAGCCGGCGTTTGTGAGGCTTGTGAGATGGTGGGCGCACAAGGGCTCGAACCTTGGACCCGCTGATTAAGAGTCAGCTGCTCTACCAACTGAGCTATGCGCCCGAAGCCCCTGCTTCGTGCCGCCGCCTATAGGGACGCGTCCGGCCCGAGTCAATTGCCGGCAGGCGTCAGGTCGGTCCAGGTTTCGACGACCGCGATTTACTTGGCATTCACTATGCGCGGCGCGCCTTCATCTTCCTCTAACCATGCAAGATGGTTTCCGCGATGCTTCTGATTTTATCCTTTATTCTAAACCGTGTCAGTTGCGGCGCGCCCGAGCGCCCGCCCGCCAGGGACAAACCATGTCAGTCAGCGTCATCGCGAAGTCAGTCGCCGCCGCCGCGTTATGCGGCGCTATTATCATTACCACTCCTGCCGCCGCGCAGCGCGTCATCCGCGGCTACGGCGCGGACGAGGATTTTCAGAACCAGGCGCTCGCCGCCGGCGGCTACCGGCAGCAGCGCTACGACGCCTACCCGCAGCAGCGCAGCTCAGGCAATCTCGGCGGCGGCTTTTTGGAGTTCGTGCTCGGCGGCGGCAACCGGTCGCCCGCCGGATACGGCCCGTCCCCGCAGGCGGGCGCGGTGCGCTACAACGACCCCTCTTATCAGCAAGCTGCCTACGGCCCCGCGGGCGCCGTGGAAGCGCCGGTTCAGCGCGGGATGAATCCGATCTATCTGCGCCACGAGGTCGAATATGAGGGCCCGCAGCGGCCTGGGACGATCGTCATCGATACGCCGCACAAGTTCCTCTATCTCGTCCAGCCGCATGGCCGCGCCATCCGCTACGGGATCGGCGTCGGGCGCCCCGGCTTCATGTGGTCGGGCGCGAAACAGGTCAGCCGCAAGGCCGAATGGCCGGGCTGGACGCCGCCCCCGGAAATGCTGAGGCGCCGCCCCGATCTGCCGCGCCATATGGAGGGCGGGCCGGCCAATCCGCTCGGCGCGCGGGCGCTTTATCTCGGCTCGTCGCTCTACCGCATCCATGGCACCAACGAGCCGAACACGATCGGCCAGAACGTCTCGTCGGGCTGCATCCGCATGATGAACGAAGATGTGACCGACCTCTACGGCCGCGTCGGAATCGGCACCAAAGTCGTGGTGATGTAGGACGGTGCGCTCGGGGCAAGGAGCCGTCCCACGCGGGACGGCTCTTTGTTTTCAAACGTCGTACGTATCGTCGCCGCCACCGCCGAGATCGACGTCGGAGCCGGCATCGAGGACGTCGGAGCCGTCGTTGGAGCCCGGATCGAAATCCGGACCGAACCCTACGGCTTGCTGGGCGCCCGCGTCCTCGCCGTAATAATTGTTGATGACAGTGTCGCCGCCGCCGAGGCCGCCGAGACCGCCTCCGCCGCCGAAGCCCGAGCCGATGCCGAACGGATTGCCGGCGCCGTGGAACAGGCCGCGGATTGAATCGGCGAGCAGCACGCCGCCGGCGACGCCCGCCGCGGCACCGAGCGCGCCCTTCAAAAACCCGCCGCCGCCACTCGGCGCGCCGCCGGCCCACGGGCCGCCCTGCGGCTGGCCGTAGCCGGGCTGCGGGGCGCCATAGCCCTGCTGCTGCGCATAGCCACCCTGTCCGTAACCCGGCGCTCCGCCTTGCGGGCCGCCGCCCCAGCGGGTCGGCGGCACCGAAGACGGCGCCGGGCTGCGATCGCCCCCGCCGAAGAGCGAGCCGAGGAAGCCGCCCGAACCTTGCCGGCTGCCTTCGCTCTCGAGCTCATGGACGCGCTGTTCGAGCTGCTGCAGGCGCTCGTTCGCCGCGCGCAGCGCCTGGTCCTGGACGATCACCGTCTGCGCCAGGAGGTAAGGCGCATAGGGCTGGGCGCGAACCTGGTCGGCTATGAAGCTTTCGGCCTCGCGATCGCGCGGATTGTTCGCGTTCTGCCGGATGCGGCCGAACAGGTCGACCAGCAATTGGCGTTCCTCGGGCGACATTTGTCTCTCCATCAGCGGAAATGCCCCGCCGGCGAAAGATATGGTGAGCCAAAAAAAGGCTCCAAGCGGTGGCGCGTAAAGAAAAAGGCGCCGGCTTCTCGCCGGCGCCTCCAGCAATGATTTTTCGAAGGCGTTATTTCTTGTCGTCGCCCATCTTGAACGTTGCCGAAGTGAAGTCGACCGAGAGCGTCGCGACGAAGCGCGCGCCGCACCAGTTCGACTGTCCAACCCCGCGCGGGCTCGCCGCCAGGAAATTCCCGTTCGGATCGCTGGTGTTGATCCAGCAGGCGTCCTTGTTCAGGTTGGTGTCGTAGTAGCGCAGATCGAGCGTCGCGATCTTGTTAAAGACATAGGAGACGCCGACGTTCCAGGTCGTGTAGCTGACATAAGTGGTCGGGCCGTAGAACGGCTTTGATGTCCCCAATGTGTAGCGCCCGACCTCACCGGAGACGGAGAAATCCGTGTTCGGGATCGCGTATTTTGCCGTGCCGGAGACATAAACGCCGCTGGCGCCGACATTGGTCCAGTTGCGCGAATAATACATGTTGCCGCCGACCGTGATCTCGTCGGTGACGTTGTAAGTGCCCTTGGCGTAGACTTCCCAGAAAGACGGGTTTCTTGCCGCCGTCGGGATCGAACCCGGCGTAAAGAACGGCAGGACCGTACCACCTGGAACAAACGTACCGTTGATGAAGTACTGCGTGTGCGCGCCGGGATACGCGTAGTAGATCGCGCCGAAATCGAGGTTCACCGGCCCGAAGGTCGGGCGGATACCACCGTAGAGATCGACTTCCGCGGTCGGGTCCTGCGGCAAGTTCACGCTCCAGGGCTGCACGCCGCCATAGAACCAGCCGTAGCGCAATTCCCCATAGGCTGTGCCGCTCGGACGATGGGCCGACTGCGTAATGCCGCGGCTGACATAGTCGGACATCGCCTTGGCGCCGAAGGCATAATCGAATCCGCTGGCGAGCGGATCGAAGGAGATCGTCGCCGGCGCGGTGGGAACTGGTGGCGGCGCGGCGGGCACGTCGGCCGCGAAGGCTGCGCCGCTCATCAGGCCAGCTGCCATCGCGAATGCGAGAAACGAGGATTTCATCGGCGACTCCATCGAACCGGATTTCAAAGCACGATGGCGGAGGATGCGCGATTGCGTCGAGGAGAAGAGATGAGCAATTGCCTAACCTGTAGGCAAAATAGGCAGCGTTCAGAAAGAACGCAGTTCCGCGTGTTGTTATTGTCACTAAGTGCGTGCGTTACCGAGCTGCGAGTTCGGTTTGCGGCGCCGACTTGTCCGCCGCCAGCAAATCACCAGCGACCTCTCGCAAGATCGTCGGTTTGGGACCGCCCGTCGCCCAATCCAGCAGCTCGATCGTGTGCACGATCGGGACTGTGGTCCCGGACGCAAGCTGAGTGATGCAGCCGATATTGCCGGTGGCGATCACATCCGGCCGGGTCTTGGCGATGTTGGCGAGCTTGCGATCGCGCAGTGCCATGGCGAGGCCGGGCTGCAGGATGTTGTAAGTGCCGGCCGAGCCGCAGCAGATGTGGCCCTCTGGAATGTCCTTCACCTTGAAACCGGCGCTGCGCAAGAGGCGCTTCGGCACATCCGCGATGCGCTGACCGTGCTGCATCGAGCAGGCTGAATGGTAGGCGACGGTCAGGCGGGAGGGGCGCGCCGGCTTGGCGAGATCGAGGGCGTCGAGATATTCGGTTATGTCTTTGGCTATGGCTGAGACGCGCGCGGCCCTCTCCGCATAAGCCGGATCGTCGCGCAGCATGAAGCCGTAATCCTTGATCGTTGTGCCGCAGCCGGAGGCGGTGATCAGGATGGCGTCGAGGCCGCCATTGTCGATCTCGCGCGTCCACACGTCGATATTGCGACGGGCGAAGCCGAGCGCCTCGTCGTCGCGGCCCATGTGGTGCACCAGCGCACCGCAGCACCCCTCCCCCTGCGGCAGCACGACGTCGACATTGTGCCGCGCGAGCAATCGGATCGTCGCTTCATTGATCGAAGGCGCGAGCACGGCCTGCGCGCAGCCCGTCAGCAACGCCACGCGTTTGCGGCCGCTGCCGGTCGAGACGAGCGGCGGGTTTGCGTCTTTTGCGCCTGACGGCAGCCGTTGCGGCGCAAGCGCGATCATTGCGCCCACCCGGCGCAAGAGGCCGGTGCGCGTCATCTCGCGCGGCGGTGTATGCGGATCGCGCGGCGCTGGCAGGCGCAGGAGCTTATGCGTTGCGGCATGGAATGACAGCAGGCGCTGCACAATCGAGGCGCCGGCAAGCGCAAGACGGAAGCGGCCGCGATAGGGCAGAACATAAGCCAGCAGCGCGCGCACGAAGCGATCGCGCAGGTCACGCACATACGTCTTCTCGATGTAGGTGCGCGCATGGTCGACCAAGTGCATGTAATGCACGCCGGAGGGACAGGTGGTCATGCAGGACAAACACGACAGACAGCGGTCGATATGTTTGACGATCTCCTGCGTCGCCGGCTTTCCGTTCTCCAGCATGTCCTTGATCAGATAGATGCGCCCGCGCGGTGAATCGAGTTCGTCGCCGAGCAGGAGATAGGTCGGACATGTCGCGGTGCAGAAGCCGCAATGCACACACGAGCGCAGGATCTTTTCCGATTCCCGCATATGCGGATCGGCAAGCTGCGCGAGGGAAAAGCTGGTTTGCATAAGCCCGTATGTAACCCCGGGCGCTGTGGCTGTCATTCCCTGACCGAGCGTGAACTTGCTCAGCTTTCGCTGGATAAGCCCACACGATGCGGTAGAGTGCGCCTCGGAGCGCCGGCGCGAAGGATCGGCGCGAAGGGCGGCGACGTTGCGAGCGAGCGCTAGCGCAAACCGGCACCGGTCGATCGCGCGGGCCATCCTCCGCGCGTCATTACTCGCCTGGCTCTGCTCGCCCGCCGTGGCCGCGCCGCCGGAAAATGCCGATCCGCTTTTCACGCCATGGTACAAGAGCCTGCGTCAGCCCGGCACGGGCGCCGAATGCTGCGGGCTCGCCGATTGCCGGATGGTCGAGTTCCGCCGTAACGGCGATAACTACGAGGTCTTCGTCGATGAGCGCTGGCGGCTCACGCGACCTTATTGGGCGCGCGTGCCGCCGGAGAAAATATTGGAACGGCCCGACAACCCGACCGGTCGGGCCGTCGTTTGTTTCACGCCGGAGGCCGGTGTCATGTGCTTTATTCTGCCGCCACAGAGCTGATCAGCGGCGCCGCAAGGATTGCGCGCTCGCATTGACGCGCAGCCCGAAATTTTGCGCGATGAACACCCCGCCCTGCAACAGCCCGCCGGCATCGATCCCGTGCGCGACGCCCATCGAGAGATGCCATTGGCAGGGGATGTTCACCTTGGCGAGCTCCTCCGCCGACATGAACAACGCGTCGAACGGGATCAGATCGTCCATGTCGCCATGCACGAGCAGAACCGGTGGCGGCAGGCCTTTCGCCCCGCGCGCCGACGCTTCGGCGAGATTTTCCGGGCCGACAAGCACGCCGGAATAGCCGACGATGCAGGCCGGCCCGCGTTTGCGCCGCAGCCCGACATGCAGCGCCATCATCGTTCCCTGGCTGAAGCCGACGAGCGCGAGCTTCGATTCGTCGAGCCCGTTCTTTTGCAGCTCCGCGTCGATGAATGCATCGAGGGCCGGGCGCGCCTGCACGACGCCGCGCCAGCGCTCGTCCGGATCGCGCATCGTCAGCGCAAACCATTGCCGGCCCATTTGCGGCATGCGCTCGGGCGCGTGCGGTGACACGAACGCCGCATCGGGCAGCCAGGCCTGCCATTGGCGGCCGATCTCGATGAGATCGTTGCCGTCGGCGCCATAGCCGTGCAGGAAGATTACCAGCTGCTTGGCCTTGCCCGATTTCGCTGGGATGCGCGGCCCGTCAAGTGTTGCTGCTGCCATCAAACCGATCCGGACGTTTCCCGCGACATCGCCGCTTTCACGCGGGGCGTCAAGCGGCCCCGGAGGGTGCCTGCCGCCATTCCATGCTGAGCGTCGGCGCACCGGAATTCGAGTTCACGCCCTGCCCGGCGCGGCGGAATCCCTCGCGTTCATAGAAGGCGACGGCGCGAGCATTGTCGGCATTGACGTCGAGCTGCAGAAAGCCGGGCGACAGTCCTTTCGCCTCGCTCATCAATTGCCGCGCGATGCCGGCGCCGAACGCATCGGGGCGCACCGCCAGTTGATCGAGCCAGCCGCTGACGCGATTGAAGATGACGAAGCCGGCGAGTTTTCCGGGTTCGTCGCGCGCCGCAAGAATGGTGCAGCCCTGCGCTTCCAGTAGCGCGAGATGCTCGCTAAACCAGTCGCGCCGCGTCTCGAAATCGATCTGCGGATAAGTCGCCGCCCACGCGGCAAGCCATAGCTCGATGAGCTCGGCGCGCTCGCTTATATCTTCCGTGCGGACAGTGAACGGGGCAGACTGCGCGCGCACGATCTCACCGGGAGCTGCAAATGGTCGGCGGCGGCGCTTTGGCGGGTCTTTGCACCGCGATTGCGGTTTCGACGGGCGCGCCTGCCGCGATCTGGTTTATTGCACGCCGCCGCGTGTCTATTCCGCCGATCGACGTGGCGCTCGGCGCCGCAACCTTCTTGCTAATGGTCGTCATTCTCGAAGCAGCGTTGCACAATTACGTTCTGCGCGCCAACCCCGAGCGGACTGCCTGGTTTGCTGCGCATCCCGCATTTTATGTGTTCTACGGGCTCGCCGCAGCCGCGCTGTTCGAAGAAGTGGGGCGCGTGATCGCCCTTGCCTTCATTGCCCGGCGCGCACGATCGGGCCGGGTGCGGGGCTCGCGTACGGCGTCGGTCATGGTGGAATGGAGAGCCTGTTGATCGGCACGTTGCCGCAGGCCCGTGCACTTTACATGGCATGGATGCTGAACGCCGGGCGCTTTCACGAGATCGCCGCCGGTTATACGCCAATCGCGCAGCAGCAGATCCTGCGGGAGCTCGAGGCGCTGACGTTCTTTTCGGCGGCCTATGCCGGCATCGAGCGGTTGACCGCGCTTTTCACCCAAATCGCGCTGTCGCTGATTGTCTGGCGTGCGGTCTCGCAGCGGAAATGGAAGCTGATTGCGTTGGCGATCGCGTTACATGCGCTCGCGGACGCGCCGGCGGCAATGTTGCAGGCGGGCTATCTGCCACCGCCGCTCGTCACCGGCTTCTATACGCTGCTCGGCGCCTGCTTATTCGCCGCCTTCGCGCAGCGCTTCTTCACCGCTCGGTCAACTTGAGCTCGATGCGGCGGTTGCGGCGGTAGGCTTCGTCATTGTCGGCGGTATCGAGCGGCTGGTATTCGCCGAAGCCGGCGGCGACGAGATGCTGCGGACTGACGCCTTTCGAGATCAGATATTGCACGACCGCGATGGCGCGCGCCGACGAAAGCTCCCAGTTGGAATGAAACTGCGCCGACTGGATCGGCCGCTTGTCGGTGTGGCCGTCGACGCGCAATATCCAGGCGATCTCGGTCGGTATTTCGCGCTCGAGATCGATCAGCGCATTTGCCAGCGCATCGAGTTCGGCACGGCCCGCCGGATTGATCGTCGCCTGGCTCGACTCGAACAGCACCTCCGACTGGAACACGAAACGATCGCCGACGACGCGGATGCCCGGCCGATTGCCGAGAATCTCGCGCAACCGGCCGAAGAAGTCGGAGCGGTAGCGCGCGAGTTCCTGCACCTTTTGCGCCAGCGCGACGTTGAGGCGCGAACCGAGATCGGCGATCTTCGCCTGACTTTCGCGATCCCGCGATTCCGAAGCCGCGAGCGCATCCTCGATCGCCGACAATTGCCGGCGCAACGCCGAAATCTGCTGGTTCAAGATATCGATCTGCGCCAGCGCCCGCGCCGATACCTGCTTCTCGGCATCGAGCGCTTTGTTCGCTTGCGCAGCCTGGCTGCCGGCGCCGGAGAGCCCCGCATTGCTCTGGTCGAGCAGGTTCTGCAGCTCGGCTTTGTCCTTGCGCGTTTGGTCGAGAGTGACCGTGAGGCTCGACAAGCTTGCCTGCGCGTCGCTCTTGGCCGAGCGTTCCAATGCGAGCAGCGACGTCAGCTCCTCGATCTGCCGATTGAGGCGCTGCAGCGCCGTATCCTTGCCGGTGACGTCGCGCGAGAGGAAGAACTGCGCCAGCACGAAGACCGAGAGAAGGAAGGTGAACATGAGCAGCATCGTCGACAGCGCGTCGACGAAGCCCGGCCAATAATCGACCGTACGGAACGTGCGGCGGGCACGTGCAAGCGCCATCGATCAGCTCCGCTCGGTTTCCGAGGCCAAGCGTTCCAGAAGCCGCTTGACGTCGTGCTGCTGGGCCGCCTGCGCCTCCACCCAATCGCGGATCAATTGCTGCTCGCTGCGCATATGCTGCACGAGGCCCTGAATACCCTCCGCCAAATTCGCGATAGCCACACTTGTGGCGCGGCTGCTGGAAACGTCGGTCGAGGTCGAAATGCGGTCGAGGACGCTGCGGACGTCCGCCGTCAATCCGGTTGCACCGGCCTCCGGCAAAACGTCGGCCGTGCTGGCGGAGAGCCGGTCCTCGAGCTCGCGGTAGAACCGGTTCTGCGCCTGCCCCGCCTGCAAATCGAGAAAACCGAGAACCAGCGATCCGGCGAGACCGAAAAGCGAAGACGTGAACGAAATGCTCATGCCTGCGAGCGGCTTCGCCAACCCGTTCTTCAGGTCGTCGAACATCACTCCGGCATCGGCGCCGGTCTGCATCGAATTGATGACGCCGCCGATCGAACCGACGGTCTCGAGAAGTCCCCAGAAAGTACCGAGCAGACCGAGAAAGATCAGGAGGCCTGTCATGTAACGCAGGATGTCGCGGTTCTCATCGAGGCGCGTGCCGACGGAATCGAGGATCGCGCGCAACGTGACCATCGAGATGGCGCGGCGCTCGGCGCGGTCGC
>JAFASC010000161.1 GCA_019244955.1 Methylobacteriaceae bacterium | reverse complement strand
GCTTTGCATCGGCGAAGCGCGTCGCGAGCGCGCTCGAAAGATGGCGGCCGACAAAGCCGGTGCCGCCGGTGAGCAGCACTGTTGCGAACCGCGCCATAGGTTTGACCTCGTCTCCACGCCTGCGGATCAGCGGGATCTTTTCAGCCGCGCCAGATCCGCCTCCACCATCTCGACGATCATTTCTTCCAGGGATATTTGCGGCGACCAGCCGAGCTTTTCCTTTGCTTTCGCCGGATTGCCAAGAAGCACGTCGACTTCGGCCGGGCGGAAAAAGGCCGAGTCGATCACGACGTATTTGTCCATCTCAAGCCCGGCATGGTCGAAGGCGATTCTGCACATATCGCGGATTGTCGTCGTCCGGCCGGTCGCCACGACATAGTCGTCGGCGGTTGGTTGCTGCAGCATCAACCACATGGCCCGGACATAATCGCGCGCATGCCCCCAGTCGCGCTTGGCGTCGATGTTGCCGAGCCGCAGTTCCTTGGCGAGACCGAGTTTGATACGCGCCACTCCGTCGGTGACCTTGCGTGTCACGAACTCGATGCCACGCAGCGGGCTCTCGTGATTGAACAGGATGCCGGACGAAGCATGCAGTCCGAAGCTCTCGCGGTAGTTCACCGTAATCCAATGGCCGTAGAGCTTGGCAACGGCATATGGCGAGCGCGGATGAAAGGGTGTCAGCTCGCTTTGCATCGGCTCGCGGATCTTTCCATACATTTCCGATGAAGAAGCCTGATAAAATCGGGCCTGTGGTGCGCCGATACGCATTGCTTCCAGCATATTCATTACGCCGACCCCGGTGATTTCAGCCGTCAGGATCGGCTGGTCCCAGGACGAGGCGACGAAACTTTGGGCTGCAAGATTGTAGATTTCATCCGGCTGTATCTGCTGGACGATGCGCAATAAGCTCGAGAGGTCGGCAACATCGCCGTAGAGGAGTTTTACCTGCTTATCGATTTCGAGCCATTGCAGACGATGCTCCTCAAGCCCCTTATGGGAGGATCGCCGCACGATCCCCGTTACCTCGTAGCCTTTGGAGAGTAGGAATTGTGAGAGATAGGCCCCGTCTTGTCCGGTTATGCCGGTCAGGAGCGCGCGTTTGGCCAATTGTCAGTCCCTTCACGCCGCCCGGCGGCGAGCGCGGGGACTTAGCAAGAGCGGTCGCCGAATGGCAAGGGTGCGCGGCGGCTGGCGGATCGAGGCGGGCTCCACTAATTTGCCGCACGCGCTGTTCACCGGCGCGACGGAGACGTCAATGAGCTTCATCAATCCGGCGCCGTTTACGACTCGTCCCGAAATCCAGGGAACATTCGGGGTCGTCGCCTCGACGCATTGGATTGCGACGGCGGTCGGGATGGCGACGCTCGAACGGGGTGGCAATGCGTTCGACGCGGGTGTCGCCACCGCATTCACCTTGCAGGTCGTAGAGCCCCATCTGAATGGGCCGGGCGGCGACGCGCCGATCCTCGTTCACGACCGCCGGATCGGCAAAACGCAGGTCATCTGCGGGCAGGGACCGGCGCCGGCGGGCCTAACTATCGATCACTGCCGCTCGCTCGGCCTTGATCTGATTCCGGGGACGGGACTGCTCGCCGCTTGCATTCCGGGCACAGTCGACGCGCTGCTGGTCTTATTGCGCGATTACGGAACGCTGCGGCTGCGGGACGTGGTTTCGCCTGCGATTGCTTACGCCCGCAACGGCTACCCTCTGGTCGAGCGCATCTGCGCGACCGTCGCGATGGTCGAAGCGATGTTCCGCGACCATTGGCCGACTTCGGCAGCGATTTACTTGCCCAGCGGCCGCATCCCCGCGCCGGGATCGATCTTCGCCAACCCTACGCTGGCCGATACTTTTCACCGGCTCGTCAGCGAAGGGGAGAGCGCCGGGGGCGACCGCGTGGCGCAGATCGAGGCGGCACGCCGCGCCTGGTCGCAGGGCTTTGTGGCCGACGCCATCGACCGCTTCTGCAGAACGCAAGAGGTCATGGACGTGACCGGGCGGCGGCATCGTGGCGTTCTTAGCGGGTCGGACATGGCCGGCTGGCAGGCAACGATCGAAGATCCGATCCATTACGATTATGATCGCTACCGCGTGCAGAAATGCGGGCCTTGGGCGCAAGGGCTGGTGGCGCTGCAGCAGCTGGCGATCCTGTCGGGGTTTGGCCTCGATGGGCAGAACCCGACCGCGGCGGACTTCGTCCACCTCATCGTCGAGGCCTCGAAACTCGCCTTCGCCGATCGCGAAGCCTTCTACGGCGATCCCAAATTCGTGGCGGTGCCGGTCGAGACGCTGCTTTCGCCCGAGTACAACAGCAAGCGGCGGGCGCTGATCTCCGACCTGGCGTCGCTAGAGTTGCGCCCCGGCCATATTCCCGGCTTCGGCGGCGCCGTCCATGCCCGCGCCGGCCAAGGCGTGCGTGCGGCAGTGAGCGCCACGGGTGCGGGTGAGCCGACCGTCGGACGCATTGAGCGGCAGGCCCCGGAGCCGGCCGTGGCTGGCGATACCGTCCACTTCGACATCATCGACCGCGACGGCAACATGATCTCCGCCACACCCTCCGGCGGCTGGCTGCAATCCTCGCCGGTAATCCCCGAGCTCGGTTTCTGCTTGGGGACCCGCGCCCAGATGTTCTGGCTCGACGAGAACCACCCGGCGGCCCTGGTACCCGGCAAGCGCCCCCGCTCGACGCTCTCGCCGACGATCGCACTGCACGACGGCGAGCCCTACCTCGCTTGGGGCTCGCCCGGCGGTGACCAGCAGGACCAGTGGATACCGCAGATGTTCCTGCGCCATGTCCATTGCGGCATGAACCTGCAGGAGGCGATCGA
>JAFASC010000099.1 GCA_019244955.1 Methylobacteriaceae bacterium | reverse complement strand
AGATGCGCGTGGTTGACGACGCTGGCGATGCGCCCCACTGGCGCGCCATCGCGAAACGCCACGAAAGCACGGACATCGTTCTCCCGAACGAGCGGCGATTTCTTTTTATCGAAGGCCCAATGCATCTCGTCCCGCAATAGCGGCACGTAGTGCCTATTCCCTGCCTGCGCGCGATGTGCGGCCTCGACAAAGGCGTCGAAGTCGGCACGGCTTTTCGCCTCGCGTATCTCTAGCGGGGCCAATGTCAGATCAGTTCGCCGCCATCAGAATCGAGCGGCCGTCGCCGATTTCCTGGCGTGCCTCGACGATCGCTCCGATCGCCCGGTCGATCTGCGCTTCAGTATGTTCCGAGGTCAAAAAGAATCGGAGCCGTGCCGATTTCTCGGGCACCGCCGGAGGAATTATAGGCTGCACGTTGATTCCCCGATCGAACAGCTTTTGCCCAAGCGCCACGGCGATCAGAGAATTGTGCGTCACGACCGGAATCACCGCGCGCGCCGCGCTGGTGCCGATGTCGAGATCGGCGGCACGAGCGCGGTCGGTAAAACGTTGGCTATTTCGATGCAGGCGCGCGACGCGTTCCGGCTCGCGATGCATGAGGTCGAGCGCGGCAATGGCGGCGGCGGCGAGCGGCGGCGACATGCCAACGCTGAAGACGAAACCGCCAGCGGCGAATTTGAGATACTCAGCGAGCACCGCCGGTCCCGCAATATAGCCGCCGCACCCCGACAGCGTCTTCGATAGCGTCCCCATCCAGATGTCGACATCGCTCGGATCGACATCTGCATGTTCAAAAATGCCCGAGCCATTCTCGCCGAGAACGCCCAGGCCGTGCGCATCGTCGACCATGAGCCAGGCGGCGTGCCGCCGCTTCATCTCGACGAGCCGCTCGAGATCCGGGAAATCGCCGTCCATGCTGTACAAGCCTTCGACGGCAATCAGCACGCGCTCGTAGCGGTGGCGAATGGGCGTGAGAAGCTCGTCCAAGGCATCGAGATCGTTGTGCGGGAACAAGCGTCGCTCTGCGCGCGATAGCGCGCCTCCCATGACGATGCTGTTATGGGCCAGCGAGTCGTGCACTATGAGGTCCTTCGGTCCGAGCAGCGCGCCGATGGAGGAAACATTAGTCGCGTGGCCGCTGACGAAGACCACGCAGGCTTCCTGCCGGTAATGCGCGGCAAGCGCCGCCTCGAGCTCGCGATGCAGCGGACGCTCGCCCGCGACGAGTCGGCTCGCCGAGCAGGACGTGCCGTATTGCTCGATGGCGCGCACCGCTGCGGCATGCACGTCGGGATGGCCGTTCAGGCCGAGATAGTCGTAGGAGGAATAATTATCGTAGGTCCGACCTTCGATGATGGTCGTTGCGCCCGCGCGGGTCTCATGCAGGCGAAAAAACGGATTGCTTATCCCCACGACAGCGCCAAAGGCGCGCTGCACCCCGATTTCCTGCATACCGGGCAGCGTGTTGAAGTCCGTCATCGCGGCAAGCCGCTGATCGATCACCGGTAATGAGCGGCGCTCCTTGCGCTCGGCGCTCAAGCGGTTGTTTACAGCGTCTGCCAAGGCTTGGCGTGCCTCGTCGCGAAGCTCGGATTTCCTGCGCTTCATCAAGGCTGCTCGACTTCCTGTTTGTAAGACGGCGCCCCGGTCGCCGCCGCCGGGCGTAACGAAAGCTCATTGCGGCCGTCGGGCCCTCGGATCACCTCGATATCTTGCGGTGACCTCACGATATAATCGACTCCGGCCCACCTGATCCGGCGCGACCCTAGCGCGCTGAAGACGCAGATTGCATGGAAGCCCCACCAAAGCGGCCTCAGCCATCGGTCGATCTTCCAGAAACCTGCGAGGCCGTTTGTCAGCTCGCGTCCCCACAGCGCGGTGACGATTTGCTGGCGCAATTGCGTGCGCACTGCACCGAGAATAGCCGCGAGTGCCACCACACATAGCGCGAAGATGCTGCCTTTAAAAAGCAAGGCGATCGCCAGCGCAAAAGAGAATGCAGGCACGGCCGTCCCCAACGCCGCGAGAAGCCACAAGTCAGGGTCGTGCGTCAAGACGAGTTGATATTGGCGTCGTCCGAAGGCGAAGGCCTGACGCCAATCCATCGCGATCGGCGACAGCAGCAGGCTCTGCCGTGGCGAAAAGATCATCACCTTGTGATCGCGCAGTGCGCGCGTCATCTGCAGGTCGTCGAGGATCGCCCCTTCCCAATAGCGTCGGATGTCGATCCGTTCGAGCGTGTCACGGCGCATGACCATCGTCCCGCCCCAGCAGGCATTGGCCACATAAGGCACACGCAAGAGGGTTGCGATCGAGGCATTGGCGGCCGCAACCACTGCCGAACTCAGCCGCGTGTCGGCTGGAATCATCCAGCGGTAGCCGGTCACGGTCGGCCGGCCGGCGTTGACGATTCCGGCGATCAGCCGGGAAAGCCAAACGCGCTGCGGCAGCGTATCGGCGTCGGTGAACGCGACGACCTCGTCCTCCGGACCGAGGCGGGAAAGGGCAGCCAACAGGTTGTGGACCTTCTGCCCGGCGCGATGCGCCAAACCGGCGACACAGATTTCGACGGCAGCGCCGGGCGTGGCGGCATGCCGTTGGAGCAGGAGGAAGGCGGGATCTGCCTCCGACTCCACTGCCGCGATGACGCGGTAATTGGGATAATCCTGGCGCCGAACCGCGTCGAGGAAGGCTTGCGTTGCCTCGGAACTGCCTTTGATCGGCACGATCAGGGCGACACGGGGGGTCGAGTCCGGAATCTCGGTGAGCGGCAGGCCCCACACGTAGCGCCACACGATCAGGGTGGTGGCGATCATAATGATCAGCCACGGAATCAGCAGGAACTCGGTCGGCATGGCCGGGGTCAGCACTTCATCGCGAGCCCTGAGGCAGGCCCACGGA
>JAFASC010000088.1 GCA_019244955.1 Methylobacteriaceae bacterium | reverse complement strand
TTGTCTATGGCACACTTGTGCCCGTGCAACGAAGCAAAGGAGCTGCCGCATGACCTTGCAGAGCCACCTCGCCGAGCTCGAACGCCGTCACCGATCACTTGAAAGGCAACTCGAAGAGGAAAAGCTCCACCCGGCATGTGACACTTTGAAACTCGCAGAACTGAAGCGTAAGAAACTGCAGATCAAGGACGAAATGGCCCGCCTGCAAAGCGACTGTCAGACGCTGCATTAGTTCGGCATCGACGCGGCCCCCAACCAGTTGGCGACCAGCTTGGCGGCTGGTCGCGGAGTTCGCTCGGGTCCTGGATGAGATGGCGCGCGTAAGCGCTAATAAAAGCGCGTCGGCCTTGCGGCCGGCGCGTTTTGCTGTTGGGTCCGCTATCGCCGCCGGCCGAACAGAAAGGCCCCGGCGCTGACCGCCAGCGCGAGCGATATCAGGATAAGCCCGAGCGCCAGCGCCAGGGCGAGATTGCCCTTGCTTGTCTCCAGCGCAATCGCCGCGGTCATCGTGCGGGTGTAGCCGCGGATATTGCCGCCGACCATCATGATGGCGCCGACCTCGGCGATCGCCCGACCGAAGGCGGCGAGATAGGCGGTCACCAACCCCGCCCGTGCCATGGTGAGTAGGATGGACACACTGCGCGCCCGCGATGCACCGTCCACCGTCAGGCTATCGCCAAAGCGCTCCCAAAATCCGGCGGTGGCGCGATGGGTCAGCGCAATGACAATTGGCAACGTGAGAAGCGTCTGGGCGAGGATCATCGCAAGTGGGGTGAACAACAGACGCAACCCGCCAAGCGGGCCCGATTGCGACAGCAGGATGTAGACGGCGAGACCGACGACAACCGGCGGCAAACCGAGCAGCGCGTTTACGAGGACCAGAACGGCGGACCGGCCGGCGAATGGCCGCACGGCCAGATAGGCCCCGAGTGGCGCGCCGACTAAAAAGGCCATCAGACTGGCGCTCAGGCTGACCTGCAGGGAGAGCAGAACGGCCGCCCAAAGATCAGGATCGCGGCTCCCGATGAGATTGAGCGCAAGCGCGAAGGCGTCAGCGAAATCCTGCACTCAGCTGCGCGGCGTATCGCCCGACGGGAAAAACAATTGCTCGCCCTTGATCCTGTACGACGCGATTGCAGCGCGCCCAGCAGCCGAGGTCAACCATTCGTGCCAGCGCCGCGCGTCATCGGCTTTCACATTTGGGAATTTCTGCGGATTGACGAGAATGCTGCCATACGGATTGAACAAAGCCGGGTTCGCCCTCGAGCAGAATTTCGAGCGCCTGGCGGTTGGCAAAAGCCGCCCATGTGGCGCGATCGGTGAGCGTGTAAGCGTTGAGGGCGGCAGACGTGTTGAGCGTCGCGCCCATGCCGGAGCCGAGTTCGCGATACCAGCCGCCGCCGGCTTTTTGCACATCGATGCCGGCCGCTCTCCAAAGGCGCAATTCAAGCCGGTTCGTGCCGCTGTCATCACCGCGCGAGGCGAAGGCGGCATGCGCCGACGCGATGCGCGTCAGCGCTTCGCTCGCGTTCTTCAGCCCGCGCACATGCGCGGGATCCGCTTTCGGTCCGACGAGCACGAAATCGTTGAACATGACGTCGCGGCGGTCGATGCCGTTGCCGTCCGCAACGAACTTGTCCTCGCCGAGGCGGTCATGGACCAGCAGCGCGTCGGCATCGCCGCGCGCGCCGATCGCCAGCGCCTGGCCGGTGCCGAGGGCCACGACGCGCACGGTGATCCCGCTCTGCTTTTGAAAGATCGGCAGGATGTGATCGAACAGGCCGGATTGTTCGGTGGACGTTGTCGAAGCGAGCGTGATGAACCGCTCTTGCGCGCGCGCAGTGCCGGCGCAAAGGAGCGTGGCGGCGCTTCCCACAAAAAACGCGCGGCGGCAAAAACGAACGAGCATCAATTCCATCCTCCTCTCGACCGGCTTCATTCCATGAAGTCGGCCTCCGGCGCCCATTCTTGCTGCGTCTAGCCGTTAACCCTGCCTGCGTCCAACAGACCAACGTCTGAATGTTCCTATCGGGCTGAAACTTCGCTGTTTAGGCCGCGTTGCGACTGCGGGCTGGGCTGTCTTGGAGAACCAACATGCGTACGCCCATGCTCACACTGCTGCTTGCGGCAGGTTCGCTCGGCCTGGTCTCGAGCGCTTCCGCACAGTCCTACCTCGCCACACCACCACTTTACGAGGGCCGATCGGCACTGACCGCTGCACCCGACGAGGAAGTCGTCGTGCGCGAATACATCATCCGCCACCCGGCCATTGCACGAGCGCCGGTCCTTGTTCCTCCTGCACCGATCCCAAGAGCACCGATCGCATATGTCCGCCCCGGTGCATTGGTGCCCGCGGACGTCGAGCTCGAGCCCTATGTCGACGCGCCGGTCCCGGCATATCGCCGCTATTCCTACTTCCTCTCGCCATCGAACCAGATCGTCCTGGTCGATCCGATAGAGCGCCGCGTCGTGCGCATATTGGAGCGCTACTGAATTTGGACTCTCCGGCGTGGCCCCGTAGTAGGAGCCGCGCCGTTTTGCTTCGGAACCCGCGCGAGAATTAAGCCGCCTTGGCGCTCAGCGCGGCGCAGATGTCGTCGACGAGTTGCTCGACGAGTTCGCGATTATCGCCCTCGCCCATGACGCGGATGACGGGCTCGGTGCCGGAGGGGCGGATGATCAGCCGGCCGCTTTGACCGAGCCGGCGCTTTGCGTCTTCGATCACATGCACGACGCCTTCGCTCGACGTCAGCGCCTTGGCACTGTGCGAGACGCGCACGTTCTTTAGTATTTGCGGCAGCGGCTCGAACATATGGCAGACTTCGCTGACGGGGCGGCCCATCTGCTTGACCACGCTCAGAACCTGCATCGCCGCGAGCAGCCCGTCGCCGGTCGTGGTGAAGTCGGAGAAGATGATGTGGCCCGACTGCTCCCCGCCGAGATTGAAGCCGTGCTCGCGCATATGCTCGAGCACGTAACGATCCCCGACCGCCGTGCGCGCCAGCGACAGCCCAATCGAGTCGAGAAACCGCTCCAGGCCGAGATTCGACATGATCGTCGCAACGATGCCGGCCTTGGAAAGGCGGCCGTCCTGTTTCCAGCTCTGGGCGATGACGGCCATCAGCTGGTCGCCGTCGATAATCCGGCCGCGCTCATCGACGATCAACGCGCGGTCGGCGTCACCGTCGAGTGCAATCCCGATGTCGGCGCGCATTTCGCGCACCTTCTTGCTGAGGGCCTCGGGCGCGGTCGAGCCGACGTCGCGATTGATGTTGAAGCCGTCCGGCTCGACGCCGATGGCGAAGACTTCCGCGCCGAGCTCCCACAGGGCTTCGGGCGCCACCTTGTAAGCCGCCCCGTTGGCGCAATCGACTACGATCCGCAGGCCCTCGAAGGACATGTGCCGCGGCAATGTGCGCTTGGCGAACTCGATGTAGCGGGCGCGCACGTCATCGACGCGGCGGGCGCGGCCAAGATCGGGCGACTTCGACAGTTTGCGTGAGATGTCCTTGTCGATCAGCGCTTCGATCGCGAGCTCGATTTCGTCCGACAGCTTGTAGCCGTCGGGGCCGAACAGCTTGATGCCGTTGTCCTCGAACATGTTGTGCGAGGCCGATATCATCACCCCGAGATCGGCGCGCATCGACCGGGTCAGCATCGCCACCGCCGGGGTCGGCACCGGACCGAGCAAGAGCACGTCCATGCCGACCGAGGTGAAGCCGGCAACGAGCGCATATTCGATCATGTAGCCGGATAGCCGCGTGTCCTTGCCGATGACGACGCGATGACGGTGCTCGCCGCGCTGGAACGCGAGGCCGGCGGCCTGGCCAACCTTCAAGGCGAGTTCAGGAGTGATCACGCCATTGGCGCGGCCCCTGATGCCATCAGTGCCGAAATACTTGCCAGCCAT
>JAFASC010000246.1 GCA_019244955.1 Methylobacteriaceae bacterium | reverse complement strand
GGCGGCTATGCCGGTTACGTGAATTTCGCCTCGGCCGCTTTCTTCGCGGTTGGCGTTTATACGAGCGTCATCGTCTACAAGACGGTCAAACTGCCGTTGATCGCGACGATGCCGCTTGCGGCGGTTGCGGCCGGCTTGCTTGGTCTTGGTGTCGGTTATCTGACGCTGCGGCTGCGCGGTACATTCTTCTCGATTGCGACGCTGGCCTTGTCCGTCGTGATGAACACGCTCGTCGTCAATTGGGCCTTTGTCGGCGGCTCGCGCGGTGTCTACGTGCTGCGGCCGCAGAGCATCGACTTCTTCGGACCCTACACCCGCTACCTCTGCATCGTCATGCTGATCATGGCGATCATCTCGGTGTTGATTGCGCGCGCCGTCGAGCGCTCGTGGTTTGGGCGCGGACTGGCCGCGCTGAAGGACGACGAGACCGCCGCCGAATGCGCCGGAGTGCCCGCTCTGCGACTTAAGCTCGCCGCGACAGCACTCAGCGGCGCCCTGATGGGAGCTGCCGGCGCCCCGTTTCCCTTCTTCGTGACTTACGTGGATCCGGCAACCGCGTTCAGCCTGACGATCGCCGTCAACACGATTGCCATGCCGCTGATCGGCGGCACGTCGACATGGATCGGGCCTGTTATCGGCGCGGTGCTGCTCGGCACGCTTCAGCAAGTCGCCACCGTGACGATCTCGTCGGCGCTGAACCTGCTCATTGTCGGCGTGCTGATGGTGATCTTCATCACGCTCGCGCCGAACGGCATTGTCGGTCTTGTGCAGAAGATACGGGAGCGCCGCGGATGAACGCGACCTCCGTTCTTTCCTCGCGCGGCGTGGTAAAAAAATTCGGCGGCTTCACCGCGCTGAGCGGCATCGATTTCGATCTCGGCCCGAACGAGCGCGTCGGCCTCATCGGCCCGAACGGCTCGGGCAAGAGCACGTTCGTCAATTGCCTCACCGGCGCGCTGCCCTGCGACGCCGGAACGATCGATTTCGGCGGCACCGACATCACCGGTATGGCGGCGTGGCGGCGGGCGCGGCTCGGGCTTGCCCGCAGTTTTCAAATCCCGCGGCCGTTCCGCGGCCTCACCGTCCGTCGCAATATCGAAGTGCCGCTGGCTTTCGCCGCCGGTCTCTCGGATCAGGCGCAGATCGAGGCGCAAGCGGAAGAGGTGCTCGTCCGCGTCGGGCTCGCGGCGAAATCGCGCAAAGCCCCACGCAGCCTCAGCCAGGTCGAGTTGCGCAAGCTCGAGCTCGGGCGCGCGCTGGCGGCGCGGCCGAAAGTGCTCATCGCCGACGAGGCCATGGCCGGTCTCTCCGACAGCGAAGTCGACGAGATTCTCGTCTTGCTCATGCAGCTCAACGACAGCGGCATCGCCATTGTCTTGATCGAGCACATCATGCGCGCCGTCGTGCGCTTTTCGCAGCGCGTGATCGTGCTCGTCGCCGGCGCCAAGATCGCCGAAGGCACGCCGCAAGACGTGATGTCGCATCCCGAGGTGGTGAGGGCATACCTTGGGCAGTAGTCTTCGCATCGACAATATCGACGCCGGCTACGGCGCGGTGACCGTGCTGTCGAATGTCGCCGTCGACGTCGGCGACGGCGAGACAGTCGTCATGCTCGGCACCAACGGCAACGGCAAATCGACGCTGATGCGCTGCATCACCGGCGAGGTCGTGCCGACAAAGGGCGGCATCACCGCGGAGATCGATGGCGTCACGCACGATCTCGTCGGCCGCGCCACCGAGGCGATTGTCGATCTCGGCATTTGCCTCGTTCCGGAAGGACGGCGGCTGTTTCCGAAGCTCACCGTCGAAGAGAACCTGCTGCTCGGCGCCTTCCGCAAGGCGGCGCGGCCGAAAATCGCGGAGAATCTCGCCTTCTGCTTCGACACCTTCCCGCGACTTGCCGAGCGCAAGAACCAGCTCGCGGGCTCGATGAGCGGGGGCGAGCAACAGATGCTGGCGCTCGCGCGCGCGCTGATGGCGAGCCCGCGCATTCTGCTCGTCGACGAGCCCTCGGTCGGCCTCGCGCCGATTCTCGTCGCCCGCATGATCGACAAGATTGCGGAACTCAAGGCCGCGCTCGGCCTCACCGTGTTGATGGCGGAGCAGAATTTCGAGCAGGCGACACGCATCGCCGATCGCGGCTACGTGCTGGTGCATGGGCAAGTCGCACTTGCCGCCAACAATATCGCGGATTTGCGCGAAAGCGACGTCGTGCGCAAACTCTATCTCGGGCTCGATTAAGCGGGAACACGCCCATGGACATAAAGGTCGGCCGCGCCGCCATCGCCGAGGCGAGCGACAAACTTTCCAATTGGGGCCGCTGGGGCAAGGACGACCAGATCGGCACGCTCAATCATGTGTCGCAGGCGCAGGTCTACAACGCCGCGAAACTGGTGAAGAAAGGCCGCGTCTTCGGCATGGGCATTCCGCTCGACAATCGCGGCCCGCAGAGTGGGCTCTTCGGCGGCCGCTGGAACCCGATCCACACGATGCTGGCGACGGGCACCGACGCGCTTGCCGGGCGGTTCGGCGACAACGCTATCAACTACGCCGATGACGCCATCAATATGCCGGTGCAGGCGGCGACGCATTGGGATTCGCTCGGTCACGTCTTCTACGACGGCAAGACTTACAACGGCCATAGCGCCGCGCGCGTCGACGGCGGCGGCGTCAGCGTGCTCGGCATCGAGCATACGCGCGACAAGATGGTCGGGCGCGGCGTGCTGCTCGACGTCGCGCGCATGAAGGGCGTCGACTGGCTCGACGACGGCTACGGCATCTCCAATGACGAACTCGATGCGACCGCGCAGAAACAGGGCGTCCTGATCGAGGCCGGCGATTTCGTCATTGTCCGCACGGGGCAGATGGAGCGTTGCCTCGCCGAAAAAGCCTGGGGCGGCTATGCCGGCGGCGATGCGCCGGGCGTCAAATTTGAGAATTGCTATTGGTGCCAGGAAAAGCAGATCGCAGCGATCTGCTCGGACACCTGGGGCGTGGAAGTGCGCCCGAACGAGACCGATGAGGTGAACCAGCCCTGGCACTGGGTGGTCATCCCGGCAATGGGGCTGACGATGGGCGAGATGTTCTTCGTGAAAGAGCTCGCCGAGGATTGCGCCGCTGACGGCTGCTACGAATTCATGTTCTGCGGCCCGCCGCTGGTCATCACCGGCGGCACGGGGTCGCCGATCAACCCGCTGGCGATCAAGTAGGCAAAGCGCTCCCTCCCCTGAAAGGGGAGGGCTGGGGAGGGGTCGGACTGGATTGCAATCCTGACCCCTCCCGGCGCTCCGCGGCCACCCTCCCCTTGCAGGGGAGGGACTTTGCTGCAATGGCCTCTTAAGCACCTTCCGGTCTAATGCCGGCCCATGCGGGTCCTCGGCGCCTTCCTCTTCAACACGCTGTGCAATTTCGGCATCGGCCTGATCGTCGCCAAGTTTTTGGGGCCGGCCGAGTACGGCCGCTTTGCGCTCACCCTTGCCATCGCGCTGACGATCCAGATCGCGCTCCTCGACTGGACCCGGCTGTGCGCCGTGCGCTTCTATTCCGAGCGCGTGCGGGCGGCCGAACCGACGATCCGCGCCACCCTCGACATGGCGTTCGCGCTGATCAGTTTCGGCATCGCGGGGATCGCGGTCATTGTCGCCTTCCTAGATGGCGGCCGCGATCCGACCCGCGGCCTGATCGGCCTTGCGCTCGGCGTCTCCATCGCCAACAGCCTGTTCGACTACCGGACCGCCCTCGTCCGCGCCCGTTTCCACGACCGCCTCTACGGCCGGCTGGTCATCATCAAGAACGTGTTCTCGCTGGTGCTGACCGGCGGGGCGGCTTTTCTGTTCGAATCCGCGGCCATGGCGCTGATCGGCGGCATTGTGAGCCTAACCGGCTCGGTCCTCACCGCCTCGGCCGCGCTCTCCGACGCGGGCGCCGAGACCTCGCAGGCGCGTCTCTCCACGGCGCGGCTGCTGCTCGGCTACAGCCTGCCGATCATCACCGCCAACCTGCTTTATACCGCGATCCCGCTCGCCAATCGCGCCCTGATGACGCATCTGCACGGCTTCGCCGAGACCGGGCAATTCTCGCTCGCCTACGACCTCGGATTGCGCGCCGTGCTCGCCCTCGGCTCGGCGATGGACGTGCTGCTCTTCCAGATGGCGGTGCGCGCGCACGAGACGCATGGGCTGGACCGCGCCAAGGCGCAGATTGCCCGCAACATGACCATGGTCATAGCCGTGCTCGTCCCGGCCTGCGCCGGCATCTGGGCGACGCTGCCCTCGATCGAGCAGCTGATCGTGCCCTCGCAATATCGCGAACCGTTCGCCCACTACATGGCGCTGCTCCTGCCGGGCCTCTGCGCGACTGGCATGATCCATTTCGCCGTCAACCCGATGTTTCAGATCGGCAAAAATACGGCGCCGCTGATCGGCGCGGCTCTGGTCGGCTGCGTAATGAATGGATTACTTATTGTTGTTCTCGCGCGCGGCGGCGATGCGTCGGGTCTCGCCATCGCGCAGAGCGGCGCCGCGATCGCCTCGCTGATCGCGCTGCTTGTGTTTGCCGCGCGAACGCAGCCTCATTGGCCTGCGGCGCGCGATCTCGCCGCGATTGCGATCGGCACAGGCGCGATGATCCTGGTGCTGCTGCCGCTGCGCAATGGCCCACCGGGCGTGCTCACACTCGCGGCTGAGATTGTTGTGGGGATGGGCGTATTTGCCGGCTTGATGCTGGCGTTCGATGGAATCGGCTCGCGCCAGCTGATCCTCGGCCGGTTTTTCGCCAAGCCTACCGAAGTGCAATAGCGCCAGCGCTTAAAGCGTTTAGCAACGATCTGAATTCACCCGCAAGAAGCGGAGCGTGTTTACCCGCACGCATCCCTATTCTCTCCGTCAACGATCATCGCATGAGCGACGGAGCCATTGACAATGCATGTAACCAGCGAACCCGCGATCCTTTATCTTGGCACGCCTGTCGTGCTGATCAGCACGACGAATGCGGACGGAACATACAACCTCGCGCCGATGTCGTCGGCTTTTTGGCTCGGCTGGCGCTGCATGTTGGGATTGGCATCGGCCTCGAAGACCACAGAGAACATGAAGCGCACGGGCGAATGCGTGCTCAATCTGCCGTCGGCAGACATGGTCGCCGCCGTCGATCGTCTCGCGCGCACGACAGGCTCGAATCCGGTCCCCGAAGGCAAGACTCGCCGCGGCTATCGCTTCGAGCCGGAAAAATTCGGCATTGCCGGATTGACTCCGGTCGAGTCGGAGACGGTCTGGCCGCCCCGCGTCGAGCAATGTCACGTGCAGCTCGAGGCCGTGGTGGAGGCGGTACACGATCTCGCCAAAGACGATCCGGTTCTGAAAGGCCGCACCAACGTATTCGAAGTGCGCATTCAGCGCGTGCACGTCGAGGAGTCGATCCTTGTCGCAGGCGAGCCGAACCGCATCGATCCGGACAAATGGCGGCCGCTGATCATGAGCTTTCAGAAGTTCTACGGACTGGGGACACAGCTGCACGCCTCAACGCTCGCGCAGATTCCGGAAGCGATGTATCGCAGCCCCGACGTCGACCGCGCGCGCGAGGGGTTGGCCTATCCACGACGCAAGTGCGCCTGACTAATGCACCAGCTCGCGCATGGCGCCGTCGAGGCCTTCGAGCGTCAGCGGATACATGCGGTTCGAAAAGAGCCGCTGCACGAGCCGGATCGACTGCGTGTAGTCCCACTGGTTCTGCGGCACGGGATTGAGCCAAACCGTATGCGGATAGGTGCGCGTCGCGCGCTCGAGCCAGATCGCGCCCGCTTCTTCGTTCATGTGCTCGACCGAGCCGCCCGGCATCGTGATCTCATACGGCGACATCGACGCGTCGCCGACGAAGATCACCTTGTAATCGTGCGGATAGGTGTGCAGCAGGTCCCACGTCGGGGTGCGATCGGTGAAGCGCCGGCGGTTCTCCTTCCACACGCCTTCATAGAGGCAATTGTGGAAGTAGAAATGCTCCATATGCTTGAATTCGCTCTTCGCCGCCGAGAACAGCTCCTCGACCTGCTGGATGTGCCAGTCCATCGAGCCGCCGATGTCGAAGAATAAGAGCACCTTCACCGCGTTGCGGCGCTCGGGGCGCATCTTCACGTCGAGATAGCCTTGCCGCGCCGTCTCCTTGATCGTCGTGTCGAGGTCGAGCTCGTCGGGTGCGCCGGTGCGCGCGAATTTGCGCAGCCGGCGTAACGCCAGCTTGATGTTGCGGATGCCGAGCTCGGTCTCGCCGTCGAGATCCCTAAACTCGCGCTTATCCCAGACTTTCACCGCGCGGAAATTGCGGTTGCCATCCTGGCCGATGCGAATGCCCTCGGGATTGTAGCCGTAGGCGCCGTAAGGCGAGGTGCCGGCAGTGCCGATCCACTTGCTGCCGCCCTGATGGCGGCCTTTCTGCTCCTTCAGCCGCTCGCGCAGGGTTTCCATGAGCTTGTCCCAGCCCATCGCCTCGATCTGCGCTTTCTCTTCGTCGGTGAGATATTTTTCGGCGAGCTTCTTCAGCCATTCCGCCGGGATTTCCGCGGTTTCCATCGCCTGAAGCAGGTTTTCCAGCCCTTTGAAGGTCGCGCCGAAAACGCGGTCGAACTTGTCGAGATTGCGCTCGTCTTTCACCAATGTCGTGCGGGCGAGATAGTAGAAATCGTCCACCGACGTGCCGGCGAGATCGGAATCGAGCGCCTCCATCAGCGTCAGATATTCGCGCAGCGTGACCGGGACCTGCGCCTCGCGCAGCGAGGTGAAGAGGTTGAGGAACATAGCTCACATTTCGCGCCTGTCCCGGCTTACGTCAACCCGGGCGCCACTTACGTGTCTTGAGCTGATGCCACTTGGCCTTCCAGCCCTGCTTCCAAAACAGCATGCGCAGGCTGAGATCGTCCTGCGGCAAATACCACATTATCCGCTCGGCCATCTCATAGATGACGACATCCGGCCGGGCACGCTCGATGTAGCGCCAGTCGAGGCTCGAAGACCACACGAACTCGACTTCGGCCGCCGTCTCCGCAAGCATACCTGTCAACGAGGTCATGCCCTGCGCGGAGAAGGAATCGCCGAAGATCAGGATTTTCTTTTTGGCGGCGCTTGGCGCGGTGTTCCTGAACGCGACATGCGAAGCGCCGAATACAACCGGCGCGTCAGTGACCGTTTCGAGATATGTGGCGATCGAATTGGCGTATGTGCGACGGGACTTTTGGGTGAAGTCGTACAGCTTGAACCACTCGGCGCGAGGCGGATTCATCTTGGCGCCCAAGTCGAACACAGCTTGGTAATCGACGCTTTTGCGCGACAACAAATCGAGGTCGGGAGCGATGCCACTGCGAGCGCAAAGCGTCTTATAGGCCACAAACGCGCCTTCCGCATTCCAGTGCGAATCCGTCTTGGGGAAGAGCGGGGGCCCATCACGGGCATCGCGAACCGGCCGGATCACGTCAAGCCACACATGTGCATACGAGGAGCGCTGAAGCATCTCGCCGAGCCGGAGTCCGGGGGAAAGCCGCCAATCGACGATCTTATCGGGGGACTTGTTGTCGTAGATCGTCAGTTTTTCCGGAGCCGGCATGTGCACGTATTGAATGCCCATCTGCATCAGGCGGGCAGCGCGAGTCTCGATCAACTTTACCCAGTCCGCCAGTCTAGTGTCCGGAAGCCGCCCGGACGCGCGCTCGTAGGATGCGGCAAGCGCGCCGGTCAGAAACAGCCAACCGTCCCGTCCCTCATAAACATCGGTACTCATCGAATCCTCTGAGGAAACTTTGCAATGAAGTGCCTCACCCCCGCCGGGGAAAACCGCGCAATGGGCGTCGTAAATTTTATGGCAACCACGGAAGCTCGGAAAACTCGATACACGATGGTCGAAAAGACAAGAACTAAGAAGCGCCGCCCGTGCGCACGAGTGCGGTCACGACGCTCCAGAGCAGGCCGGTAATCGCCGCCGCCCGCGCCGCGATCAACAATACATGATGAGGAGACATCGGCATGAAATCGCAGGCGATTATGTTTGATCTGTGAAGACTTGGCCGTGCTCTACGGAGCTTGCAACTCCGCCGGGGCGGTCTTTCCGCCGAGCTGCTCGACAATAACCGCGCAGGTCATCAGGTCGAGATGCCCGCCGCCGGCGTTCTTGAAGAGGGTGATGTCCTCGGCCGATTGCCGGCCGGTCGCGCCCCCGGCGAGATCGTAGAGATCCCCGAGGATGTCGGCCTCGTTGATGGCGCCGCTGGCGATCGGCTGCAGGATGTCGCCGACGCCGTGAAAGGCGGATTCGCGCCGGTCGACAAAGATGCGGGCGCGCCGCGCCGCTTCGTCGTCGGCCTCGCGCGTCTGCGGCGTGTAGCCGCCGACGAGGTCGAGGTGCACGCCAACACGCAGGTTTTTTCCCTTGATCAGCGGCTCGTGCGAGCGGGTGCAGGCGGTGATCATGTCGGCGAGGCGCGTCGCGCCATCGAGGTCGCTCGTCGCCTCGGCCGAAAGGCCGTCTTGGCGCAATCGTGTCGCCAGAGCCTCTGCCCGCGCGATCGTTCGATTCCAGATGATCACGCGATCAAGTGAGGGCCGCACGGTTCGATGCGCGCGCACGAGCCATGGCGCCATCTCACCGGCACCAACGACGAGAAGCACTTCGGGATCGGGCGGTGCGAGAAACTTCGCCCCCAAAGCGGAATCGGCGGCCGTTCGCCAATGCGTTATCGCGGTGCCGTCGATCGTCGCCAGTGGGCGACCGTCGGAGCCGTCGAACAACACGCAGACCGCCTGGACGGCCGGCATTTTCCCGCCCTCAAGATTGGCCGGGAAGCTCGTGAACATCTTGGTTGCCATGTAGCGGCCGCGATCGACGGCACTGCGGATGACGAACTGCGCGTTCTCATCGCCCAAGAATGCGTCGAGTACGTCGGCCTTGGGCCGGCGATGCGCCGCCTCCATCGCCGCGATCAGGATCGGGAAGGTCAAGATGCGTGAAACGTCCGCGCCGCTCACGAAGTGCATCGCGGTCGACCCGTCATTCTCTCGAGGGAGAGCTAGGCGACGCCGGAAGGGACTTCGCGGCTCGGGGGTGCCAATCTCTTGCGCACTTGCTGCGGGTACCACCGCGTGAACCAAATGGCGCCGGTGAGGGCCAGGACGGTCACGACAATGCCAATCCAAAGCGGAATGGCTGGAAAGAACGCCATGACAACGTCGGCAAGAACGAGGACCGCGAAGGCCGCCGCCCAAACCGCGCTGATCTTGTAGTTCGTCGCGATGAATTGCGGATTGATCCAATATTCCCGCGGCACCTCCTCGCGGGCGAATTGCAGCGTGAACGGCCGCCGCACCAGGATCGAGCCGAGCACGATCGCAAAGAGGCCGAGGTCTACCGCCAGCCGCGCTTCGAGGATCGTCCAATCGAAGCGGGTGAGCGCGGTGAAAATAGCCAGTCCGCCGAACAGCACCACCGTGCCGGCTTCCAGAATCTTGACCGACTTTCCGCGCCGGCGTTCGCGCGCGATGAGCAAACCGGACAACGCTGCCGCCGCGATCAGCGCGAATAAAACATCGCCGAAGCGCATCAGCACGGCAAACAGGATAAAGGGCCCGAAGCTCAAAAGGATGTTCATGGGTTCACCCGGGCCTCGCGTAACGCCGCTCTGATCTTTCGATAGATGATCGAGCGGAAAATGAGATACTGCACGCCGAACGCAACGATCTTCGCGCCCATCGCGCCGACCGAAACGAACCAGGCCCAGAGCCGCACGTCGCCCGTTGCGGCGATCGCGATGTTGATGAGGCCGAGCGTCACCATCAACGCCGCCCAGCAATAGCCGGCGTTGACGATGGCGCTTTCAGAGACATGCTCCTTCACGAAGGGCGGCACGTAGCGCAGCATCCAGCCGCGGCGCAGCATCACCGCGGCGACGGCAAAATGAGCGACGCTCGGCTTCACCATGACGAAACGCGGGTCGTGCGTGAGCATGGTGGCGCCGCCAAGCACCAGGACGAGCCCGAGGCTCGCCCAATTCATCACGTCGAGCGTGCGGCCCTGGTGGCGCGCGAGCGCAAACTGGCCGATCGCGCCGGCGATCGCCACGCCCGTCGCCACATAGATGTCGCCGGTCGCCGCCCAGACGCCCAAGAACACGATCGTCGAAAAGAAATCGGCGAAGAGCTGCTTGAAAACCTGTTTCACGCCGTCACACCGCTCGAGCGACTCCCGCGACGCATAGCGCGAGCCGGCAGGCATTAGGTATGTAAAAGAGATTTACATTGTGCCGGGCATTCTGACAAGCTGGCGTTCTTGAAGCGCTCTCGCGCGGCGGCTAGCTTCGGCAGCGATGCGAGATCAACCAACAGGGCCGAGGAGGCTCGACGCCGACGCGGCCCGGGTGTGGTTTCGCCTGCTGCGGCTGGAAAGCCGGATCAACACCGCGCTCGCCTCGCGCCTACGGGCGCTTGGCCTCACCGCGCCGCAATGCGACGTGCTCACCACCTTGACCGAGCGTGAGGGGGTAAGCCAGCAGGAGCTCGCCGAGCGCCTCTACGTGACCAAGGGCAACATTTCCGGCCTGATCGACAGGCTGGTTGCCAGTGGTCTTGTCGAGCGGCGCACCCTTGCGGAAGACCGGCGTTCGCATGCGATCTACCTAAGTTCGGCCGGCCGCCGTCGTGCCCAGGAGGCGATCGCCATGCAACGCGAGTTTGTCGCGCAAACCTTCGGCCAGTTGCCGCCGGAGAAGCTGATCGCCTTCGAGGAGCTGCTGATCCTGACCCGCGATCTCGTCCGCGCGCAATCAAGCGAGCGCGAGGGCCGCGATCAGGGTGAGGAGACGGGCGCGCTGGCTGCATCGAGCGCATGAAGGTCGGTGCGGCGAACGTCCTGTCGGCAGGCGCGCTCCTGGGGGCTCTCGCCCTGGTGTTCTGCGGCGCGGCGGAGGCGCAGCGATATCGGCGCTCGCCTTTGTTCGAGCCGCCGCAGCCTTCCCTCGCCGGGCGATCCGATCGCAGCCGCTCTCGATACGGACGCGCAGCGCGCTCTCCGACCGGCGGCCCAGCGGACGTGCCCCTGCCGCCGCGTCGCCCCGCCGAGTTTGCCGCTCCCGCACCGAAGCAGCCGCAAGCGCCCGCACCTTCCCAGGCAAGCACGCCGACGCTCCCCCCGGGAGATGATGCCGAGACCTGCGCGGCCGTGCTCGCCGGCGGCAATGTCGTCGCAGACGCGATCCCGGCTATCCATTCCGGCCAGTGCGGCATCGAGCACCCGCTGACGCTAAAGGCCATCGTTCTTAGCGATAAGCGCCAGATCAAACTGGAGCCTCCCGTCGCGATGCGCTGCCGCCTCGCCGACGCGGTCGCTGCCTGGATCATCGAGGACGTGGCGCCTGCCGTCGCGGCAGCGGGTCCGCCGCTCGCCGCCCTCAATGGGGTTGGCGCATATGA
Organism: Methylobacteriaceae bacterium; assembly: GCA_019244955.1. GTDB lineage: Bacteria > Pseudomonadota > Alphaproteobacteria > Rhizobiales > Beijerinckiaceae > JAFASC01. Next base: position 2,832 of record JAFASC010000246.1, on the reverse strand, counting down.
ATGCCGCGGCCGCAACGGCGTACCCGGCGCCACGCTCAGCGAACATGCGATCGGCAACGCCATGGACATCGCCGCCCTGAAGCTTTCCGACGGGCACGTCATCAGCGTGCAAGAGCAGAAGAATGTGCCGCTTTTCGAAAAGATTCGCGCCAGCGCGTGCGCGCGCTTCAAGACCGTGCTCGGTCCGGGAGCGGACGCCTCGCACAAAACGCATCTACATATCGATCTGCAAGCGCGTCGGCACGATTATAAAATGTGCCAGTGGGATGTTGCGCCTGCACCGCCTGGTGCCGACCAGAACCCTGCCGCGCCGGACAAGCGCCCAGACGCTGCGGTGGAAAAGAGCGACGCGCACCAGCTGTCTCGCGCGCCTGCGTCTGCTAGAAAGCGCTAGATGAAACCCGCGGCCTTTTCGCTCCTTACGGTTTGCGGTCTCGAAGAGCTCGAGACGCATCGCGAGCGGCGCGTCACCGACGTGTTGTCGCTGCTCGATCCCGGAACGCCTGAGCCGAGCGCGTTCGATGCTTACAACGAGCACCATCGCATCACGCTGCACTTCCACGACATCCTCGAGCCGCAGCTCGGCATGATTGCGCCCGAGCCGAAAGACGTGGAAACGATTTTGAGATTCGGCAAAGAGCTGGAAGAACAGGAAACTTATAGCGGCGAGCGTCACCTCCTGATCCACTGTCACATGGGGATTTCGCGTTCGACTGCGGCAATGGCGATGCTGCTCGCGCAGGCCCATCCCGATGAGGAGGAGGATGCGATTGCCGAGCGTCTCACCGCCATCCGGCCGAAAGCCTGGCCGAACACGCGCATGCTCGCATTCGCTGATGAAATGCTTTCGCGCGGCGGCCGCTTGACGCAAGCTGCGCGCACAATGCACGGCCGGTTGCTCGCCCTCCAACCCAATCTTGCCGATGTGATGCGTCGCATCGGCCGCGGGCGGGAAGTCGAGATGGCCATCGCGCCGTAAGGGAACCGTCCGGCCGGCGTCGCCAATAAGTCCAGCTAAATTTCGATCTCCGCGCCCAGCTCGACGACGAGCAGCGCCGGGATCGCGAAATAAACCGCGGAGCGCTCGGAATTGCGCTGGATGAACGCAAACAACCATTCGCGCCAGCGCGGTAATCCGCGCTCGCGCGGCGCCGGGATGACGGTTTCGCGGCCGATATAATAAGAGAATTCGTAGAGCTTCAGATCGGTGCTGAGCTTACCTTGGCGGATCGCCAGCGCGATCGCGTCGGGCACATTCGGGTGCTCGGTGAAGCCGTAATGTAGAACGACACGGGTCATTCCATCGAGGATAGGGATGAGCTCGACGCGCTTTTCCCGGGGGACGTGGGGAGTTTCCGTAAATTCGACCGTCAGCAGGAACACGCGCTCGTGCAGCGCATGATTATGCCGCAAGAAATTCGAAAGCGGCAACGGCACGCCGTTGCGCGACGAGCTTAGGAAAATCGCGGTGCCGGGCAGACGTATCGGCGGATGGGTTTTGAGCTTTTCGATCAGCTTCTCTTCGGGAGAGCGCATCTTCCGACGCGCTTTTTCAAGTAGGATCTGACCGCGGCGCCACGTCAGCATGATGAACGCCATCACCAACGCGAGCAGTAACGGGAACCAGCCGCCTTCGAAGAATTTCAGCGAATTGGCCGAGAAGAAAACGAGGTCGATCAACAGGAAGAAGCCGTTGACGGCGGTGACCAGGACCGGATTGTATCCCCATTGTAGCGCCACGAGGGCGGCGAGCAGCGTGGTAATCGCCATCAGCAGCGATACGGCGATGCCGTAGGCGCCGGCGAGCGCATCGGAGGAACCGAAAGCGAGCACCGCCGCGATGGTCGCGATCGCCAAGAACCAGTTCACTGTGGGCATATAGATCTGCCCGATCGAGGAACTCGCGGTGTGCTTGACGTGCATGCGCGGCAGGAAGTCGAGCTGCATCGCCTGCTGCGTCAGGGAATAGGCGCCGGAAATGATCGCCTGCGAGGCAATGACCGTTGCCAAAGTCGCAAAGACGACGAGCGGGTAGTGCGCCCAGTCGGGCGCGAGCTGATAAAACGGATTGTCGATCGCGCTCGGATTGGTAAGCAACAGCGCGCCCTGCCCGAAATAATTCAGCGCCAAGGTTGGCAGAACGACGGCAAACCAGGCGACACGGATCGGGATTCGGCCGAAATGACCAAGATCGGCATACATGGCTTCGCCGCCGGTCACCGACAAGAACGCCGCGCCAAGCATCAAGAAGCCGACATGCAGTCCCTGCGGCAGCCCCTTTGACCATACGTATTCGATCGCAGCCAAGGGATTGAGCGCCGTCAGGATGTGCGGCGCCTGCAAAATGCCTTTGATGCCGAGCACAGCGAGCGCCAGGAACCAGAGGAGCATCACGGGCCCGAAAATCTGGCCGATAAATCCGGTGCCGCTGCGCTGAACGGCGAACAAACCGATCAACACGATGATCGTGATCGGCACGACGAAAGGCGCGAGCTGCGGCGCGTCGACCTTTACGCCTTCGATCGCGCTCAAGACCGAAATCGCCGGAGTGATGGCGCCGTCGCCATAGAGCAGAGCGGCACCGATCAATCCCACGACGAGAAGCATCCCCCGCCATGAGCGCGGCGGCGCGTGGCGTGCGCCAAGCAAGGCCAGCATCGCCACGATGCCGCCTTCGCCGCGATTGTCCGCCCACAGAATGAGGATCGCGTATTTGATCGAGACGACGAGGATCAGCGACCACAAAATCATGGACACCGAGCCGAGCACCGCCGCTTCGGATGCTACTTCGCCGCCGCCGGCGGCCTTCACCGCTTCCTTCAACGCGTAGAG
>JAFASC010000190.1 GCA_019244955.1 Methylobacteriaceae bacterium | reverse complement strand
GGCCCGGCAGCAGCAGACACGAATGTTGCCGAGCCTGCAAGCTGCCTCTAGTTATGGGCCGGCGTCCGGCCGCGGCGAGCCTCCGCGGTCCCCTAAACCTGCCTGCATGTCCTTGGGCCGATAGAGAAATCCTGCGAGGAGACCTGCGATGTCGTTTGAGCTGCCGCCCCTGCCCTACGCCTATGACGCCCTCCAGCCTTACATGTCCAAGGAGACGCTGGAATTCCATCACGACAAGCATCATCAGGCCTATGTCACGACAGGCAACAACTTGATGAAAGGCACCGAGTACGAAGGCAAATCGGTGGAAGAGGTAGTCAAAGACTCGTACGGCAACCAGCCGCTCTTCAACAACGCCGGCCAGCACTACAACCATATCCATTTCTGGAAATGGATGAAGCCGAACGGCGGCGGCACCAAGATTCCGGGCACAGTCGAAAAGGCGATCATCGATGGGCTTGGCTCCATCGATAAATTCAGGGAAGATTTCGTCCAGGCCGGTGTCACGCAATTCGGCTCCGGCTGGGCCTGGCTTGCAGCGAAGAACGGCAAGCTCGAAATCATGAAGACCCCGAATGGCGAGAACCCGCTCGTTCATGGAGCCAAACCCATCCTCGGCGTCGATGTGTGGGAACATTCCTATTACATCGATTACCGCAATCGGCGGCCGGATTATCTGAAGGCGTTCCTCGACCATCTGGTCAATTGGGAGCATGTCGAGAAGATGCTGAGCGAAGCAAGATAGGTCAGCGGGCGCCGCCGGCTCACGCGGCGGCGACTCCCAGCAGGAATGTTTCGACCGTCTCGCTGAGATTCTTACTCTGCTGGGTGACGTCGGTCGCTGCCTGATGAACCTGCGCGGCCGACTGGTCGGTTTCACCGACCGCGAGTTTCAGACCTTCCATGTGGCGCGCGGCCGATTGCGTCCCGAGCGCCGCCTCGGTGACGCTGCGCGAAATCTCGTTTGTGGCTGCGGCCTGTTCCTCCACCGCAACCGCAATGCCCGCGGTAAAGCCTTCGGCTTGGTTCATCGTCGCAGCGATCGACCGGATCGCTTCGACCGCACCCGAAGTCGCGTTTTGGATCGCTTCGACGTGTTCGGCTATCCTTTCGGTCGCTTTCGCGGTCTGACCGGCGAGTGATTTGACCTCCTGTGCGACGACCGCGAAACCGCGCCCCGCGTCCCCCGCACGGGCGGCTTCGATGGTGGCATTCAGGGCGAGTAGGTTGGTCTGCGCGGCAATCGCCTGAATGAGGCCGACGATCTCGCCGATCTCATTGGCCTTTTCCGCAAGACCACCGATCGCCTCCGTCGTATGGGCGGTTACGCGCGAGGCATCGACGACCACCGCGCGGGTGCGTGTCACCTGATTTTCGATCTCCGCAATCGAGGCCGAGAGTTCTTCCGCCGCGCGCGCTACGGTATTGACGTTGGAAGAGGCCTCCGAGGTTGAAGCCGCCGCTGCCTGGGCGCGGTGGCTGCTCTCCGTCGCAATGGTCTTTAAGCTGTCGGCGGCAAGCGTCATCTGATCGGAATGAAGATTGACCTCGTGCAACGCCTCGCGCACGGCGAGCCGGAAATCGGTGATCAGCGTCTCGAGCTGTGAGCGGCGCCCTTCAGCCTCGGTGCGCTGTTGCTCGACATCCTTCTGCAACGCCTGGCGGTCGGTCAGACTGTCGCGGAAATATTGCACGGTACGCGCCAAAGCGCCGATTTCGTCTTTGCGTTCGCGTCCGGGGACCGCGATTGACAAGTTTCCTGCGCCGAGGCTGTGGATCGCCTCGGTAAGCTGAGTGAGCGGCGCCGTGACGCGCGCGACAAGCACGTGGAGCAGGAGTGCGACCGTCACCAGCACGAGCAGGCCGGCGACGGCGTCATAGAGAATGCTGCGCATGTACTCGGTGATCGCGCGCTCGGTCGAAAACCGCGCAAACAGGGTAGCGACGGTATGGCCATCGTCGCCGTAAAGCGGCTGGACGAAAGCGATCGCGCGATCGAATGTAAGATCGAGCCGACGACCCGGCGGCATAGTTTCACCCAAAGCAGCCGTCAGCTTCTTCAGATCGGCCGCGGTTGGAACGCGTTGCTCGAGCTTGGTCGCGGCATGGTCGACGACCTTTTCATCGAGAGCGATGATCGTCGCGCAGACGAAATCGTCGTTTGTCGCCAAACCCGCGAGCAGCCGGCTGATGAGGTTTTTGTCCTGGCGCGTCACCGCGTCGCCGAGAGCCAGGGAGACTAGGTCAAGCGACAATATAGCTCGATCCTGCAAGTCCTGGTGAGCGCGGCTTGAATCGTGGAGAGCCGCCGCGGCGATGACCAAGGCGAGTACCACTCCGACAACACAGGTGACCACCGCAACCAGAATGCGCTGCAGCGATGCCGCGCGCCGCGCGGGCGTTTTGGTCTTATCCCAGCTGCCCAATGGAAGCGGTATGGGAGCCTTTTCGGTGATGAATGTCATTCCCGGAACTCGGCACGGGCACCGCCGCGGACAGCGAACGCCATCAGCGCGTAAGCTTAGAGGCATCCGCTTAAGCCCCTCTTAATGAGAGGAAGGCAGCTCGGAAAGGCGCATTAACCCTGCGGAATGTGCCGCAAGTACCTGCGGGAACCCGGGCGATAAGAGGAAGGCGAGTTCGGCATCCCGGCTGGACGTTGCGGGGTCCAGCCGGGCAAGCGTCTCGTCCGAATGCCCGGGATGACACATGACGAGGTGCCGCGGTCCGGGGGAACGCAGCGAGGCGGCGAAGATGGCGGCGTAATCGCCGCAAGGGTCGAAGTCGGAAAAGCCGGCAAATCCCTTGTTGAGCGCGAAACCGCAGGCTGCGGCCCGGCTCGCAAACCCGGACGCAAGAGCGGCTACGGCTAGGGCCTTACGCCTAAGCGGCCTCGCCACGATCGCATGCAGCCGATCGCCGGGGTCACGCACCCAAAGGCGACCCGTGAGACCTTGCTCGCCTAACGTTTGCAGCAGCGCATCCCGGATGCCAGGCAGCGCATGGACGTGCTGGTGGCCGTCCACATAGTCGGGCAAGCGCCCGAAATACTGCGCAAAAGTGTCGATCTGACGGGCCATCTCTGCGGCGATCTCCGCCAGCGACAAGCGGCCAAGCAGCGACCGTCGGATCAAAGGCCCGAGGGCTGGAAACCGATTTGCGGGCGCGAGCCCGGGCATGGCACCAACGGGTCCACCCAGGGTCAGGTTGAGGTGGAGCCCGATATCCGCGATCGCAGCGAACTGCTTAAGTTCGCCGGCTCCCCTCGCCCAGTCGGGCGCGGTCACCAGGACCGAGACGGCCGTCAAACGACCGACGCCGAGCAATTCCAAAATCCCGCGGCTCACGCCCGGAGTGAGCGCATAGTCGTCAGCGCAAAGGGCGAAGCGAAACATCAGGATGTTGCAACCGCGCAGAATGGCGTCCGGCTGCTGTTGCGGGTTTGTTTCAATTGCACGCTCGATGCTGTATCGTTGCTTATAATGTCCTGCCTTCTAAAGCAGCGTATATGCGAAAGTCGCTGATCCCGACCCTCGCACTGCTCGCCCTTGGCGTGGGCGCCGCTTTGTATCTTGCGGCGGTGCCGACGCGCCAAGCTGTGGCCGAGGTACACCCCGTCTGGAGCGCGGCCAATTGGCCTTTCGCGATCGATCAGTGGGGTGTCGGAAAGGCGTTCATTTGCACGGCAAGCGACTGCGGAAGCGAAATCGGCGTGTACTTGCGCCCCAAAATTGGCTTCTGCAACTGCACGAATGGGGTTGCAGACGACGAGGACTTGGAGCGCCTGGCGGATTTCGACCTGTTCAGAAACGAGCAGAAGGCTGCGGCGCCGGGTCGAGCGATTCAAGTCGGTTGGATGAAGGGGCGCAGCCGGCCCTACTTCTTCGTTGGATCATTTGTACGACAGAAGTCGGCGCTCACCATTGCCTTCAATGACAGTTGCGATGCAATTGTTGCAACAGCGGTCTTCGATGGCGATCATCACACGGATGTAGAATCGCTTGTGCTGAATTTCCTGAATGATGATACGGTGGTTCATTGGGCGAAGAAGACGCTGGGACTATGAGATCTGTGGCGGGCGTCGTGCACGCGGTGGACGGTTTACGAGGTTGCGATGCTCGATCGCCGTGAGGGCTGGCAGCCGGAATTGAGCGTCGTTGTTCCGGTGCTGAACGAGTCCGAGAACATCCGGCCGCTGTTGCAGCGGCTCTTACCTGTTCTTGAACACGCCGCGCGCGGCTTCGAAGTCATCTTCGTCGACGACGGGTCCAACGACGACACACTCGATGTTCTGCGCGAGCTGCATTCGCGGGATCGGCGCATCACTGCGATCTCGTTCAGCCGCAATTTCGGTAAGGAGATCGCAATCGCCGCAGGTCTCGATCATGCCGCCGGGCGCGCGGCAATCGTGATGGACGCCGACTTGCAGCATCCGCCTGAAACTGTCGCTGAATTCGTCGCCAAATGGCGCGAGGGATATAAAAATGTGTTCGCGCAACGTCGAGATCGCTATGCCGATTCGCGGTTGCGGCGCGCGTTGACGCAACGGTTCTATCATCTTTTCGACGTGTTCGGCGAAACCAACCTGCCCCCGGGCGCCGGCGACTTTCGGCTCCTCGACCGGCAGGCGATCGAAGCGCTCGCTCGCATGCGCGAACGCGCGCGCTTCTCCAAGGGCCTCTACGCGTGGATCGGGTTCAAATCGATCGGCGTGCCCTACGATGTCGCGGAGCGCGCCGCCGGCACGTCAAAATTCTCCTACCGCAAGCTGACGCGGTTCGCGCTCGATGGACTTATGTCCTTCTCCACCATTCCACTCAGGGTGTGGACCTATATAGGGTTTGCGATCTCGTTTCTGTCGCTCTCGCTCACTCTGTATTTTCTGCTTCGCACATTGTTTTACGGGGTGGACGTGCCAGGTTTCGCCTCGCTTATCGTATCCGTGACGTTCCTCTCGGGGATCCAGCTTCTGTCGCTCGGAGTTCTCGGCGAATATATCGGCCGAATTTTCGCGGAGGTGAAGCGGCGGCCGCTCTATCTGGTTGCAGAACGTATCGGTGGCGAGCAGCATGAAGTGAGCAGCGCCGAGCACAGCGAAACGCAGGTCTGAGCCGCGAGATGCTGCGGAGCCTGCTCACTGTCGGCGGTTGGACCATCGCCTCACGCGTGAGCGGCTTTTTCCGCGACGTTCTTCTTGGGGCGGTGCTCGGCGCCGGCGCGCTCGCGGATGCCTTCGTGATCGCCTTTCGGCTGCCAAATCATTTCCGCGCGATTTTCGGCGAGGGCGCATTCAATTCGGCTTACGTGCCGGCGTATTCGCGCGCGCTGCAGAAGCAGGGGCGTGAAGAGGCAAAACGTTTCTCGAGTCAGATTTTCACGCTGCTGCTGATTTCACAGCTCGTCTTTCTGGCATTCGCATTGGCCTTCACGCCGAGCTTCGTGCGTGTGCTTGCGCCTGGTTTCGAAAGCGATCCGGAAAAATTTACGCGCGCGGTGATGCTGACGCGGATCACCTTTCCCTATCTGCTTTGTGTGACGCTGGTCACCCTGCAATCGGGGACACTCAACGCCAACGGCCATTTTGCCGCCGCCGCGTTCGCGCCGGTCCTTCTCAATCTGACGATGATTGTCTTCGTCGCGCTCGCATTTCTGTTTCCGGATGCCGGCGTTGCGGCGAGCGTCGGTGTGACCGTCTCCGGTGTCCTGCAGCTCGCGCTGATGACGATCGCCACGCATCGCGCCGGCATATTGGAGCGAATAGAAAAGCCGTACTGGAGCGACGACGTGCGGCGCTTCTTCCGTGCACTTGGGCCGGCAGTGATCGGCGCCGGCGGCGTCCAGATCGCCCTATTCGCGGACACGATCATCAGCTCATTGCTGCCGACCGGCGGCCCATCCTCGATCTATTACGCGGACCGGATCTATCAATTGCCAGTTGGGGTGATCGGCATCGCCGCGGGTACTGTGCTCTTGCCGGAGATGAGCCGCCTCTTCGCCGCCGGTGATCCCGCCGGCGCGCGCCACGCGCAAAACCGCACGATGGCGTTAACGCTCGCTTTGGCAGCACCCTTCTTTGTCGCTTTCCTGGTCGTTCCGGATCTTGTCATGCGTGCGGTGTTCGTGCGGGGACGTTTCACCATTGCGGAGGCAGATGCCGCGGCTGGCGTGCTCGCAGCCTACGGGGTCGGACTGCTCGCCATCGTGCTGATCCGATCGGCGGTTGCGAGCTTTCAGGCAGAAGGCGACACGACCACGCCGATGATCATCGCCCTTGCCGCCGTCGCGGTGAATGTCGCCTTGAAGATCATGCTGTTCCGGCCGTTTGGTGCGCCGGGGCTCGCCTTTGCGACGGCGATTGGCGCGTGGCTGAATCTTTTGCTGCTTGTTGTTCTCGCGCTGCGCCGGGGTGCCATGCAGTTTGACGACGTTTTTGCGCGCTCGGCCTTTGCGACGGCTGCCGGCGCAGTCGTGCTCGCCAACGTTGGCTTGTGGGGCCGCGCGCCCATCGAGCAGGCGCTGACCGGCCTCCAATTCGCCAACGAGATCACGCTCATCGTGCTAACGCTTGCGGGCGGCGTCGTATATTGCGGATTTTTGCTGTTCGGCTTACGCGCGCTCGGAATCCGCTTTGCGGATTTCAGCGGACGCATCTCGCCGCGACCGGTATGATATGACCAAATACATCTATGTCTTCGACGCATACGGAACCTTGTTCGACGTTCACTCGGCGATTGCGCGGTTCAGGCATGAGATCGGCGAGCGTGCCGAGCAGATGTCGGACATGTGGCGGATAAAACAGCTCGAATATACCTGGACGCGCACCCTGATGGGCGAGTATCGGGACTTCCGCGCGCTCACGGTCGAAGCGCTCGACTACGCAGCAGCGCGTTTCGGTGGCATTTCAGTGCCGCTGCGGGAAAAGCTTCTCGCAGCTTACGAACGGCTCGATGCCTATCCCGATGCGGCGGCGGCATTGCGCAAGCTAAAAGAAAACGGTGCCGGTACCGCAATCCTGTCGAACGGCACGCCCGACATGCTCGCGAGTGCGGTTGAAAGCGCCGGGCTCGCCGACCTCGTCGACCGCGTTCTGTCAGTGGATGCGGTGCATCGGTTCAAGACCGCGCCGGAAACCTACGCGCTTGTTGACGACGCCTTCGGCGCACCGCGCGATGCTATCTCGTTTCAATCCTCGAACCGCTGGGACATTGCCGGCGCGCGAAAGTTCGGCTTCCACACGGTCTGGATCAATCGCGCCGGACACCCGGATGAATATGCCGACCTCTCGCCCCACGCCGTGCTCGGAAGCCTTGAAGGATTGCCGGCGCTTTAAGTCCGGCTGGAACTACTGTAGACATCAGGCCAAACACGACGAAGCCGAAAGGGGAGGACGTCTTGAAGCTTGCTCGTTTTATCGCACCGCTCGTCATTGCAGCCGGATTGAGCACGCCGGCACTTGCCGAAACCGCCCAGCTGCGCATTACCCACCAGCCGAGCACCGTGTATCTGCCGCTGATCATTATGGAGCATCTGAAGCTCGTTGAAGAGCAAGCCAAAAAGGCCGACATCGGCGAGCTCAACGTGCAATGGCTGACGCTGACCAGCGGCGGCGCCTCGGTTGACGCTTTGATGTCCGGCAATGTCGATCTCGTGACAAGCGGTGTCAGCAATCTCATTCTGATCTGGGATAAGTCCAAAGGCGAGGTAAAGGGGGTCGCCGGCGCCTCCGCCGTGCCGATGGTTTTGGTCACCCGCGATCCCGCCGTCAAAAAGCTCGAAGACTTCACCGACCGCGACCGAATTGCCGTGCCGACCGTCAAAGTGTCGATGCAGGCGATCGTCCTGCAGATCGCATGCGAAAAGCAGTTTGGCTTCGAGAACCGCAACAAGTTCGATTCGATCACCGTCCAGCTCGGTCATCCCGATGCGGCGGCGGCGCTGAGCGACCCGAAGAACCAGATCAACAGCCACTTCTCGCTGCCGCCCTTCCTGGCGATGGAACTGGCAATGCCTGACGTGCATCCGGTGCTCAATTCAAGCGACGTCATCGGCGGCCCGGTCAGCAACGGGGTCGTGTTCGGCACGAAGAAGTTCCATGACGCCAATCCGAAGGTCATGGCAGCTTTCTCCGCGGCGATGGACGTGGCCATGGACATGATCAAAAACGACCCACGCAAGGCGGCCGATGTCTACCTTGCTGCAACGAAGGAAAAGATTTCAGCCGATGAGCTGACGAAGCTTATCACCGCCCACGACCTCCTCTACACAAAAACCCCGACGAACACCATGAAGATCGCCGACTACATGCATCGCGCCGGCATGGTGAAGAGCGACGTGAAAAGCTGGAAGGACTACTTCTTCCCGGAGCTGCACTCATTACCCGGAACGTGATCAGTCGTGCATCAGAATATTGAGTAAGCGCCCGAACGGGTCGCGCATGTAGAAGCGCCGCACATTCCATGGCTCGTGCTTCGGTCCATATTCGATTGGCACGCCTGCGGCGACGGCGCGGCGATAAATCTCGTCGAGGTCATCGACCTCGATCGAAATATCGGGAACTGGTGTTCCGGATCCGCCTTCCGTCGCGACGCTGATTTGCGGCGCTGCGCTGCTCGGAGCCGCAAACGTCACGATCCAGCCGTGATCCATGGCGGTATGCAGACCGAGAATGTCGACGTAGAAGGCCTTGGCCTGCTCCACGTTCTCGGCGGCAATGTTGGCGACGATGCGCTTCACCGCCATCGCGAGGCGTCAGACGAACTGCGACAGGCCGGGAATGCTGCCGGCGATGCGGCCGAGACGCTCTTCCCCGACTTTCTCCTTGCAATAGGCGAAAATCTCGCGGCCGGCTCCCTGCATCTGGTCCATGCCGAGTCCGAGACCGGTGAGCTTGCCGGCAAGTCCCATCAACCCGCCAGTCGCACCCATCATTCCCATGAGGCGGCTACCCAGCCCGCCCCCGCCTTCTGCTTCCGCAGCGTCGATCGCCCCCTGCGCACCCGGAATCGAAGCCGAAAGCGCCGCAACGTCCTCAGCCGGGCCTTCTTTCGCCAAAAACCTTAAAATGAGGACAACCGCTTGCCGTGCGGTTGCAGCATCAAGCCCCGTGGCGCTCGCAACGCGATCAATCAGCTCGTCCATGTCTATGGCTCCCGGTCATAGTTCCTCCCGTTGTCGCCGCACTGACGGACAAAAGCAACAGGCTGGACAGAGCGCGCGGGCACTTTCTATACCGGTGACCGATCTTTCCTGCCGGACCTGCTGATGCCCGCTTCAGAGCCTGCCGACCCCACTGAGAAGCCCGGCAAAATCCTCGTCGGCAAAAGCGATCAATCCTACCAATACTTGACGCTTGGCTTCGGCAACCGCCACGGCCTCGTCACCGGCGCGACCGGCACGGGTAAGACCGTGACCCTGCAGCTCCTCGCCGAAGGTTTCTCCAATTCCGGCACGCCGGTTTTCGCCGCCGACGTCAAGGGCGATCTTGCCGGCATCGCCATGCCGGGCGACGGCAAGGCCGTTTTGACGAAGCGCGCGGCGGATATCGGCATCACCTACACGCCCGATCGCTTCCCCGTAACCTTCTGGGACATTTTCGGCGAAGAGGGCCATCCCGTCCGCGCCACCATCTCGGAAATGGGGCCGCTTCTCGTCGCGCAATTGCTCGAGCTCAACGACACGCAAGAAGGCGTCCTCAACATCGTCTTCCGCATTGCCGACGAGCAAGGCCTGCTCATTCTTGATCTCAAGGATTTACGCGCCGTCCTGCAATATGCCGCCGACAACGCCTCCGATCTGACGACGAAGTACGGCAATGTCGCCCCGGCGACGATCGGCACGATACAGCGCCGCCTGCTCGTCCTCGAAAACCAGGGTGCGGACAAGTTTTTCGGCGAGCCGGCGCTGGAAATCTCCGACTTTCTGAAAACCGATCGCGACGGGCGCGGCATCGTCAACGTGCTCGCGGCGGAAAAGCTCATGCGCTCGCCGCGTCTATACGCGACGTTTCTGCTCTGGCTCCTGTCCGAATTGTTCGAGCAATTGCCGGAAGTCGGCGATCCCGAAAAGCCGAAATTGGTCTTCTTTTTCGACGAGGCGCATCTCCTCTTCGACAATGCGCCGAAAGAGCTCATGAGCGCGATCGAGCAGGTCGTGCGTCTCATCCGCTCGAAGGGCGTGGGCGTTTATTTCGTCACGCAGAATCCGCTCGATGTCCCAGAGACGGTGCTCGGCCAGCTTGGCAACCGCGTCCAGCACGCTTTACGCGCGTTCACCCCGCGCGACCAGAAAGCCGTCAAGGCCGCCGCCGATACGTTCCGGCAGAATCCGGCTTTCGACACCGCAAAGACGATCATGGAGCTCGGCGTCGGCGAAGCACTCGTGTCGATGCTGGAAGAGCGGGGCACGCCAGGCATGGTGGCGCGTACGTTGATCGCCCCACCTTCGTCGCGCGTCGGCCCAATCAGCGCGGATGAGCGGCAAAGCATCGTCAACGCCGGCGCGCTTCGCGGCAAGTACGACACGACCATCGATCGCCAGTCCGCCTTCGAGATTTTGCGCGACCGCGCCAGCGGCCGCATGTCGAAGGCCGGAGCGGCGCCGGCGAGCCCCGCGCCAGCAAGCCCCGCTCCGAATGCGCCAACCCAGGAGAGTGCTGCCGCGAGCGGCAGTGGTGGCATTTTCGGACAAATCGGCGGCATGCTCGGCGGCATTCTGGGCGGTCAGAGCCAACAAACCGCCGGACGCGGGCGCCAGCGCATGTCAACAGGCGAACTGGTGATGCGCTCCGCGGTTCGATCGGCCGCGCGCTCCGCCGGCACGCAGATCGCGCGCGCGGTTCTGCGCGGCGTCCTTGGTGGAATGACGAGATGAGTGATGCTGCAAGCAAAACGAACCAGCACGAGGAAAGCAGGCCTGATATATTCGGCGCCCATATTCCCTTCGTGCACTTTTGCGGGATCGAGCCGGTCTCCTCCGAGCCAGGGCGGACGCGCCTGCGGGTGAAGCTCGAAGATCATCACATGAACCAGCTCGGGATCGCACATGGCGGCGTCACAATGACGCTGATCGACGTCGCTCTGGGCACGGCGGCCCGCTCCGGCGCGGACAAGAGCGCGGTCATGACACTCGACATCCAGACGCAATTCATCTCGCCCGGCCGCGGCACGCTGGAAGCCGAGGGCCGCATCGTGAAGGCCGGACGCTCCCTTGTCTTTGTCGAGGCGGACGTGCATGACGAGGAGGGAACGCTAGTTGCAAAGGCGAGCGGCGTCTTCAAGGCGGCGCGCTCGCGGCAGCCCGCCGAGGACAGAAGCGATGTCCAAGCCTGACATTCTCAAAAATCTGCGCCTGCCGGTCATCGGCGCGCCGCTATTCATCATTTCCAATCCCGACCTCGTCATTGCACAATGCACGTCGGGTGTGGTGGGCTCGTTTCCGGCCCTCAATGCACGGCCGAAAGAGCAGCTCGAGGAATGGCTCGAACGCATCACGACCGAGCTCAAGGCGCACGACGCGGCAAATCCGGAGTCGAAAGCCGCGCCTTTTGCCGTCAATCAGATCATCCACAAATCGAATGACCGCCTCCAGCACGACATGGATCTTTGCGCGCGCTACCGCGTGCCGATGATCATCACCAGCCTCTCTGCGCCGACCGAGATCGCCCCGCGCGCCCACGATTGGGGCGGCGTCGTCTTCCACGACGTGATCAGCGTCCGGCACGCGCAAAAGGCGATCGAAGCCGGCGTTGACGGGCTGATCTTGGTTTGCGCAGGCGCCGGCGGCCATGCCGGCACGCTCTCACCCTTCGCGCTCGTCCAGGAGGTGCGGAAATTCTGGGACGGGCCGATCGCGCTTTCCGGCGCGATCACGACCGGCCGCGCGGTGCTTGCGGCGGAAGCCATCGGCGCCGATTTCGCCTATATCGGAACGCGCTTCATCGCCACGCATGAAGCGCGCGCCGACGAGCGCTACAAGCATATGATCCTCGGCTCGGAAGCCGCCGACATTCTCTACACCCCGTATTTCACCGGCGTGCACGGCAATTATCTGAAGAAGAGCGTCGTCAATTCGGGTCTCAATCCGGAGGAGCTGCCGATGCGCGAGAAGGATTCGATGACGTTCGGCTCGAACCGCGTGAAGCCGTGGAAGGACGTGTGGGGTGCGGGCCAGGGCGTTGGCACGATCGACGAGATTCTTCCCGCAGCGGAAGTGGTTACCCGCCTCGTCGCCGATTATGAGGCCACGAAACGGCGGTTGGCGGCGTGAGATCATCCTGGATGCGGCGTAATGCACGATGAATGATCCGCTTGCGCTGAGCGCACGCCAACTCACCGCCTTGTTTGCCAAGTGCAAACTGTCGCCTGTCGAATTATTCGACGCGGTGCTGGCGCGTGTCGAGCGCGAAGAGCCGAAGATCAACGCCTTCCTTGTGCTCGATCGCGACGGCGCTCGCCGGCAGGCCAAAGCCAGCGAAGAGCGCTGGCGCAAGAGCGCGCCGCTGAGCGCTGCCGACGGGCTTGTCACGACGATCAAGGACAACATCCTGCTCGCCGGCTTTCCGGCGCGGCGCGGCTCGAAGACGAGTTCCGACGCACCTGCCACCGAAGACGCACCGGCAGCGGCGCGGCTGAGGGAAGCAGGCTGCATCATTATCGGCAAGACCACGCTTCCGGAATTCGGCTGGAAGGGTCTCTGTGATTCGCCGTTGACCGGCATCACGCGGAATCCCTGGAAGCTCGATCGCTCGACCGGCGGCTCGTCGGGCGGCGCCGTGGCCGCCGCGGCGCTTGGCCTCGGCCAACTCCATCTCGGCACTGACGCGGCGGGTTCGATCCGTATCCCCTCGGCTTTTTGCGGTGTCTTCGGGATCAAACCCTCGTTTGGCCGCGTGCCCGCCTATCCCGCGTCGCCATTCAGCGCGCTGGCGCATATCGGACCGATCGCTCGCAGCGTCGAGGACGCGGCGTTGATGCTGTCGATCATCGGACGGCCGGATCGCCGCGATTTTCTGGCGTGGAATACGCCGTGTCCGGATTACACGATCGGCCTCGATCGCGGCGTCGCAGGCTTGCGCATTGCCTATTCGCCGAAACTCGGACTCGAGATGAATGTCGATCCGGAGATCGCGACAGCGTGCGAGAAAGCGGCACAGACATTCCTCGAATTAGGCGCGAGTGTGGAAGTGGCCGATCCGAAGCTGCCGGATTGCCGAGCAATCATCGATACGTTGTGGAAGGCGGTCGCCGCGTTCATCCGCGACGGCATTCCCGCCGATGAACGCACGCAGTGCGATCCGGGCTTTCTCCGCGATGCGGATACCGGCGCAAAGGTTGCAACCGGCGACTATATCGCCGCTTCCGCCGAGCGCGCCAATGTGGCGCTCGCAATGGCCGGCTTTCACGAACATTACGATCTCTTGCTGACGCCGCAAATGCCGCTGCCGGCAATCCTGGTAGGACATGACGTGCCGCCCGGCAGCGGCATGACGCACTGGATCGATTGGTCGCCGTTCACCTATCCCTTCAACATCACGCAGCAGCCAGCGGCGAGCGTGCCCTGCGGCTTCACGCGCGGCGGCCTGCCGCTTGGCCTGCAGATCGTCGGCCCCTCGCACGAGGATGGCCGCGTGCTCGCAGCGGCACGGGCCTTTGAAAACGCGCGGCCGTTTGCCCGCATCGATACGGCGCGCGTTTAACTCTCGGCGGGCTCATCGGCATTTCGCCACCGCTTTGCGATACCCGCAATCCCCAGTGTCACGACAATCCCGGCGATCTCTACGAAAAACTCCGGATAGATCGGCACCTTTGCAAACCAATGGGCGAGCCCGCCTTCATCGAGCCAGCGATCGACCAGCGGCTCCGCCGCAATCATCTCACCGGCGATCCAGCCGAGGAGTGCCGCGCCGCCCCAGGCGATGATCGGGAAGCGCTCGAGCAATTTGAGGAGCAGCGTCGAACCGAACACGATCAGCGGCACCGATAAAAGCAAGCCGAAGATCATCAGCTCCAGCGAGCCTCGCGCGGCACCGGCAATCGCAACCACGTTGTCGAGCGACATGACACCGTCGGCAACGACGATCGTCGCGACGGTGCCGAAAAGGCTGGAACGCGCTTTGACTTTGTGCTTGGCGTGCTCATCCAGCGCGAGTTGCACGGCGATCCAAAGCAAGAGCACGCCGCCGATGATGTGCACGTACGGCAACGCAAGCAGCTGCACGATGATCGCGGCGAAGACGATGCGCAACAGCACCGCCGCGCCGGCGCCCAAGATGATGCCCCAGCGCCGCTGCTCGTCCGGCAGCGAGCGGCAGGCCATGGCGATCACGACCGCATTATCGCCGGAAAGGAGAAGGTCGATCCAGACGATCTGCAACACCTGCAGCGCCAGCGTGCCTATGCCTGAACCCATGATCTCCTCTGGTTGAGCCGGGACTTAGCTATGCTTCGCGAGGCGGTATTCAACGAGTCGCGTCATTCCAGCACGATCCAGGCCGGCGCGTGATCGCTGGCATTCTCCTCGCCCCGGACATGCTTGTCGACGCCCGCAGCGACAAGCCGCGGCGCAAGCGATTTGCTCAACAAGAGATGATCGATGCGCAATCCCGAATCGCGCTGCCAGCGCCCAAACTTGTAATCCCAAAACGTGTATATCGGCTCATCCGGATGCAGCGTGCGCAACGCATCGGTCCAGCCCTGGTCGAGAAGCCGCGCATAAGCCGCGCGGGGCTCCGGCTGCACCAGCGCGTTCTTCGACCACGATTTGCTGCGATAAATGTCGGCCGGCGTCGGCACCACGTTGTAATCGCCGGCGAGCACCACGGGCACGCCGCTCTTCTGCAATTCCGCCGCATGGTTGATCAGGCGCTCGAACCAGGCGAGCTTGTAATCGAATTTTGGTCCGGGCTGTGGGTTGCCGTTCGGCAGATAGATCGAGGTGACGAGAATGCCGCGCACGGCGGCCTCGATATAGCGGCTCTGCGCGTCGTTAGGGTCGCCGGGCAATTCGGTGCGCGTAAGCACGGGCTCGGCGCCCCTCGCCAGGATGGCGACGCCATTCCAGCTGCGCTGCCCGCGCCACACCACGCTGTAGCCTGCGGCGCGGATCGCAGCTTCGGGAAAGCCGCGATCCTCGGCCTTGAGCTCCTGCAGGCAGGCGACGTCCGGCGCCGATTGATCGAGCCAGGCGAGGAGATTCGGCAGGCGCTTGTTGATGTCGTTGATGTTGAAGGTGGCGATTTTCATGCGCGAGATCAGCTCAGGGAAGGCCTCATGTCGCAGCCTCGTCGTTTTGCGCTCGCGCTACATATGTGGGCGCAACCCGCTTCGGTCCGGAAATTCGCATGCACGCCCACCCTGTTTTGCTCGCTCTTGCGATTACGATTGCCGCCCCCGCGCACGCGGCGACGCTCCCCGCCAACAATACCGCGCCGCAACCAGTTCCGCAGAGCGGCTCTACCGCGCAGCAGATCGAAAAGGTGCTCGAGCGTATCAAATTGCCGCCGGGCTTTGCGATTTCTCTTTACGCGCTCGTGCCGCAAGCGCGCCATATCGCGGTCGGACCGCAAGGCAAGGTGATCTTTGTCGGCACGACCGGCACCAAAGTGTACGCGATCACCGCAGGTGACAATCGCGCGGCGAAAGTCGAGACGTTTGCGCCGTCGATCAGCTTCGTCATGCCGAACGGCCCGTGTTTTGCGGTCGACGGCAGTCTCTTTATCGCCGAGCAAAACCGCATCCTGCGCTTTCCCAATGCGGAGCAGGATGTCGCCAGCAAATCGCTGCAGGCCGAGATTGTGGTGCCGCAAGGCGAACTCATCCCGCGCGCGGAGCAGAGCCGCGGCCATTCCGCGCGCGTCTGCCGCGTCGGGCCGGACGGCAAGCTCTACGTGTCGCTTGGGCAGCCCTACAATGTGACTCCGGCGAACAAGGTTGCGCTGTACCAGAAGCTCGGGATCGGCGGCATCGTTCGCATGAATCTCGACGGCACGGGTCGCGAGGTTTTCGCCAACGGCATCCGCAATTCCGTCGGCATGGATTTCAATCCGAATGACGAGGTGCTGTGGTTTACCGATAACCAGGTCGATATGATGGGCGACGACATTCCGCCGGGCGAGATCAATCGCGCGCCGCGCGCCGGCCTGAATTTCGGCTTTCCCTGGTATGGCGGCGGCCATACGCGCACGCGCGAATTCGCCAACGAGATGCCGCCGGAGCGCGTGGTGTTTCCCGAGATCGAAGAGGTCGCGCATGCCGCCGATCTCGGCATGACTTTTTATCGCGGGCATATGTTTCCGGAAAAATATCGCGGCGGGATTTTCTCGGCGCAACACGGATCGTGGAACCGCAGCGTGCCGGTCGGCGCGCGCGTCATCTTCTCGACGCTGAAGCCGGACGGCAGCGGCGATAAAAGCGAGCCATTCGCCGAGGGCTGGAACATCCCGAATGGCGGCTATCTTGGGCGTCCGGTCGATGTCGCGGAAATGCCGGACGGCTCGCTGCTTGTGTCGGACGATGATGCCGGGGCGCTGTATAGGATCACCTATACCGATCGCAAACCCTAGTGCTGCGATTTTCGGGCGCGCGGCATCGCCGCCGCACGCCAACGCGTACGAAAGAGAGAGAAGCGAAGAGGACACGGGGACTTAGGGTCACCGATACCTGAAGCTTCATTGAAGAGAGCCGGTTTCCCGGGTCCCCGTGTCGGCGTCTTTA